>SXIK01000005.1 GCA_005772855.1 Planctomycetia bacterium | reverse complement strand
CTCGGCCAGCGTCCGTCGCTCGCCGTCGGTAAGCCGGAGCCGGCCACGAATCTGTCCTCGCAGAATGCGGTTCTCGGTGATGAGGTGCTCGTTCCGGAGAAGAAGCTCCTCGTCCACGGAGCCGGTGATGTAGGCGAGCAGACGTTTCCAGGGCATGACGCCATGGTAGCCCATGCACTCCGTGAACCAGGGAAGTTGTGGCGAGAGTGCAGCTTGGTCAGCTCCCCCAGTCTTGACCTGCCTCAGTGTTCGAGTATTTTGACCATACGGGTTTGACCCCCCGGATTCTTCCGCTACTCCATCGAAGAGGAGCTTGCGAGCCTCGCCCGGACACTTGAGAAGGCAGAGAAGCCAGCGGATCGATCGCAGGTCGAGCGCCAAACAGGGCGGATTCTCGAGCGCAAAAGTAAAGGCTGGGGGGAAATTTCAGGTGGCCGTCGAGACCGAGGTCTCTCGAGCCTCTGGTTTGCGCGTCGAGATCTCCAAGAATTCCAAGTGGGAGTATTGGGCGCAGAGGACAGAGGGGACCCCTATCCTGCGGGCCAATGTCATGGAGTGGAGTGCCGAGGAACTCTGGAGAACCCAAGACCAGCTCACGGAGGTGGAAGCCGCATTTCGAATCCAGAAAAGTGACCTGCGAATTCGCTCAATTTGGCATCACGGGCAATCCTTGAGCGCCTGGGGATTCGACTTCCAGCTCGACTGCGTAGGACGACCCTCGGCACGGGAATGTAGTGCCATCTTTTGCCCCTCCATCTTCGCAAGTCGTACAAGGCCAACGACTGGCACCGCGGAACTGTTCAAGTTGGGATAGCTGCCTGAACCTTCCAGCTTGGGCCCGCCTCGGATACCATGTGCATTCGTCGGCAGATTCCCCTTTCGATCTTCTCCTTCAGAGGTTCCTACCACCAGCGCCGCGGCGCGTTGATATCACACAGGAAGGCCCCGAAGAACGTGCCCACCTCCCCACTCTCCCGAAGAACTTTTATCCGGCGCACGGCCCTTGCAACCGGGGCCGCGCTTGCGGGCTCCTCACACGCCAGAGTACACGCCGGCGGCTCCGACAAACTCCGCGTCGCCATGGTTGGCTGCGGACGCCGCGGCACCGTGGACACGGTCCACTGCCTGAAGTCGGCGCCCGGGGTCGAGCTCTGGGCCATGGCGGACCTGTTCCGGGACCAGGTCGACGCGTCCCTGGTGGAGCTCCGGAAGCAAGTCCCGGCAGCCATCAACGTCTCCCCGGATCGCATCGTCCTGGGATTCGACGCGTGCGACCATATTCTCGCCATGCCCGAGGTGGACATGGTCCTCCTCCTCACTCCGCCCGGCTTCCGCCCAGGGCACGTGGCAGCGGCCGTGAAGGCGGGGAAACACATCTTCATGGAGAAGCCCGGGGCCGTGGACCCAGCGGGGGTTCGCTCCCTCCTGCAGTCCGCGGACGAGGCCGACAGGAAGGGCCTCTCCATCGTCGTCGGGACGCAGCAGCGCTACGCTCCGCAGTACGTCGAGCTCATCCAGCGGATCTGGGACGGACAAATCGGCGAGATATGCCTGCTGAAGGCGCACTGGGTCTCCAACGTGATCGACTGGCACTTCGCGAAGCGCGCGCCCCAATGGAGCGACATGGAGTGGCAGCTGCGCTGTTGGCCGTACTTCACCTGGCTTTCGGGGGACCACCTGGTGGAGCAGCACTGCCACAACATCGACGTCTGCAACTGGATCGTCAAGTCGCCGCCGAAGAGCTGCACGGGCCTGGGAGGCCGCCAGTGCCGCACGGGCCCCGAGTATGGCAACATCTACGACCACTTCTCGGTGGAGTACCGCTACGCCAACGGCCAGACCATGCTCGCCATGGCTGCCCAGATGTCCGGAGTCACCTATAACGTCAGCAACTCCATCGATGGAACGAAGGGCCGCGCTTACGTCACGCGCGGCGAGGCACGCATAGAGGGTGAGAAGCCCTGGACCTACGCGGGAGAGCAGTCCTCGGGTGACCTCGCGATGCACGGTGCCCTCATCCGGAGCATCCGCGAGAAGAAGCCCATCAACGAGTGCCGCCGCCTCGCGGAGACGACCCTGACCGCCATCGCCGGCCGGATGAGCACCTACTCTGGAAAGGCCCTCGAGTACGATTGGGTGCTGAAGAGCTCGAAGCTCCGCCTCGGCCCCGAGACCTACGCGCTGGGGCCCCTCCCGGTGGACCCCGTGGCGATGCCAGGGAAGACGCCGCTCGTCTGATCCTCGGTACCCGGCCCCCACCGCCTACCGAGCGAATAAAATCCTGTGCGTCCAGCAAACGCTGGTGTTCAGCGCTGCTGTTTCTCACGACATTATGGAGTTTTATGAGCGGAACTCCGCCAGCGAAAGGAGGTATTACCAACTCTCGGCCCAGCATCCTCGCCAGTCGATCTCCTGGATCTCGCGCGAGCCACGGTTCGGCCCCTTCTTGGCATCGCGTCCCACAGTGGCATCCCCGTTGAGGATCTGTTCGCCCATCAACTCGCCTCCCGGGTGCCATTGCAGTTTTCACAGGACGCGGCTCGATTCGCTTCCAAGCGAACCGCACGTGCCGCCGTCCTCCGGAAGGCAAGTTCCTCTGGGACGTGGCCGAAGGTTCCGAAGTACATCTCGTCAGGCGTCTGGCCGCGAAAGGCGGAATGGGCGAGGCGGGTGTTGTAGGTGCGACGCGTGCCGGTAGTGGCCATGGGCCGATCATCCGGACATTGGCCCGTGGAACAAGGCCGAAGCGGTTCCCGGAGCTGATCCGCAAGGCGGTTTTCCGTTCCCGAAGTCATGGCGAGCAGGTGGGATCCCGCGCAGGAAAGTGCAGAATGTCGTGACAGATAGCATGGTTGTCTTCTGCATCCTGGACGCTTTTTTTACATTGCATCACCTGGGAAGGGGTGCCATCGAGGGCAATCCCCTCATGCGGGCGGCCCTGTCGCAGGGGACCTTTTTCTTCTACTCACTGAAGACAGGCATGACAGCTCTTGGCGTGATCTTCCTGGCATTGCATCAGCAACTTCCCTTGAGCTGGCATGGCCTCAACGCGCTGACTGTCGCCTACGCCGCGCTTCTTGGCTATCACGTCTCCTTGTGCTGGCACGCTTGATGCCAGGGACCGACGCGATCCAGCCGGCCCTCACCGCCTGCTGAACAAAGCCGCGCGAGTTGCGCCAGGCCCCATCACCACTGTTCGCGGCTGCATTCATGTCTTCCGGGTAGCACTGGCACCAATATCGCGGAACTTGAAGGTGTTCTCCACCTTGGCAGCGTCTGACTTTCCATCGACTTCAACGTAGGGGTAGATGAAGAAATTGAGCGGGGGCCCAGCCTGCGACGGTTCGAGCAAGATGTCACGCCCCCGGGTGAGAGCGACACGGTTGCAGCACAGGGTCCCGTAGAAGTAGTCGGTTCGAGAAGGATCCTTGTCCGCCTCGGAAGCATCAACGGGCTTCCACCAGTTGGCGGTTTCCTCGAACCAAGCCCAGCAGTGGTAGCCACCCACCATGCCTTCGTTCTTGTCCTGCGGAAGTGGGAAGCCTATCTCGAAGAGCGCCGGAATTTGCTGAGAGCGCGCCATGCCAATAAAAAGCGCGTGAAAATCGGAGCAGTTCCCCTTGCCGACCTCGCAGACATGGCTGGTGTCGCCGCGACCCCAACCCTTGCCAGACTTGTCGTAGTTGACGTCTGCGAGCACCTTGTCATACAGTGCACGGCCGATCTCCGTACGGCCCTCCTTGCCCACGGTTGCCACCACGGCACGCCTGGCGACCTCGCCGTCAATGGCGGTAAGCTTGTCCGCCTGCAGAGCCCGGGGTCGCACTTGCGAGCCACCCACGCTGTGGAATCCCTTGGTTTCTCGCCGCACCACGTCGTAAGAAACTTTCAGGGGAACCATGGAGGGCAAGGGCCCAGCGAGCTCGATGAAGGCCATGCGATTATCGTAGAGCGGGTCTCGCGTTTCCTTGTAGGGAACGGGGGCCTCGATCTTCAGGTTCGAGATCGCCTGGGCCTCGTCATTTTGAGGCAGAGGCAGCCAGACGCGGACCGTCCTGGCCTCGGGGGCGTATCCGCTCAACTGGGTAGCGTACTCGAAGTGAAATTGGCGTGTCTCGACCGCGGCCAGAGGAACCGGGGCAACGGAGCTTGTTGGTGAAGAGGTAACGCACCCGCTAGCCAGGAGGCAAGTAGGGATGCCAATGTAAAATAACTTGAACATGGTGTGGCAAGTCCTTTCAGGGCGGTAACGCTCAATGAACAGGCCGTGGAGCTGCAGGTTGAGCTGGGCACCTGGCCAAGTTCGCCACCGCCGAAGTGCTGAAAGCCAGAATACTGCTGGCAAATCAAGGGGGCAGAAACTCAGTGAAGCCCGACTGTAGGATCCGACCGGTCCTCGGGCGTATCCGCGGGTGATTCTTCCAGGGGTTCGAAGGGAGAGAAAAAACACCGCGTGCGCGTCTATCGGCGCACTCAGGTAAAGGGGATTTTGAAGAGCCTCTCTCCAGGCAACATGGCGAGACATCTACCCAACCTCAACGGACCACGCAAGCGCAAAGTTCCCTGTCCTGCGAGTCAGACAGCAGGAGCCAGTTCGGTCACCGATGCCCGACCCCTTGCGGGCCTGAAACCGGGCTGCTCCTGCGTGGCGGCATGAGGCACGAACACAGAGTGGGCCGAAGTGCTCATGGCACGTCCTGACGCTGCGCCAAGAAATAGGACTGTCCACCAAGGGGCAGCCAACCGAGGGGAGGCTCGAGCGGTCGAAGCCACCTGAGCCACCGCGGAAAGTAAAAGAGGGTGCGGCGATCAAGGAGGCGTAGGCCCGCATGCTCGAGGCGGTGAGCCAGCTCGAGCGGTGATAACGGCTCGACGCCATCGTCGAAAGGGACGCGCGCCATCACAGCACGCGTACCCGGATTCCACGGGTTATTCTCGAAGACGGCGAGGGCACCCGCAGGCGTCAGCATGGCCGACAAGGCCGCGACGAGCCGGACACGCTCTTGCCGGGGGACATGATGCAGAACGTTTGCAACGTAGATCACGTCGAAGTAACGCCGCTCGCGTGCAAGCCAGGCGGCATCCTCGAAGCGCACGATGGAACCTGGAAAACGTCTCCGGGCCTCGTGAACCATCGACGCCGCGGCATCCGTGGCATCGACCGTGGCGCCCGGAAACGCCTCCGCCAAGTGCAGCGAAGTCTCTCCCGTCCCGCAGCCGAAGTCGAGAATGGAGCGAACCACCAGGGATCCTCGTCGCTCCATGCGTGCCTTGAGAAACGCGACGCGCCGGCGCGAGAAGTACTCCCTTGTCTCGCCGGTGAGGCGCAACCCGCAAGCCAGATCGCTATCGTACTGCGCAGCAGGCAGATTTCCGTCGGCCGAATTCAAGGGCCTGGAGCAGAAGATCTCGGGAAGTTTCCTGTCATCGGGACCGCCCGAGTTGGTCGGTTTCCTACCCAAGTATTTTCTTCCTGTCGGGGTCATAGGGCGATCTCGGGCAAGCTCTGGCGGCATGGAGCCGGCCCGAGACGTTGATCTCGTAGCGCCCCGAACGGACGAAGTCCGGCGTGATGCGCGACTCGCACTTGACGTACCCCATGCCGATCGCGGCACCAAGCGTGTGGCCGTAGGATGCGGACGTCGTGTAGCCGCAAATCTTCCCGTCGCGGAGGATCGGCTCGCTGCCCCAGAGAATGGGCTGCGGATCCTCGAGTACGAATGTGAAGAGCTGGCGACTCCAGCCGTTTTCCTTTTGCCGTAGGAGCGCATCGCGGCCGAGGAAGCCGCCGGGCTTCTCCCACGCGATGAAGGCGGAGAGCCCGGCCTCGAACGCCGTGTCCTCGGGCGACAGCTCGGCACCCCACGCACTGTACCCCTTCTCGAGGCGGAGCGAGTTGATCGCGTAGTGGCCTGCGTTGACCGTGCCGAGGTCCTTCCCCGCTTCCATCAACACGTCATGGACTAGCGCGAGCTGGCCCATGGGCACGTGCAACTCCCAGCCCAGTTCACCGACGTAAGTGATGCGAACCGCCTCCACAGTTGCCTGTCCAATCGCAATCCGGCGGCACCATCCGAACGGGAACGCTCCATTCGAGAGCTCGGCGTCACTCACGCGCGAGAGAAGCGTTCGCGAGCTGGGCCCCATGACCCCCAGCACGCCGTAAGCGTTCGTTACGTCCACAACCTCGGCGTGTTCGTTGCCACGTGTGTTGCGCTGGAACCAGGCAATGTCGCGCCCCGTTTGCGCGGTGCCGCTGGTGAGGCGGTACTCGCTTTCCCCTGTGCGGATCACGGTCAAGTCGCTCTCGAAGCCACCCCGGTCGTTGAAGAGGCCCGTATAGACCACTTTCCCCACTGTCACGTCCACATCGGCCCCGCAGAGACGCTGGAGGACTTTCACCGCATCGCGCCCCTTGAGCACGTACTTCGAAAACCCGGTCTGGTCGAAGAGAGCGACCTTCTCCCGGGCACCGCGGTGCTCGGCAGCATGATGGTCAAACCAGCTCGGGCGATCAAACGAGTAGTCCATGACGGGCCGTGCGCCCGGTCCAGCGAACCAGTTGGGGCGCTCCCAGCCGTTCTTGACTCCGAACGAGGCGCCTTGCGCTGCCAGACGGTCGTGAAGCGGCGTCTTTCTCAGACCACGGCCCGTCTCCGGCTCGCGGTTGGGCCACGCCATCTGGTAGTGCAGGCCCAGCACCTCGGTCACCCGTTCGCGGAGGAAAGCGAGGTTGTTCGCAAACGGGGAGAAGCGACGGATGTCGACGGACCAGAGGTCGATCGAGGGCTGTCCATCGATGATCCACTCCGCGAGGTACTTGCCCGCCCCACCGGCGCTCGCGATGCCAACCGAGTTGAAGCCCGCCGCGACGAAGAGCCCCCTCAGCTCGGGCGCCTCGCCGAGGATGAAGTTATTGTCTGGCGTGAAGCTCTCCGGACCGTTGACGAACTTCGTGAACTTCGCATTTTCGAGCGCTGGAATGCGCCACTTGCCCCCCTGGAGGGGCTGTTGGTACTTCTCCCAGTCCGGATCAAGGAGCTTGAAGGAGAAATCGTCGGGCACTCGGTCGACCATCCACGGCTTCGTGTACTTTTGAAATGCGCCGAGCATGACGGCCGTGCCCTCGCCGCGAAAGTAAATGCAGAGGTCTGGATCACGGCCCACGGGCAGCTCGTCGAAGGCGCCAGGGATGGGCTCGCTGACGACGTAGTGGTGCTCGACGGGGTAAAGTGGGATCGTGACGCCGCAGTCGAGTCCGAGCTGGCGCGTCCACATGCCCCCCGAGAGAACGACGTATTCAGCGCGGATTCTGCCCCTCGTCGTCGTCACGCCCGTCACTTGGCCCTTCCTTCGCTCGATGCCCGTCACGCGGACGCCTTCGATCACCTCCGCACCGAGCTTCTTCGCTCCGATCGCAAACGCGATGGGCACCTCCTTCGGGATCAACTTCCCGTCGTGTGGCAACCACGCGGCCCCGAGCACGTCGTCGATGCGGATGAGCGGCCACTTCTCGCGCGCCTCGGCGGGCGAGAGGATGTGAGCCTCCACGCCGAAGATTTCAGCCATCGCGGTCGTGCGGCGGAGCTGCGTCATGCGGTCCTTCGACTTGCCGACGATGAGACTGCCGACTTGCTTCCAGCCGACGTGATGGCCCGTTTCCTTCTCGAGGTTGCTGTACAACTCGACCGAGTACTTGTTGATCTTGGTCATGCTGTTCGTGGTGCGAAGTTGCCCCACGAGCCCTGCCGCGTGCCACGTTGTGCCGCCTCCGAGGCTGTTTTGCTCAAGGAGCGTGACGTCGGTCCAGCCAAGCTTCGTCAAGTGGTAAGCGATGCTCGTCCCGACGATACCCCCGCCTACGATGATGACTTTCGACTTCTTGGGAAGTTTCGCACTCATTGCGGCATGTTATACCCCTCCCGGGGGAGCCTTGATCAAGATGTCCCCCTCATGGCCGCGAGGAGTATGACCGCCGCGCCCTCCACCCCACAGGCAACCCAGGCTGCGCCGGCAGGAGCGATGGTGCGGCCAGGGACTGCCGGGCTCGGATTCACTCGCTGAGAGACTCTGGATGAATTTCATCAGAGCACACAAGCCGTGGCTGGATGCACGGGTTCTTGACTGGACGCCTCCCACGCGGGGCCATGACTCCGCCACGGATCCGAGCTACCAGAGTCCTCGGGAAAGAATGCTTGATCTGACCGCCACAAAGACCTGGAGTTCGACGAGTTTTTTTCCGCGAGTCGACACCGCGCTCTTCAGGGTAACGCAAGGGTTCTGCTCGGCGGGTGTCAAGGTAGTTGCCGCCTCAATGAACGTCATCCGATGTGTCGAATGGGTACCTGATTTGGGTTGAGGACTACCTGCTGAATTGGGTTCCAGTTCCGAGTGTTTCTGCTCCATCGTTCGGGGTATCGGGCGCGAGCATCTGCATAGACCGTTTTTCGGTGTTTGAGGATCTCGATATCTCGTCCACAGTGGCGATCATTGGGAGTGACGAAGCGAATGGCGCTGTGGAGGTGCGCGGTGTTGTACCAGTGAGCGAACTGGGCCACCCACCGCTTGGCTTCATTGATGGACTCGAAGACACCGGAGGGGAAGGCTGGTCGG
>SXIK01000049.1 GCA_005772855.1 Planctomycetia bacterium | reverse complement strand
GGCGAGCTGGCGGAGCCGCAAACGGCTCGGAGGGAGCCGGCGCCAGCGAGAGCTGGCGGCTCCCGAGAGCCTGGCCCGGAGGCGCACGCGCAGCGTGCGACCGGAGGGGCCGCGTGTCGTTGTTGCCTCCACCCTCGCTCCACCCTCGCTCCACCCTCGCTCCACCCTCGTTCCGCTCGGAGGCGAGCCGACGTGGGGGAGGGTCCGCCCACCAGCAGAAACGAGCAGCAGACTTGAGCTGGTCCTCCTCGGCCCATTCGGAATGTCACACCTGTGGGCGTGCGAGGTTCGTTCCCGGGGAAGTCATTCTCCAACTCGCAGTCGACCCGGAGGACAACTCCGCTTCACCTCGAGCCTCGTCCAGCTACTTCAACCGTCTCGTTGGCCTCCTGGAGTAGGAGGATCGTGCCGCGGATGGCGTCGTCGCTGCCGAGGAATGGAGCCTGCGTCACCACGAATTGCGTGGGAACGCCTCCCACCTCGAAGCGGACACGAACGCGCTGCGGGGCGCGATCCTTTGAGACAGCCTCAAAGTGCCGGCGGAAAGCCTCCTTCGAGAGCGGAGTGTCGAGCGTGAAGAAGTTCTCGCCGAGCGCACGGCTCTCGGACACGCCAAGGCTCGACTCTGCACTCGGGTTCCAGCTGATGACTCGGTTCTGAGCGTCGATCACGACCAGCGCTCCAGGCAGTGACTTGGCCAGACTCTGGCTGAAGAGGGTCTGCAGCCTCGCTTCAATCTCGTGCTCAACCCGATCGGTGATCTCTTCGGCGACAAGCACGCCCCCCAGCACTTCGCCTCTCGGACCCACGATCGGGTCGCAGGCAAAGTGAACATGCCGAACCTTTCCCTTGTGGTCCGTAAATGAGCTCTGGGGCAGGCTCACCGATCGCTTCTCACGAAGGGAGCTCTCGGCAAAGCGCCCGGCGTCCTTCTCGAGGCCCTTCAGTCCCAGCTCGAGTAGCTGCCGGCCGATGGCTGCCGCTGGGCTCTTGTTCCAGAGGCCCTCCGCCTTCGAGTTCCAGGCAAAGACCTTGAGAGAGGTGTCAAAGGCGACAATGGCAGCGGGAATGCACCCGTCGACGAGCGTGCCCTGGAAGCAGCGGATACCGTCAGCCTCCGTGCGAACGCGCTCGAGCTCCTTGCCGAGCCGGTCAATCGACTCGAGGAGGTCCTTGCGCTCATTTTCGATGAACTGGAGACGAGCGTTCGACTCGTTCGCCTCCGCATGGGAGCGCATACGCGATTCTGCATCGGCGAGCTGCGACCTGAGACGTGAGATCTCCTCCTCGCCGGCACGAAGACGCTTCGTCTCGGCCAGGCTGACCTCGAGGGCCTTCTCGATCGCCTCCATCTCCGGCTTGATCTGCCGCTCGCGCAACTCTGACTCGGCCCGAATGCGACGGACCTCCGCTCGCTCCGTATGGACCGCGGCCTGCAACAGCTCGAGCTCCTTCTCGGCCCCGGAGAGCTTGAGGGTCAGATCCTGCACCTCGATCTTGTGCATTTCAAGGGCCTGCTGCGTGTTCGCCAGTGTATGCCGGTCCTGCTTGAGATCCTGCTCAAGCTGGCAGACTTCGGCCCCGAGCCGGGCACGGTCCGCATCCATCCGGTCCTTCTCCTCCTTCAACCCCTCGAATGTCTTGAACTGCAGCGCCAACTCGTCATTCTTGGTGGCAACGAGCGAACGAAGGCGATCGCATTCGGCCTGCATTTCGTTCGACTGGCAATTGAGCTGCGAGACGAGAGAGTTCAGGGTCTTGACCCGCTCGGAAAGCTTTGCACGCTCTTCCTCGTGCTCCCTCTCCTTGCGAGTCAGAAGCGAGTGGGCCTCCTGCCCTTCCTTCTGGGATTGCAGGAGCTCGGTGCGCAAGCGGTCGAGGTCCACCATCACCCTGCGTGAGTCCTTCAGTGCGGCCTCCTCGCGCAGGTCGGCGTCGCGAGCAGCGGTGTGCGCCCGCTCCAGCGATGCCTCCAGCTCCAGACACTTCGCCTGCAGGGCTCCCTCCCGCGCCCTGACAACAAGAAGCGCCTCCTGAGCCTCGCGCTCTCTGCGCCAGGCGACATCTCGATCCTTCGCCACCGCATCCACCTCGATGCGCCGCTCCTCGAGTTTTTGGCCCATCTCTTCCGCACGCGCTGAAGCCTGCTCGACCTCTCGCCGCAGCAACAACTCAACATCTCGCGATTTGTCGAGGTCTGCGAGGAGCTCCTGCCCCTGCTTCTTTGCCTGCTGGAGCTCGACCCCAAACTCGGAGACTTTCGCACTCCACAGGCCCTCGAGACGCGCAACCTCCTCCTGGACCCTTGCCTCGATCTCGGCCTTTTTCTTCTCGCCCAGGAATCCGGCGAGCTGGCTCACCGTCTCGTCGAGCTGCGTGAAACGACTGGCCGCGCGATCGAAGTCGGCCTCGATCTTCTTGAGGACAGACGGGTCCTCCATTTTCGATCTCTGCTCGCGGCTTTCCTCCGCGACGATCGTCGCGACCTTTTCCACAACACCGACCGTGGTATCCTTCGCCTCGCTGCGCGCTGCGGCCAGATCGGCCTTCAGTTCCGTGAGGGCCAGGTTGAGCTTTCCGACCTGCTCGCGAACGTCCTTGACCCCTCGGACGGGAGCGTCCTCGATTTCCCGGAGCTTCTTCTGAAGCATGTCTTGCGTAAAACTGGCAAATGTCTTCCAGTTCAGCTCAAACTGGCTCACGAGGCTATCCGACGCTGGCAATGACATGGGGGCCGGAGTGATCAGCGAGCCAGCAGGATCCACTTGCACGGTTCTTCGCGCCCTGGCGAGCTCACGGTCCCTGCGAAACATTCGAACGAGTAAGACCACCAGGAACAGGGCAAGTGAGCCTCCGACCCCGGCCGCATAGTAGGGCCAATTTCCCTCCAGGTGCTTCAGGACGGGCTTGAACGGGTCCACGGGCACGGGCAGCGCAGCGGGTAACTTACGCTTGAGGCTGGCGGGGTCGACGGTAATACCCCAGCCGCCGAGGATCTCGTCCGATCGGCCGTAGATCGCCCGCCAGCGGCCAGGGGCAAATTTCTCGCCCTCGAAGGCGGGCTTCTCTGTCGATCCCTCCTGGAGGAGCGATTGAAAGAAAGCGCGGCTCACCCTGGCGCCGGGCAGGCTTCCCGCGACTACGCGAGCGCCCAACTGCGGATCGTCGAGAAACGCATGCCAGCGCATGTTCCCCGAGGGCGTCGAGAGTGTGGTAGCCACGACACGGGAAAAGGAGTCCAACGAAACGCCCCCAACGAGAACGGCAAACGGAGCGTCAGGCCGCACCCAATGGGCCAAGCCGGAGATCAGGTAAATGGACGTCTCGCCCTGAGCCTGCCTGTCCTTGCTCAAGGGGGCCGAGACCGCGGTAGGGAGGGCTTCGAAGCCCGACCAGTCCTTGGCGTCCCGAAAAAACGGTTCGGCAGCCACGATCAAGGCGGCCTTCACCCGTAAGGGCACTACCGCAGCATCCGAGTCTGAGTCTCGTGCAAGAAGCACGTCATTGTCCTGGGTCACCAGAGCCAGGAAATCAAAGCTGCTTGCAATTCTCGAGGTCTCCAGCTCAGCCATCACCTTTTCATGGATCGATGCTCGCCGGGGAGGCACGGCCTCCCAACCAGACAGCAAATCCATGATCTCAGGGCGCAGCGCCTTGTAGAGCCGGACCTCCAGGGACGCGCGCTCCCTGCCCAGAAGCTGCTCCGACGCCTCGAACGAGCTCTTGACGTGCTCCCTGAGCTCTCGAGGCACCTCGATCGTCTCGAGGCCGACGGAGCTCGTGACGGCAGCGCTCCGGGAATCCTGAGCTTCGCTCAACGACTCAAGAAGGAAGAACGTGGCAACTGCCACTCCAAGAAAGAGGGTCACAGCCTTCAAGAAGGACGTCTTCATGCGTGTGAAATTCCGATGGGTTTGCGAGGAGGAAGGCGCTTCGTACGATTATCGTACTCTGCCTAACCCGGCCACCTCCGCTTTCCTCTCGACGGAGATGGCAGCCCGGCCAAAAAATGTACGATGAGGTGCGGCTTGCGTCGAACCCCAAGTTCCAAAAAAAGCAGCGCTGTCTGCCCACTCCCACAGCCCGGGCAGGCAGAATCTGCTTTCCAATCTTCCGAAAATGCTAAAGATGCGCCCCCGCGTTGCCGATAAACCGAAAGGTAGACTCCTCGCGGCCATGATGGGGACATCTTGACCAAGGCGCCCTCACGATCGGCGCCGCAGGCGCCCGGCGCATATCGAGCGCCGAGGAGGGGGAGGGACGCCGCCAAGCCGCCCGGTGCGGGGAGGTGTCTTTCTCCCCCGCGAGGAGTATAGAGTCCGTCTGATCGAAAAGGAGCCTGGTTCATGACCTCAAGAGATGACGAAAAACCGGCCGCAGGGTGGACAGGGAAAGAGTGGATCGCACAGGGTGAACGCCTCTTTGTGAATGGACGGGGGCAGAGGCCAGAAGAGAGAGGAATCGCGGCCCTGGTGCCGGATTCAGGAGCATTTCTCGAGCGGGAGCTTCTGCTTGCGGATGGGGTCGCTGATGCTCGCGAAGCAGCTCACCCCGCCCCCGCGCGCCATACGGGCTGGTGGATCTGCCTGACCCTCGGGCTCGTCGCACTGGCCCTGGGCTCCGCCTGGGTCGTTCGGGAGCGACGTGCCTGGGACGAAAAGCGCTCCCTCCTCGAGGGCAAACTCACGAAGCTGTCGACTGAAAGCTGCCAGAGGATCGAAGGTCTCAGCAAGGAGAATGTCCAAAAAGAGCAGCTCCTGGCGGATCGCAAGCTAGAGAATCAAAACCTTGCAGGCCTTCTCGGGAAGGCCCTGGGCCAGATCGAGGCGGTTCAAATGGATCTGCGCCACGAGCGAGAGCGCAATGAGAAGCTCATTGCAGCGCACCACAACGCGCTCGAGGCCGCGCGGAAGGAAACGCCCAGGTCGTCCCCCGTGGATGAGATGCTTCCGACCTGGCTCCTGCGTTGGGTGCGGGCCGTCCAGGAACACGAAAAGGCGAGAGCAAAGGCTGAGTGACGGCCCTTTTGAAGAGAAGGAGCCAGGAGTTGGGTAGAGGTTTCCATCTGTCCCATCATCGCAAGGCGCTCCGGAGGAAGCCGCGGATCCCATCGATGGGGCCAGCGACGGGTCCGCCGGCCGCCGTCAGGCGCCGATAGGTCTCCCCGAGGCCCGGGTCCGACTGGAAAGCCCGGGAGCTCCAGATCCGCTCGGCGAGCAGGTCGCCTCGCAATCGGTGCATGAGCGCGACGCGTAGCATCAGCTCTCCCTTTTCCCGCGAGCCTTCAGGGAAACCACCCGAAGCCTGCTCGCCATAGGCCGCGGCACGATCAAGGTCCTCCTGCGAATGCGCGCCGAGGCTCAAGCAAACAGCAAGGTCCGCAAGAAGTGTCGAGGTCTCCTCGGATGGTGGCATCCTTCCCTCGCGGAGGCTCGAATGGGACGCTCCGTCGTTACCGAAAATCGCTTTGTAGAGAACTTGAACCGCCTGGGAAAAGAGACCGCTATGGGCATAGATTCGGCCGATGGCCTGAGCACGCAAGGGACCTTCCGCGGTGCTCCTTGATACCTCGGCGACGCGGTGCTCGAGATTCTCCAGGAAAAGCTCGGCTATGCGTTGCGATGCCACCGCGACGCGCTCGTTGAGGCCCATCACGACCGACTGCAATCCACGGGCAAGCTCCTCGAGCCGCGCTTCGCCAGGGGGCGGATTCATGGGCTGAAAGCTGCGCCAGGCCTCCTTGAGCTCGATCATCTGCATTTCGCCTGTCGAAAGGCTCTGAATTCTCGGCCAAGCCGCAGACCATGCCGTTGCAAAGTTGGAGCCAGGGTGCGCCAGATCGGTTGATTCTATCGGCATCCACACCCGGTCCTTCCAGACGACCACCGTCCCGGCGTCGAGCGGCGTTTGTGCCAAGTTCTCGGCGGAGATCCCGGTGTCGAGAAGCAAGAGGACGTGCCCGCCTCCCACGGCAAAGGCCGTTGGGATCCCGGCAGCTTCAAGCGTCGAGCAGCAGAGAACTGAGAGATCATCGCAATCGCCGGAGCGGGCCAGAATCGTCTCCCCGGGATAGCTCACGCGGTCAATGGCCTTCGAGTCGATCCGTTCGGAGATTGGATTGCCTGAATCGGTGCGATACTGAAGCCCAAGATTCGCGAGGGCTGTAATTAGCGTCAGGGCGCCGACGAGCCGCGGCGGTGGAAATTCATCCCGGTTCGCCGGTGGCCTCAGCGGCCAGACGCGGTCGACGAGGGCCCTCACGCCCGCGTCGTTCGGGTCGATGAAAACGGCGATACGTTCCGGCCGCTCCCAGTTAAACATGTTTCGCCCGTGGACGAAGACAGCCCTCGAGAGAGCCACGATCGGCGCTCCGCATCGCGACACGATCGTCGTCGCCGTCACCTCACGCGTCTGGCTCGAAAGAGCCTCCGTGGAAAGCTTCGGACGAATGCTGATCCTCGCCACGCCACCCGAACGGAGCTCCGGGACGGCGACGGAGTAAGGCTCGATGAGCAGCCCGGATGCGGCACCCTCGAAGCGAAAAACGAGCTCTCCCCCAGAAAAAGAATCCTTTCCGCTGTTCGTCACCTCGGCCTCGCCGAGGGGAGTGTCGCGATAAGCGAGAAAAAAACTCCCGTAGATCGGGTCCAGCCGCACGCCAAGCCGCACCCCCAGGTCAGAATTGGAGGCGGGGAGGAGCGAGGGTGAAGTGCCGGGCACAAACGCTGGAGCAGGTCCACGGCTCCTCGCTTCATGGATCAAGACCGTGCCAACCAACGCTGCAGTGGAGAGAAAAACGAAGATCGCAGACACCCAGATCACCTGGAGGCGCGACCTGCGCGTCGCCTCCTCCAGCTTGTAATCAAGGATCTTGCGCACACCCGTGAGGCTCATTCCGCAAGCCTCGCTGGTTGGCTTTCGGGGAAGCAACTCACGAAGCGCCTGCGTGAGAGATCGCGTGCGGGTGAAAGTCGCGGTGGTGACCTCCATGAGGCCGGGAAGTGACGGCCGCCCAAGGCTGAGCTGAATCTCGGGGCCGGTCTGACAAAGGTGGAAGATATCGCCATCCTTCAGCTCCGCTCGCTCGATACGCTTGCCATTCAGGAATGTGCCATTCTTGGAGCTTGTGTCCTCGAGGTAGATACGGCCCTGCTCGTGGAGGATGGAAGCGTGAAAACTAGAGATAACATCGTCGTGGATCGCTATGTCGTTGCGCACGTCGCGCCCGATCGAGGTCCTATCTTTCTTGAGGGCAAGCACCTGGCCTCGCATCGGGCCGTTCCGAAAGACAAGCTTCGGAACCGAATCGACATTGGGTTCAGTGGCGACTGTCTCCATTTTCCACGACCACAGCGACTACTGTGGCTGCAACTCCTCCATACCCCAGGGGGAGGCCCGACAGCCCGGCAACAGCGAAGCCCCGACCGAGCAGAGTAACTCGAGCGACTTCATCATTTGGCGAGCTCCCATGGAAGTGACCGTGGCTTGATGGCGCTATTTTCTCCACCAGCCATGCCATTTCCCAGCCTGGTCTTGGCAAATCCTGTTCCAGCGTGGGGCTGACTCCTGCAGGCAAGGCAACCTGTGGAAAAGCGATATCACGCAAATTGAAGGACCGCGGAGCCTCGTGATCGGGGGAACTTGGCGATTCAGCGGCCTTCAGTTGGCCCGCTGGTCCAGGTAGCCATGAAGCAGGAAGCCTTCACAGGCACGGATTAAGGATCTCGCAGCCGAGCTTGTCGGGCGTGGGATCGGGGCCGACGCTGAACGGCCCCGGAGAAGGCGGCTCATGGCCAAAAGCGAAGAGGTACACCAGGATCGCAAAAGCATCCGCGAGATCAATCCGACCGTCGTCGTTCACATCGCAGGCGTCAAGGCACGGGGGCGTCGTCCTCCAGGCTCCCTGACGGAAGAGAAAGGTCAAGATTTCAGCCGCGTCAGCGATATCGACCGCCATGGTGCCCATGTTCGAGGCGTTACAGTCGCCACGCTGAAAGACCGGATCGAGGACATCGTCCACGCAGACCTTGCAATCCTTCGTGATTGCCAAAAACGACAGGTTCTCCACGGCCACCTGATTGAAGATCGGGATCTTACCTCGCCCATTCAAACCATCGCGAAACTTCACGTCGAAACACTCGCCACACTTTCCATTCTCGGGCAAGACGAGGTTGACACATCCGACCTTGAGGGGAATATCCGTTGCCGGTAGCCTACGCCCGTCAAACGGTGGCAGTGTATCGATCAAGACCCCGAGGATCATCTCGCAACCGTCACCGTCATTCGGGTCGTTGTCGCACTGAAACGAGACGTAGTCTGCGTCCAGGGCCGCCGTAATCGAGTCGGGAGGCATCCGGAACGAGCTCTCGATACAGCTCAGGCGGCAGTCAAAAGCAAGAGCCATTGAAAACCCCTGCAGCTCATCAAACTGCTCGTGCGTTGTGGCGTTGTCCTCGGGCGAGCAGTACCAGAAGCAAAACTCAACCGGGCGTCCACTCCGGCCCCGGGGAATTTCGGGCATCCCGTCGGGGCCCAGAACGGCCCCGCCGCAAAGAAACTTTGGCCCCAAGTGCTTCACGCATATCGAGCAGTCGCAGGTCTTCGGCTTCACGGCCACCGACTCAATCGAGACCAAATTCTTGATCGGAACCTTGCTCCGGCCGTTGATGCTGTCGCAGAACTTCACATCGAGGCAGAAGCCAGGCTTCACAGACGGCGACACCTCCATGTCGACACAGACCAGCTTGAGCGGCACCTCACTCGCGGGCAGCGTTCGGCCTTCGAAAGGCGGCCTCGCCTCAACAAGGAGACCCAGGATCATCTCACAGCCGTCGCCATCATTGGGGTCGTTGTCGCACTGGAAGGACAGGAACTCGGCCTCAACTTGTTTCAAAATCGAGTCATCCGGCACGCGGAATGAGTCCTCGATGCAACGCAAGTTGCAATCGTAGCAAAGGGCCATCGAAAGCCCCTGAATCTCGTCGGACCGACCCAGTTCATCCATAGCCGCCGAATACCAGAGGCAAAACTCTGCGCGAGTGCCTCGCGACACCTCTCTGATTGGCTCAGGCAGCCCGTTCGCTCCGAGCTTCGGCCCACCGCAAAGAAACTTGGGGGGCTCGGCAGGAGGAAGACAGACCGCGCAGTCAAAAGTGTTTGGGTCTGCGCTGCCCCCGAGGAGCGTCACCTCATTCTTGTAGCTCACCCCTTCCAGGGTCACGCCGTCGTGGTACATGAGCGCGAGGCAACGCCCCGGGGGAGCGCGGTCCGTGACGTGCATGAGGAAGCAACCGATACGCTGAGGCGTATTGGTCGGTGGAAGCGGCGTCCCTGAGCCTGTCACCTCGTCCCTTGCGATGATTTTGAGCACGAGCTCACACGGATCTCCATCGCCAGGATCGTTCTCGCATGCAAACTGGACAAACTCGGCCGAAGCGAGCTGCGGCGTGTCGGGTGAAATCTGAAAGGACGATGCGATGCATTCGAGTGCACAGTCGTAACGCATCGCCTGCGTCAACCCAAGCACCTGCTCACCAGGTGAACTGTACCAGAGGCAGACCTCCGCGTTTTGACCGATCTTGCCACTGGACGGCTCGGGATGACCGTCCGCGCCCAGGCGGCCTGAGCCGCAGAAGAAGGTCGGCCCCACAGCGGAGACACAGATGGAGCAAGGGTGCGCCTGGACTGGAATTGAATTGTTGTCGACGCTGACCAGGTTTTTCACCGGCACCTTGCCGCTGCCGTTCAGCCCATCACGGAAGCCAAGCTCAAGACATTCGTCAAGGTCCACGTCGCCGCCCACCTCGAGCTGTACGCAGGCGAGAAGGAGCGGCGTACCCAGGGTCGGCGGCAGCGCGGCGTTTCCAAAAGGCGGCAGGCTGTCCACAAGAATACCCAGGACCATTTCGCACCCGTCACCATCGTCGGGGTCATTCTCGCACTGGAAATCCACGAATTCGGCGCCAACTTGAGCGGTGATGCTGTCGGCCGGCACCTCGAAGGTACCCTCGAGGCACGAAAGCCGGCAATCATGGCTCACGGCCATGGAGAGGCCCTCGATCACGGAACCCACGGCTGGCTTGTCAAACTTGTAGTAGAAGCAAACGCGCGTTCGCTCGCCGCTTCGAACCCTCGGAGTTGTGGGAAGCCCATCCGCACCCAGTGGACCGCCGCAGAAGAACTCTGGCCCGCCTTCGACGACAAGCCGTGGTATGCAGGTGACGTGGCCCGGCACAAGCTCGGGCGTATGGGACAGGCCACCGGCCACCACCAGGTTATCTTTCACCGGACTTCCCAGAACGCTGTCGACGAAGCGTACTTGCGTGGAGAGCTCACCTTCCTCATTCGAGCGCACAGAACTGTATCGGTACCTCGCGACGACGCGGTTATCGCCGGGCGGCAATGCGTTGTTCTCATAGGGCGGGAAGAGATCGAAGATCACTCCGATTACACCACCATTGGGATAGATGTTTGCGGACTGGAAGTCGGCGCCGAACTCGCTTGCGCTCGTGCCCTGAATCGTTATTTCGTCCAGGTGAAGGATTGAGGCATCGTGCACCAGCGCAGCCTGAAAGCCTTCGATGGCAGCGTTCGAGGAGAGCAGTATCGGCACGTCCGCCGTCTCACCAATCGTGAAGACCACGTCCTGGACGTCAAGTCGGAAAGTCAGCAAGTTCGCTTCAGCAGCGCCGCCGCCTTCGCGGACACCGTCCAGCGCCGATGGTCCCGCCCACGCCAACCCGCCCGCCTCGCCCAGATCGTAGCCGGTCTGGTCGGTCAAGAGGACTTCGCGAGTCGCCTTGCCGTCCTCCGGGTCCAGAACATAGAGTCGCGAGCCCAGGGTTACTCCATAAAGCCGGGTCGTCGCTTCGCTGAAGGCGAGGCCGACAAGGAGGTCGGGCAGAACATTCGAGCGCAGCCTCGCGGTCGTCGAGGCGCTCCATTCGCCCAGCTCAAAATCGCCTACTCGGGCAAAGATCGACCCACGCGAAAGGGACGCATCGAGTGCATCTCTTGCGCCGGGAACGTCCATCGTACGGAGCACCGAGCCTGTCTGAGGATCCAGCTCGAGGATGGTGCCCCGGCGACCCGACGAACCTGCAACGTACAACGCTCCAGGTACTGCCCCGAGTCCTGCGATGCGCAGCGGAGGCTTCGAAAATGCCCGCACCTCCCCCCCGGTGCCCGGGTCGATGACGTAAATCATGCGGCTCGTCGTGTGTGTGAAGAAGATCTCCCGGCCGTCGAATCCAAGCCCGCTGCGCCCCCTTGGAAATGTCGCCCCGGCAGCCCGCTCAGGAAAAGGGAGCGCCCCGACGACCTGCCCGCCGTCGACGTCAATTACCCAGATTGTCTTGTAGACGTCGTCCGAAAGATAGAGAGCATCCGTGGCCATGCACCGCACAGAAGCCAACAGTGCACAGAAAAAGAAACCCTTCTTGAGGAAACGCGACGCCGGCCCCACTCGACACATATTTTTCCCTTGAGGTAAGACCACAGACCATCCATAAAGTTACCCGAATCTCCAGGGTAGTTCAATCTAGAAAATGGATAAAATACCCTCCCATGAAAATGCCGGCTACCAAGACCACCCTTCCGGGTGCCCCGAACATGGCCATTGAAAGGACTCGGCGGCCTGAAATTCTGGCCCCCGCCGGCGACCCCTTGGCCTTGCGGGCAGCCCTTGCCGCCGGTGCCGACGCAGTCTACCTGGGAATGGCCCGATTCAACGCCCGCGGGAGAGCCGAAAGGTTTCGGGGTGTGAGCCTCGAAGCCTGCGTGCGGGCGGCCTGCAAGTACGGCGTGCGCGTCCACGTCACGCTCAACACGCTCCTCCAGGATGACGAGCTGCCACTTGCGCTTTCGCTTGCCAAGGAGGCTTTCGAGGCCGGCGCGCACGCCGCCATCGTGCAGGATGCGGGCTTCGCCTCCCTTCTGCGGGAGCGCTTGCCCGGGCTCGCGCTCCACGGTTCGACGCAGATGACGATTCATCAGGCCGACCAGGCAGCTCAAGTCGTCGAGTCTCTCGGCCTGAAGCGAATCATAGTGGCCAGGGAATGCTCCGTCGAGGAGGTGAGGTGCATCGCCGAGCGCATCCGGCCTTTGGGTGCCGATGTCGAGGTCTTCGTCCACGGCGCCCTCTGCTTTGCCTACTCGGGGCAGTGCCTGATGTCGAACTTCGCCGGACGTCGCAGCGCGAACCGGGGAATTTGCGCCCAGAACTGCCGATTCGATTTCACCGCAGGCCCCGTGCACTCGAAGTCGAGTTTTCATCCACTCCCCCTCTTCGATCGGCGCCAGGCCTCACAGCTCATCAGCATGAAGGACCTCGCAGCATTCGATTCCGTTGCGGCCCTTGCCGATGCCGGCGTGGGAAGCTTCAAGATCGAGGGACGGCTGAAGGGGCCGGAGTACGTGGCCGAGGTGACGCGCCTCTACCACGCCGCCATTGATGCCTGGGAGGCAAGCCAACCGTTCGCGGCCGACGCCGCCGAGAGTGCGGCCGGCCGCGTCTTTTCCCGAGGCTTCACCAACGGCTACCTGGGCGCGCAAATCGACCCCACGATGCGCGGCGACAAGCGCTCGCTTGAGGGCGAGCCCGACGCCACCGTCCTCGCCGCCAACCGCAACACTGCGGTCATCACCCTCGCTGCACGGCCCGGCCATCTCGTGCGTGCCGGGCAAGGGTACAGATACGCGCACGATCGCTATCGCGGCGGCTTCCTCGTCCTGGCCGTCGATCCCCTCCGAGACGGCGGCGTCAAGGCGCGCGTCCGCTTCGGCGCCGATACGTTCGGGCGCACGCACCGCAGAGGCGCAAGCGGGCGGCGCAGGCCGCCCCCACCACTGCCGAGGGGGCTCGCCTGCTACTTGAACAGCGATCCTGAGCTCACGTCACGGATCGAGAAGCTCGTTGGCTCGGTGACCATCTCGAAGGAACCCGATCGCACACCGACGCGGCTGGTTGTCTCAGGTTTGCCAGGCGAACCCCTCCGTATTCATGCCACGACTCAGGACGGCCGAGTCGCCGAGGTCGTAACGCGAGAGGCACTCCAGGCTGCTCGCACTCGCCCGCTCGACAAGGAGCTTCTCACGGAGCATCTCGGCCGCCTTGGGGGCACTTCGTACCGGCTCGAGTCCGTGGATTCGTCCGGGCTCTCACCTGGCGTATTCCTTGGATTTCCGCTGCTTCATGCGGCTCGCTCGGAGATCGTTGCGCGGCTCGATGGCCAGACTGTCGCCAGAGCTGCGGTCCCGACAAGTGCGCCCGGAACGCTTGAGATGCCAGGGCCCGAGGCCCGGCCGCGTTTGACGACACTCTGTGTCTGTGTCGGCTCCAGAGAAACCCGCGACGCGGCAGCGGCGGCCGGCGCTGATCGAATCGTGCTCGAGAGTTCCGCGATGGATCTTGCGTCCGCAGAGGACTGGATCCGACTGCCGCCGATAGCTCATGATTCGATGTCCGCCACGGACATGCCTGACACCTGCGGGGGCGTCGTCTGCGGCCATTTCGGCCAGATCGCAGCAGCCAGGGAGCGAGGTCTGGCCATCGCCGCCGATCTCTTCCTCAACACCTACAACTCCCAATCGCTCGCTGTGCTACAGGATTTGGGCGTTTCACGCGCCACGCTGAGCCTGGAAGTCGACGCGAAGGAAGCCGCCCAATTGGCGACGAAAGCTCCGCACGATATGGAAGTCGAGGTCGTCGTGGGCGGACAAGTCTTCAGCATGCTTACCCGGCAAGACTATGGTCTTCGCAAGGGAGAACAGCTCGCCGCCGTCAGCGAGCACCGACACGGGTACTTGTTCGAGGCCGAAAGCGGTGTGACGACGCTTTACGAGTCGAGGGAGCTCGTGGCCTCCGTGGTCCTCAAGCTTCTGGTCGGTCAGGTCGATTCGGTCCGCCTGGACCTGCCCCACCAGGACGCAGCAGCCGTGGCCGAGATCGTGGCCGCGTATCGGCGGTGCCTCGACCTTCTGGCGCAAGGCAGCCCGGACGCGGATTCCCTGCTACGCCGGACTCAGGCAACGCACGAACGCCACGCCCCTCACGGCTCGTTCACGGGCCACCTGATCCGTGGGGCGAGATCACTGGACGAGGCGTAGAAGCCTCGAGGCCGTCTCAACCCTGCTCGCCCTCGAGCGATCGGGTGAACTCGCTGGCTTCCGAGATGGACTTCTCCATGTCCTGGATCAGCCCGCCAACGCTCGATTCAATCTCCGTGAGCTGACCCTGAAGCGACGCAATCGCGCTGGCATTGAGGTGGTGCTTCAAGTAGGTGACCTGATCACGAAACTTGACCAGGACAGGCTCCATCTTCGTCTCCGCGCTCTTGAAGGCATCGTGCAGGCGGCTGTAGCGATCCTGCGTCTGGGTCAAGAGCTTCTGGTCGCTCTCCCGGAGCTTGGGGTCGGCAATCTTGCCCATCTCATCCTGCCACTCCTTGAACATGTCGACGGCGACCTTCTCGATGCCCTTGACCTTCGAAGTCACGCTGGCAGCACGCCCCTCGGACTTTTCCAGCTGGCCCTTGAGCTCATAGTACTTCTTCTCCAGGTCGCCCCCGTCGAAGCTGGTGAGTGTCTTGAATCGTTCGAGCGTGGTCTGGAACTGCTTCTTCGCCTCCTCCTGGGAGGCTTGCCCATCCTTGATCCGAGAGGCGAGGATATGGCGCTTCTGATGGCCCATCTTCTCCATCGCCTTGTAGTAAATCCCGCTGCAACCAAGGAGCGGGAGAAGCCCGACACACAAAATTCTTGATTTCAAAGGGTTGAACTCCTTTCAACAGGCCTGCACTGCAGGGACAGGCTAAACGATGATCCTGGCCGTTTCCAAGTGCAGACGTGGCAACTGTGGAGGTGCTCACAGCGCTGTCTCCTCGTCAAGGAATGCGGACCCTGGAATTAACCATTGGCCTTTCCCGCTCTTGCCGGGAATACTCGAGAAATCAGGCTCACACTCTCCCCTCCTTGCCTACTTTTTTTCGTACTTGACGACCCGAGAGAGCTTCGTGAACTCGGCCACCTGTTCGTCCTTGAGCTCATTGCCGCTCAGGTGAACCTCCCAGTAGGGAGCGAACCGCTTCTCCTTCTCTTGGTCCTTCTTCGCCATTTCGATGAGGACAGCGAGGTCCGTCACCTTGTTGTTGTTGAGGAGCACGTACCGCAACTCCGCAAATGAGGCAATGGGCGAGAGGTCGGCCACCTGATTACCGCGCAAGTCGAGGCTCTGGAGGCCCCTCAATCCAGCGATGGGCTTCAAATCCGTTACCACGTTGCGGTCGAGGTAGAGCGACCAGAGTTTCTTCAGGCCCGAGACGGGGCCCAGGTCGCTCACCCTGTTTTCCGAGAGGTACAGAGAGGTGAGCCTCTCTATCTTCGCGATCGGCGCGAGATCCACGATCTCATTGCCGGAGAGATTGAGATACTGAAGGTTGACAAGACCTTCGAGCGGTTTCAAGTCCTTGATCTTGTTCTTCGAGAGGTCCAGGCTCTGGATGTTCTTGAGGTTTTTGATCGGCGCGAGATCGACGATCTCATTGCCGGAGAGATTGAGGAGAGCGAGGCTCACGCAGTTCTGAAGGCCAGAGAGATCCTTGACCCCCTTGCCCACGCCCTCGATGGTCGAGATGTCCTTCACGTCATCGGGTGTGAGTGGCAGGTTCGTGTCGCGCTTCGTGGGCGAGAACTTGCGCACAACTGCTTCGAGGCTCTTGTCCGGGAAGAGGTCGTCGGCCTGCGCGACCGACTCGGCAAAACAGACAGCCACGAATCCACAAAGGACCAATGCATTTTCCATCTTGATGAGCTTCAACATATCAACTCCTTGTGTGCCAAATGCCGGACGGTTCTCAGCGCCTCCGCTTGAGCGGGCCACCCACAAGCCGCACCCGACATTATACTCCGCGCGGCCAGGATTGGGATATCCCGACCAGGGCTCACCCACCATGCGCGCCGGAGGCGCCCGGCGATTATCGAGCGCCGTTGAGGGGGAAGGTCCGCCCTCCTTCCGCCATCAAGCAACCTCCCAGCCTGAGGGATTCTTGCTCAGGCTCTGAGCCCGACTCTCCTGTACACACGCTCGATCGTCCGGGCGGCGACGGCCTGAGCCCGCTTCGCGCCGTCATTCAGGATGTCGCGGACCCGCGAGAGATCCCTCGCCAATTCCTCGCGTCTTTGGCGATAGGGCGCGAAGTAATCGAGCACCTTGCGACTCAGCGCCTTCTTCGCATCGCCGTAGCCATAGCCGCCCTTGCGGAAACGTTCGGCCATTTCAAAAAGCTCGTCAGGCGTTGCGAAAAGCGAGTAAAGCCTGTAGACGACGTTCTCGTTGGGATCCTTTGGCTCCTCGACTCCCTTCGAGTCTGTCTTGATGCCCTTGATGGCCTTGTCGACCATCTTCTCCGGAGCAAACATCTCGATCGTGTTGCCATAGCTCTTCGACATCTTTTGCCCGTCGACCCCGGGCACGACGGCTGTGGCTTCCTCGATCTCCTCCTCCGGGACCACGAGCGTCTCGCCGTAAATTGCGTTGAAGCGTTGCGCGATGTCGCGGGTCACTTCCAGGTGCTGCTTTTGATCCTTGCCGACAGGCACGCGGTCCGAGTCGTAAATCAAGATGTCGGCTGCCATGAGCACCGGATAGGAGAACAGGCCGTGAGTCGGCTCAATGCTCCTTGCGATCTTGTCCTTGTAACTGTGGCATCGCTCGATCAACCCCATGGGCGTCACCGTCGAGAGTACCCAGGAGAGCTCGACGACCTGCGGCACGTCCGATTGACGAAAAAAGACCGTCCGGACCGGGTCAAGCCCGATCGCCAGGTAATCAAGGGCCACGTCCAGAACATGGCGTCGCAAGGAATCGGGGTCCTTGACCGTCGTGAGGGCATGAAAGTCCGCGATGAAGTAAAAGCACTCGTGGCCGCTCTGGCGTTCGATGTGTCTCTTCATCGCTCCAAAGTAATTGCCGAGGTGAAGGACTCCGGACGGTTGAATTCCTGAGAGGTAACGCATGGTGACGACGATCTAGTTCCTGCGGACGAGAGATTCGATGGGCACGAAGCTCTCCATCTGGACAAAGTCGTCGCACACCTTCATGTCAAAGTCTCGGCAGATCTTTGGCCGGTCCTCGTAGACGGAGCAGCGGTACCTCCCGCTGGAGTCCGGCTTGAGAAAGACGCACTTCTCCGCGCCTTCCGCGTCGTTGTCGCAGGCAAGTTGCGCCCGGAAGTCGGCGCTCCAGTCAACAGCGGCAGCAGTAAACCGTGCCTGAAACGCCGCTGGAGACATGCGAAAGCGGGCAGCCAGCCGCTCGATGTCGTGATCCGTCACCAGGACGTTGTACTTTCGACAGCAAGCAGAGGTCGAACATCGATCGCAGTGAATCTTGACGCGCTCGGGGTCAGGTCTCTGGACGCGGTTGCGGACAAGGTCGAACAGCCGCTTGCAGGCCTGCTGAAGCTCCTTGTCGTCGTAAACGCTGAACGTACGGATACCACGAAGCTGCCTGTGGTATTGAGTCGTCGTCTGCTCCACAGGGAGATCAAACTGCACCTCGAGATTGCCATCCTGGTTCAGAGAGAGGGTGTGGATACTGAGGCCATCGAGTGGTGCCGCCTCGCCGTCGCCGTCGGAATTAATGCTCATCACCAAGAATCTGATCTCCTCAGGGTCAAACCCAGTCGCGGGGCGATTTGAGGACAGCCAGGAGCTCGGCCTGTGGGCCGCTCAGGTCTTCCTTCCCCGCCTCCATGGAGTCGGCATGATAGCCCCAGCGGACCAGCGGTGGAAGTGACATGAGGATCGACTCCACGCGACCCGCGGTCTTGAGCCCAAAGACAGTGCCACGGTCATAGACGAGGTTGAACTCGACATACCGTCCACGGCGGTGAAGCTGCCATTCGCGTTCGTCAGGCGGGAATGTTTCGCCCCTTCGCCGCTCGACGATGGGCACGTAGGCTTCGAGAAAGGCCTCGCCCGCGTCCTTCCAGAAGGCGAAGAGACGTTCGGCATCGCCGGAAAGGTAGTCGAAAAAGATCCCTCCAATGCCGCGCGTCTCCTTCCGGTGGGCGAGGTAGAAATACTCATCGCACCACTTCTTGAACCGTGGATGGTATGCGGGATCGTGCCGGTCACAGACGAGTTTCCATACCCGGTGGAAATGGACCGCGTCCTCCGTGTAAAGCCTGTACGGGGTCAAGTCGGCGCCGCCTCCAAACCACCAGGTATCGCCCTTCTCGAGATATCGGAAGTTGGCGTGGACGGTTGGGACTCGGGGGCTTCGTGGATGAAGCACGAGGGAAATTCCGGTCGCGTAAAACTGGCGATCAGCCGGATCGTCCGACTTTTCAGACGGCGTCTGTGACCGGCCAGCCTCTTCGCCAAGCTTGCGAGCAAACTCTGGCGGCAGCTCGCCATGCACCTCGGAAAAGTTGACCCCGGCCTTCTCGAACAGCTCGCCCTCAAGGATCACCCGGGTACGTCCGCCTCCGCCTCCAGGCCGAGACCAAACGTCCTCCTGAAATACGCTGCCAGAGATACCTGCCAGCGCCTCCGTGATCCGGTCCTGCAGCCTTCGCGCCTGTTCTGCGCAGCGCTCGCGCATTCCCTGGATAGCCATGGGGTTCACTTATACTCCTCTCGGTGGGAGGAAAACCTCCCCGGCACGCGGCGCCTCTCGGCGATCCTCCCCCTCCTCGGCGCTCGATAAGCCCCGGGCGTCTCCGGCGCCGACATGATGGATGATGGGGGACGCCCCTGGTCAAGATATTCCAGTCACGGCCTCGAGGAGTCTAACACGCCCGGAGCGAGGCCTACAATCGGCAAAGTCCTTCCCGCGGAATGCTGCATTATTTCTGAAAAAACAATTTGCCTCCAGATCACTCGTCGCGAGATAATAAAGAACAAGATAACAAGTTAGGTTACGGGCAATCCAAGAATCTGGAGACTGACAAGGATCTCTCAGGGCAACCGAATGATGAGCTCAAACAAAACCCTCGAAAGCCTTTGCGCCGTCACGGGATGCGCCACCCATGTCGGCGCTATCGCCCCAAACCCCGACAGGGCTCCCGTTGAAGTCGCGTCTGTCATGGCCCAGATCCTCCTTGACGCCAGTCGCGATGCAGAGCGATACGTGAAGGAGTACCGGGCCGGAATGGGCGCTGAGTAATCGAGGTCGGTCCGCTCTTACGACACTCGGTGGAGTGCCTTGAGGCGTCCACCAGATGACCCACGGGCGCCAGCAGCCATGGAAGAGCGACCAAGGATACTCGGACTTGAGACGGAGCATGTAGTCTTCTTTGTCCCCGCCAAGGATGAGGAAACGTTCCTGTCGGAGGGCGGCGTTTCCTTGCCGGAACCAGCCGAAACCCCACCCTTCAATGTCCTGGAGTCGGTTCTTTTCGAGTGCCTGCTGGAGGGGCGCAAGGCGGCCCTTTCGAGCGGGCGCAAGGGCGGCTTTTTTCTTGAAAATGGCGGCCTGGCTCACCTGGAGCTGTTCCAGCAGAGCCAGGCTGACACGCCGATTCTCGAGTTGGCGACGCCCGAGTGTCGGTGCCCTGCCGACGTGGTCGCCTACTCTCGCGCCTTCGACAGCATCCTGGAGGAGACTAGCCGGCGCTCCCGGGCGGTTTTTCACCGTCTCGGTTATCAAGGCCAGCTCTCCTTCGGCAAGAACAACTTTGACAGCCGAGGCGTGGGTATCGGCTGCCATGAAAACTACCTGACGCATACGCGGACGGGGCCAGTCGGCAGATGGGTGCTTGCGGCTGCATCACCCTTGATAGCCTTTTGTCTCTTCCCTATTTTCCTTCTCTTGCTCCTCGACGCTTTGCGCTTCTTGATCTGCTGGCAGCTTCCCCCTCTATCCACGCTTGCCGCGAGCACAATGCGCTGGCTCAAGGCTCACCACCCCGGGGTGCTCGGAGCGTTTCGCAAACTCGGGAACCTGTTCGCCAAGGCGATCCACTATCCATTCCTCCAGGTCTACTCGCTGCTCCTGCGGTTTGTCGTCCTTCGCACTCACATCCGGGAGTTGACTCCATTTCTAGTCACGCGACAGGTCCTGACCGGCACGGGACGACTCAACTTCAAGGCAGGCGTGTACGAGCTTTCCCAGAGGGCCTTCATGACTCGCCGACTCGCGACCATCGTGCTGTTCGGCAGCCACAAGACGATCTTCGACCTGAAGGGAATCCTCTTCGACCGCCTGGGACTCTTCGTCCTTAACTGCATCCTGGGTCTATTCCAGTCGACGCAGCGATTGTCCATCACCGTCGGCGACTCCAACTTGAGCGACCTACCGAATCTGCTCAAACTGGGCACCACCGAGCTCATCCTCGAGATGCTGGAGGCCGGCGAGACTTTCCAGGATCTCAGCTTCAAGCGCCCGGTGTCGGCCCTGCGTAGGATCTCGAAAGATGGACCCTGGAAGAAGCTCCCACTGCGTTCGGGGAGAAACCTCACAGCGCTCGAGGTCCAACAGCATTGTTTGAACAGAGCCAGGGAATTCTTTCAGGATAGTGCCCGGGGGTCAGGGCGGCACATGAAGATCCTCCAATTGTGGGAGGAATCGCTCGAAAAACTTTCGGACAAGCCCCAGGCGCTTGCCAGCGACCTCGACTGGGCCGCAAAGAAGCAGCTACTCGATCGAGCCGTACTTTCCCGGACGAATTGGAAGGTCTTCTTTGGGTGGGGAAAAATCTTTGGCTGGGCGGGGTTCGAGGCTGTGTCGGAAGCAAAGTGCCTTGAAGACCTACTGGGACGACTGAATCCGATCCGGCGTTGGAAGGCCCACTTTCTCGTGAGGAGCGCCTCGCTGGATCCGGCGGATCTGCCGAGACAGCGTGAGCTCTACTTTCAGACCCGCAAGCTTGAGCTGCGCTATCACGAACTTGGTAGCGTCGCTTGTTATCAACGAGCACTCGAAAGGGCAGGTCTGATCCGCAGGTTGACGGATGATCAAAGGGTGGAGCACGCGGTGCGCACGCCTCCGCAAGACACGCGGGCACGAGTGCGGGGGTACTACATCCAACAGAGCACACGGCCCGAATCGCTCCACGTCAACTGGAACGAGATTGAGCTGCTCGGCCCCTTACGTCACATATCCACCCTCGATCCATTTGAGCACCGGCCTCCAACTGACTGACGGAGCTATACCGCACGCGGGCAGTGATGAGACCTTTTGCAGCCTGCGAAAGGTTGCGGCTGCTCGCGCCAGAGGCGCCCGGCGCCCATCAGGCGCCGAGGAGGGGGTTTGCGGCTAGCTGGCGGAGCCGCACACGGCTCGGAGGGAGCCGGCGCCAGCGAGAGCTGGCGGCTCCCGAGAGCCTGGCCCGGAGGCGCACGCGCAGCGTGCGACCGGAGGGGCCGCGTGGCGTTGTTACCTCCGCCCTCGCTCCGCTCGGAGGCGAGCCGTCGTG
>SXIK01000048.1 GCA_005772855.1 Planctomycetia bacterium | reverse complement strand
GTGTCGCGGCCGTCGTGGGGGAGGGTCCGCCTCCCCCACCAGCAGAAACGAGCAGCAGACTTGAGATGGTCTTCCTCTGCCCATTCGGAATGTCTCATGTGTGGGCGCGCGAGGTATATGGCTACCCCGGCTGTCGACTGCTCGCCAGAAGATTTGGGCCTGGGTTTCAGTAGCACGGCGAGCCCTCGGTCAAGTCTTGGTGGAGCCTTTTCAAGCATCGCCCGTTGAGATCCGAGGCATCCCCCGGTCACTGGATCCATTCCATTGCTGGCAATCGAGCAGCTCACTGCGACATCCGTCGAGAATGTTGCCACCATCTCCAGCGGCGCTGCCATGGCACTGGGAGCAGCCATGACGCGTGCATCCTCCATGCGGCCATGGATAGGGGCATCCTCTTGGCCAAGGCTCACCCACCATCGGCGCCGGAGGCACCAGGCGCTTATCGAGTGCCAAGGAGGGGGAAGGAACGCCGCCAGGCGGCCGGTGCGGGGGAGGTCATCCTCCACCGCGAGGTGCCTTGCCTCTCCTGGCGTCAAGGCACAGGACGATCCACCGGCGCGCGTCTTGCGAGGGCGCCTCGCAGTTCCCGACGAAATACAGCCCCTTCTTCGGGTCCTCCTCCTTACCCTGGCTGGCTGCCGAGGTGAGGAAAATCTTGCCACCCCAGACGATCGGCGACGCCCAGCCCCGGCCTGGAATCAGTGTCTTCCAGGTGACGTTTTTCGTCGCGATCCACTCGACTGGTAAATTGGGTTTGTTCGAAACTCCAGATGCTCCCGGCCAGCGAAACTGGGGCCAACTCTCCGCCCGCGCCAGCGTAACCGAGAGGACAGAGATCGCTGGAATAAGGACCGCAGGGGATTTCAGAGGAATTGAGTCCTGTCGTCGTACAAATACACGGGTTGCTGCAGCCGCGAGACCGCTCCAACGAATGGTGCGGCTCGGAAGAAAGTTTGGATGAGCTGACTCCCCGAAGAAGTATCAAGAGATCCCGCACAGAGCAAGGAATCCTATGAAGTGGCAACAACGGACTCCGGGTGCAACCTGGGCGGATCCATGAGTACCGCCCACCGCAAGTTAGTGCCTGAAAATGCAGCTCTTGGGCGGTACTCGCCAAGGGGAGTGTGAGGGGGGCAGCGTGGCCCCCCTCAAGAGTACCGCGCGCCTCCAGGAGATTTCAGGCACCTATTTATGGTGCGCGGTACGAGTGGAAGCTTGTTCCGGAAAAGCTACGCGGCTCAAGCCCCCGGAGGAGACCGCCGAACTGGAAGAGGAGATTCCCTCAGGCACTGGAGGATCATGGAAATCAGCACACGGCGGATGGGCAATTGGAAAGTTCTGACTCCCTCCCGGGGACAAGCGGCTCGATGCGCTTGTGGCGCAGGACTTCAAGACCGTCCTTCTTTCTGCGATTGCAGACGGCTGCCAGTGCTTGGTCGTCGATCTGTCGAGAATCGAGTTCATGGACTCCGCAGGGCTCGGCGCCCTCGTATTCTGCCGCCAGCGAATTGGACACGGTGGGAGGATCTGCCTCTCCGGCGCCCAGCTCGAGGTGGCGACCCTCCTCCGACTGACCCACATTGACAAGGTCTTTCGGCTCTGTGAAAGGCCTGAGTGCGTTCTCGACATGATATTCGAGTCCACAGGAGTGACCACATGAGCTGGAAAGTAAGCATCAAGATGGATCCTTCACTCGTGGCTGTGCGTCGAGCGGCGCATGTCTTCAAGGCGGCGATCGGTGATTTTGGCACCCATGAGCTCCGGCAGGAGCTGGAACTCGCGTTTGTGGAGGCGTGCACGAACTCCGCAGTCCACGGCCCGAAAGGAAGGGGCAAACCAGAGATCCTCGCCACTATCACGATCGACCCAGCCGAGCTGGAGATCGTGATCCAGGACGGCGGAAAACCGTTCGACCCGTTCCAGAAAGAGAGACAACTCGACCTCGACGACGTCGGATCACTGCCCTGCGGCGGTTTCGGCCTCTCCCTCATCCGCCGGATTTGCGACACAGTCGAATACCATCACAATGAACAGGGCAACCTTCTGAGACTGCGAAAGAGCCTCAGTTCGTCCTGCGACACGTCTCTCGCGTTGGGGAGACATTGACGTGGAGACAGAGCGTACCGAGGTCATCGAGGACCCAGGCATCGAAATCCTCGACGAGCTCGCCAGAGCCTACGAGGAGATTCATCTTCTGCACGGCCTCGCCGGAAGCATGGAGGACGAGCTTGAGCATCGAATGGTCTTCGCGAAGATTATCGCCTGCTTGAAGGAGCTGCTCCCCGTCGAGAGCGCCGAGATTTGGGTTCCCAACCCGCAAGCGGGAGAGTATCGCTGCGCCCTTCGGTGGGATGGGATGCAGGTCACCAGCCGTATCGAGGCCGTGGAGTATTCACCCAGTCTCGAGAAACAGCTCCAGAAGATGGGCGTGCGGGTCCTCCGTGGCAACCAGTTTGCGGCGGACGCCGTCAACACGTTTCTTCTTCAGATCGTGAATCTGTCAGGCTTCCCATCGCTGGTGGCGCCCCTCTGTTCGAAGGCGAAGTTGGTCGGCCTCCTCGCTGTGAAAATCCCCGGAAGCGTCGAGAACCTGACTCATTCCCGGCTGCGGCTGGTCGAGGCGGCGGCCCGCCAAACCTGCGTCAGTTTGCAGATCGACTTGCTGATTCGCGAGCTGCGCGCCAGTGAACGGCTCAAGAAGGAGATCGAGATCGCCCGGCAGATCCAGCACGGGCTGTTGCCGGAGAAGATTCCCAAGAACCCTCTCTACGACCTTCATGCAGGCTGCGTCACTGCTGCACGAGTGGGAGGCGACTATTACGATTTCATCGAGCAAGAGGAACGTCTGGGGCTACTCATCGCCGACGTTGCAGGGCACAGCATCGCCTCGGCGCTCATAGCGATGAGTTTCCGCACAACGATCCGCTTCTTTCTCGCCCGCAACCCTGATCACACCGAGCTCTTCCGGTGGGTCAACGATGCCCTGAATGAGGAGCTGAGCAAGTCAGGGACATTTCTTTCGGCATTCTATGGCACCTTCAACCCCACGACGCGCCTCTTCAGATACGTGAACGCTGGCCACAACCCGCCGATCGTCTGGAGCACATCAGCTCAACGATTCCTCCATCTGGAGGAATCGGGTCTCTTGATCGGAATTCTGCCCGACCAGGAATACCCCGCGGCAGAGGTTCAGCTGGCGCCCGGCGATGTTCTTCTCATGTACACGGATGGAATCGTGGAAGCTGAGAACCAGCGAGGCGAGTTCTTCGGGCTCGAACGGCTCGAGGCTGCGATCCGAAAAAACCTGCGCAAGAGTGCACGGGAAATGTACCACTACTTGTTGAAGGAAATGTACCTCTTCCAGGATGAGCAGTTCAACAAGGACGACGTGACATTGCTCGCGCTCAAGGTCCTGGATGCAACGTGATGGTCAACAAATCAAGCAAGAACGCTCATGGTCAACGATAGAGTCCTCGTCATAGACGATTGCCGAATCACCGTGCTCCTCTTGAAGCACATCCTCGGAAAAATCAAGGTGTGCGTTGACTCCGCCGGATGCGGGGAGGCAGGGATCGAGCTTGCGTCGAAGTCAGAATATGCACTGATCTTCGTCGACATCCTGATGCCAGGAATTGACGGTCTGGAAACCTGCCGCCGGATCCGGGAGCAGAGCCACGGCACACGCCCCCGGCTCATCCTCTTGACGGCGATGGGCGAGCAGCTCTCGCCCATCGCCACCGAGGCCGTCGGAGCCGACGGCCTGTTTTTCAAGCCCATCATGCCTTCCAGGATCATCGAAACCGTGAGGGAAACTCTGGAAGCCGCGCGCCAGGCTCAGGCCTGACAGGCCATCGAACACAGCCCCGCGATGTTACTATGCCTTGATTCGCCGATTCGGCTCGGCCCCAGGAAGCGGAAATGTCTTGAGGCCTTCCGCGACCTTTTCAACTTGCTCGCGGATTTCCTGCGGCAGAGTGTCGAGTTTCTCCCAGGGAAGCTTCTCTGCGATTGTCCTTCCCTTCTCACTTACCGTGACGGTTCTCAGTCCGTTGTGCTCCTCCACCGTGACCTGAAGGCCGTTCTCGACGATCGAGACGACAGAGCTCTGGCTTTGCGAGGTGCTCGCGCGCACGTTGGAGTCCACGCCCTCGCCATCAAGGCTCACCTCCGCATCCTTCCAGAGGCTGGGGAGTTCCAGGTCTTCCGTCAACTTTCTGAGCCGGCGCGACAATGCCTCGGGATCGAAGTACCTCCGGAGCCTTCCAGTCTCCTTGTCGATTTCGTTCTGAAGGCCCTTGAGACGCAACTGAAAATCTTTCGACAGCTCCTGCGCTTCCCAGAAGGTGTCGGGCATATCGAGCTGCCAGGTCCTGCCGTGAGGGCCCTCGATGATCACCCGGCCTCTGCGCTTTGGCCCAGGGCCGCGATGAAATCGCCGCGCGTCTGGCCCACGGGAGTCGCCGCCCTGGGCAGGGCTCCAGAGAGAATCTTCATGGGCCCCCGACAGCTCCCTCGGCCGCTCCGAGAGCCCGACGCTCAAGGTGGACCGGTGCCCCTTGTGAAGGATCTCGAGCGTGATGTTGGCGCCAACACCCTTCTCGCTGATCAGTTTCGCGAAGTCCCCTGGGCCCTTGATCTCATGGCCGTCGAAATTGAGGATCACGTCGTTCTTCTCGATCCCCGCCTTCTGCGCAGACGAATCCTTCCAGACTTCCTTGACGATGATCCCAACACCTTCAGCGAGCTTCAAGTGCTCCGCCAGCAGCGCCGGGACGCCGCCAAACCCAATGCCGAGAAAACCCCGAGGGTCCTTCTTCTCCTCTTTTTCAGCCGGCGGGGCAATCTGCTCAAGCTGCGGCCTCTCCACTGCCTGGGCACGCTTCACAGCCTCGGCCAGGGACCCCAGCGTCACCTCAACCTCAACAGACTCAGGCCCTCTTCGAAGCCCCAGCTTCAGCCTGTCGCCCGGCTTGAAGGATCGCACCTTCTCCTTGAGAGCGTCACGGTTTTTCACCGTCTCGCCGCCAGCGGCTTGAATGATGTCGTGTACTCGCAGAGCGCTCTTCTCCGCAGGACCACCCGGCGTGATATCCACAATCAATGCCCCCCCCTCAAGCGACAGGTGATGCGCCAGGACCTCGGGAACGTTCTCCAGCCCGACACCGAGGTAGCCACGATCCTCTTCGGCTCGCACAACAAGCCCGGTCGGCAGCCCGCAGGCCAGCAACCCAAGAATGAAAACCAATCGTGAGGTCATTTCGGACTCCTTTCCAGGAACAAATACAACCAAGGGACAGGCACAAACTCATCTGTAAGGCCAGTTCACAAGCTTAACGTTGCGCGTGTTGACCCGCTCAAAACGCAGGCTCGGATCTTCGTCCGATCCCGACGGGTGACCCGTCGAGGAAGTCTGGACGATCCAGCGTCGAACTCGCTCAAACTCCCGCCGGATCGGTAGTCCGTCAGAATCCGGGACAAGCTGAAAATCCTCGACGGTCTCCTCAAGCTCAACGCGCAAGGACTGCGCAGCCTCCCTGGACGGCCAAAGATTCCAGCCAATCCAACTCCCGACCACAAGGAGCGCCGCGGCCGCACCCCAGGGACGCCAGGGCAAGAAACGCCAAGACCCTCGCTCGGGGAAGTCCCCACCGTCCGGGGATACGCGATCCAGCTCCGCCATGGCTCGCAGGATCGAGAGTTTCAGGGCGGAGGCCTCGGCTTCCCGTGGAAGCAATTCCGCTTTCAAGAGATTCGATCGCCGGGACTCCGCCTTCAATAACCCCGTACACGTCTCGCATACCGCAAGGTGAGCCTCGAGAGCCGACCTTGTGGCGGGCAAATGGAGCTCACCGTCCACCTTCAGTGAGATCCAACCTTCGGCTTGTTTACATGAGTGGCTCTGCATACTAAGGTTCAACAAACTTCTTCAGTCGCTTCTGCAAGATTTTCCGCGCTCGAAAGACTCGCACTTGCACCGCATTTTCGCTGATACCCAGAATCTCCGCGATCCGTGCGTAGGACAGGTCTTCGGAGTGCTTCAAAAGCAGCGGCTCGCGATAGATCAAAGGCAGGCCACGAATGGCCTCGAGGAGCTTCTCGGCATCCTCACTACCTTCCGTTCGCGCGGGAGCCTCGCGATTGTCCAGTTGGTCCGAGAAAGTGAACAACCTTCGTCGCCGTTTCTGAAAACGGAGGTGGTCTCGCAACGTGTTCTGTGCAATGCGGAAGAGCCACCGGGGAAACTTTGAGGTATCCTTCAGCTTCTCGCCGGCCCGAAAGGCCTTCAAGAAAGACTCCTGACAAATGTCATGAACTGTCTCTGGATCCACGACTCGGCCACGAACCCAACCGCGAAGCCATGCGAGGTTCTCCTGGACGAGAGTCTCCAAGATTTCAGTCCTCGCGGGGCTTCGAGGGTTCGCGAAGGCGCCTGGCGCCGGGCTTCCTTCCGATCTCGTGGCCATGACAGATAGAATGACGAGAAGAGGTCCATGGACCTTACAAGAAAATTCAGAGCCGTCCGAGCAAGATGCCGCCCCGGGGGGCATCTTGCGCCCCGCTGGGGCTGTGTCCAAGAGTTGGACCGCCCGGGTGAAGGGGCACGCGGCCTCCTCTCACTTCCACTCCTGTTGGGCGCCCGGGCCGCCTTCGACGCAGCCCGAGCCCTCCGGCGGACGAAGGTAGGGTGGGCCGATGCCGACTATAAGTTCTCAGCCCCGCGCCAGGATGCGCTGAGCCTCCCGGGGGACGTCCGGCTTGGTGATCTTTCCGAAATCGCTGAACTTGTAGTTGAACCAGAAGGCGACATGCTTGCCGCCCACGATTTTTTTCGTGGCCTTGTCGACCTCTGTCTCTCCCTTTGTGGCCGCGAGGAGAACCATCTTGACGGTAACGGGTAGCTGGGAGGCGTGATCGATCTCGATGTCGTAATAAGCGCTCGTCAAGCTCTTGTCCAAACTGGACAAGAGCGCGGGAACGCGTCAGCCACCGCCAAAACAGTTCGAGTTCTGGACGGTGATCAGCGCGGTCAAGGCCTCTTCCGGTGGTAGCTCAATTCGGATGAATCTGGGCAGTGCGACCGCAGCTTCTGCGAGATTTTTGACCTTCTCGGCCTTCTTTACCACGACCGTTCTGCCGGTAGCCGGGCCACCGTCGGGCTGCTCATCAACGCTGGAGGAGGCCTCATCATCCTCCTCTTTCGGGCTCGAGGCCCCGGAACTCCCTGAATCCCTGGGTTGCGGGTTCAACCACGTGGCGCCCTTCGGTGCGTTTCGAAGGGCCCGATCAAAGATTTCCTCGGGAAAGCGAAAGAGCCGCTCCATTTTCGTCATGCTCCGGTCGCTCAGGAGATCCCGCCAGTTACCCTCGATGTAAGCAGCGCCCTTCTTCTGCGTACGGAAAGCCTTCGGTTGCTTACAGCTCATCAATGTGCCGTGGATCTCGCCCTCGTAAGACTCGCGCACGGTGACCTCCGTCACCTCGTGGTCCGCCCGGGTGGCAAAGCCACCCTGGACATCCAGACAAGCTCGATAGCTCCTGGCCTTCGCGAGACTCTTCGCCACCTTCTGAAGGACCCCGACGGGGTTGGGAAGCTTGGCGGCGCTCTTCGAGCCTTCCACCGTGCCCTTCGAATCCTTGCCACCATCTCGAGGCGGGTTTCCGGCCCAGACACTCCCGAGCCCAAGTGCCAGAATCCATGCGCCCACCAGTAGAGTCAGCTTCGTTCGTTCCATGTCCGCCTGCTCCCCAAGGGGTAGAGTACAGAAAACCTCACAACACCAAAGTCAAGGTCCTGCCAATTAGAAATGTAAGCTTATGCTGCCGGTCTTGCACGAACAAGGGAAATCTATCCCCCGGTACCCCGCCAGAGAGCCATTCTCCGGGGATCCTCCAGGCGCAGACGGAGGGCCCCCGGAGCCCAACCGGCCTGGACGACCTTCACAAGGACTTCGTTACGTCCCTGGGAGAGCGTTGCACGGAATCTGACGCAGCGGCCATGTCCGACGGCCGGGGAGCGGGACTCGTACACCAGGCCCCCCCCAATCCAGATTTTCACGGAGGCGTTGGTCTCCACGATCCAATCAGGACTCAATTCCTCGATAACCTCGATTGTGGCGTTGAGGTAGACAATGTCAGAAGGCCTCCAGAGGCCCAACACGCCTGAATCGATTTGTCCCCCGGAACCCACGTCCAACTCCCTCCAGGCGATGGGTTCCCCCTGGAACGGTCCCGGCCCGAGCTCGGGCTGCAAGGCGGTTTCGAACGCGTCCATACCTTCCGTCCGAAAGGGGCCTGCCCGCAACGCCTTCGACAGAGCTGGTCTGGAGACGAGGTAGGCGATCAGGTCGCGAAGCTCGGCTTCCGTGAGGTCGTTCGTCAGTCCCTCCGGCATCAGGCTGACTCCACTTTCAACAAGCTTCAAGATGTCTGCCTGCGCAAGGGACATCTCGACTCCTTCCTCTCGACGCAGGGTGATCTGGCCGTTCGCTCTCGAGACGACAATGCCCTGCAGAAACTGCCCGTCCCTTTGAAGCACTCCGCTCGAGAAGTACTCCCGGCGGACCTCGTCATTGGGGTCGACAATGCTGCGCAGGAGCCGGGAGATATCGCCCCGATCCAAATCGTCGAGCCTTGGCCCTACCCGGTGGCCCTTCCCGTACAGTTCGTGGCATTTCGCGCAGCGCTTCTCGAACACCTCGGCGCCGCGCTCGAAGGAGCCCGTGGTCCCTAGAAGCGAGTGCTCGAGCCGCTCCCGCCGCTGTGTCATTTCGCCCGAAGCCCGCAGCGAAACGCGGCCCCACACTCGTTCGAGAGCAAGCCGAACACGATCTGACCCCAGGGACGTGAGTCGGCGGGCATCTTCCGGCGAGATGGCTTCCGCTGGCACCCGCCCGGCTTCCACAAGACCGAGCAGGGCGAGCGCCCAGGCCTCCCGGGAGGCCATGCAGCTGACGCCAAGACTTTTAAGGCGGGGCGACAGAGAAGCCCAGTTTGCAAGCACCAGGCAATCCAGCGGTGCGGCGGGGAGCCGGGCGAGACGCTCCAGCACACTCGCTCGACGATCGTCATCCTCCGCCTGGCGCCAGTGGGCCAAGAGAGCTGGCAGGGCCCGCACTTCGCCCTCAAGGAGAATGGCATCGAGGTCGATGGTCTCTGCGCATTCGAGCCGTCCGGCCCTCGCGATCCGAAGCGCCCCGACAGCCTGTGCACCCTCGAGACTCGCAAGCTTCCGGCAGAAAGTCTCCAGCTCCTTCAGGACGTCGGAGTCCGTCTCGCGACTCGCAAGCTGCTCCCAGCGTTCAAGGGGAGGCCGCAAGTTTTGATCGACCTCTCCCGAAATACGTACCGCCGATACCCGCACGGCCGGGTTCGGGTCATCCATGGCCTTCGACAGAGCCTGCGCATCGAGACCGACTCCCACGAATCGAGCCCAGAGATCTCGCGCCTGGGCCCGCCCGGGCCCCTCCCTCAAGCGGGGCTCGCTTCGCTCGACCCTGATCACCCGACCCTGGCATGGACCCTGGGTTCCCTTGCTGCAGCCTCCAGCAATCTGGCCGTCGAGGAGGAAGAGAACGCCCTTGGGCGAGCTCACCGCTGCGGTCCATTCAAAGCCCGGATCGAGCGCCAGGCCCTCCCACCCCTCCGGCTTTGGGGGAAAGGAGCCCATGCGAGGCCGAAAGCGCGCGTCAAAGTCGAGGCCTCGCGCCCCCGCCTCGATCGGCCTCACTACCTCGAACACCTTCGACACCGGATGCCAGCGCCACACCCCGCCCTCCAGCGCGGTCCCGCCGATAACAGAGCGCCCGCCGTGGCACCCATAGAGCCACCCATCGGGCCCCCACGCAAAGGAGTGCAGACGCTCGAAAAGCGAGGCGGGGCCGAAGCCTTCCACGAGCGTCGAGGGTGGGCCATCGGGAATGTCATCCGAGTCCTGGTCGGCGAAAAAGAGCAGTCGGGAGTCGGCCCCCAGAAACACGCCCCCGTGACCCAGGGCCAGCCCAGTGGCGTCGTTCAAGCCCGAGACGAACGTCCCCACGTCCCGTGCAAGGCTGTCCGAAACGGCGTCCATGAAGATTCGAAGCCTGCCCCCACCGGCTGCCGGACTTCCATGCTCCAATACCCAGGGTCTTTCCCTGCAATCGAAAGCAATGGCGATGGGATGCACGATCTCCGGCGCCTTCGCGAGGAGTGTGACTTTCGTGCCCTGTGGCACGCTAACCCCCCGCTCAGGGCCCGGATTGGCATCCCTCGAGGGTAAACTCGCCGGCAAGAGGAAGCAGAGCGCCAGAGGGAAGGATCGACTCACTCCAAACGCAATCTGCCGCATGCAGGTTCGGTCGCCAGCATTCACGGCCGGGCGGATTATACTTCTCGCGGCCATGATTGGGACATCTTGATCAAGGCTCACCCACCAACCGGCGCCGCAGGCGCCCGGCAGTCCGTCGATTCGGGGCACCTCTACTTCAAGGTTGCGGCCCTGGCACTACTCGACCTTTTGCTTCTTGCCATCTGCACCATTGCCAACAGCCTCCTCGTAAACCTTGAGGCGCTCACTGAGGGGCTCCTTCATGTCCTCACTGGCAATCTCAATGGCCTTCTTCTGCACCTCGAGAGCCTTCTTCGAGTTCCCCTTCTTGTGGTACGCGAGCGCCAGGGTGTCGAGGACCGCCGGGTCCAGGCCCTTCGTGAGCTCGCTTGCGCGGCTCGCCATTGCCAGCGCCAGGTCGAAATCCCGCTTCTCGATCTCGCCCTCATCCAGAATGCTCCAGGCCAAGGCGTTCAGGGCCTCGTGCTCGTCCTTCAATTGCTTCTCGAGAAGCTCTCGACCGAACGCGTAGGCCTTCTCGGGCTCCTTCATCGGCAAGAGCAGGATAAAGAACTTCTGTGGAAGGAGCTCGGCGCTCCGAGATGCATCCACGGCAATCAGCGCATCAATACCCTTCACGGCACTCTGCCAATCTCGTTGCTGAAAGGAGGCCTGAAGCGCTGCCATGAGCTTTGACGACTCGCGAGCCTTCGCCAGGTCGTACTTGCCCGCCACGATAGCCTCGAGAGGCTTGTCCATGGCCATCGGGTGCCCGATGTAGGCCACTCGCCCCTCACCATCGACGACGAAGGCGCAGGGGATGCCGTTTTGCCCTGCCGCTTCCATGTACGCGTCGTTGGTCGTGCTACCCTTGTCCCAGGCAACGCTGTAGCCCATTTTTTCGTCACCCTGCCTCGTCACCAGCTTTTTTACAGCTTCGAGCGTGTTGCCCCTCGGATCCTCGCTGGTGACACCGATGATGCGAAGCCCTTTGTCCTCGTACTTCTTCTGAAGCTTCGTCAAGTGCGGCATTCCGGAAATGCACGGCCCGCACCATGTGGCCCAGAACTCAACCACGTAGACCTTTCCCTTCTCGAAGGCCTGGATCGGCTCCCCCTTGATCCACTTTTCGATGGCAAGCGGGGGGGCCATGTCCCCGATCCCCAGCTGTTTGGGAACTTTCTGCGAGTCCTCGGGCTTCTGCGCAGGCTCGCTCTGCCCAGGAAGGGCCGAGCCCAGCGACAACAAGAGAACCAAGGCAACGCTCCTGAGATGCAACATCGAAGACTCCTTGGGTATGAGATCGATCAAGGGACCAGGCCGACAGCACACCTGGCAGAAGTGAAAAAGATAACCGCAAAACTGTGGTGGAGCCAACTCCCGAGCGCAAAGAATGTATTCCCAGAGAAGTTCGTGCGGGGGGAGGAGGGGCCGTCCTCCGTGTCGAACCCGAGGATTACGCGACCCACGGGCGGGACACCACTGCCGAAAACGTCGGCAGGGTCTCCCGGGCGAGCAGCGAGAATCGTTCCCATCGGGAAAAAAGCGTCGCTGCGGCTCAAGAGAGGCATGCGAGTTCCTCATTCTGCCGATAAGAGGTTCTGATCAGGCGGCCGCGCTAGCGGTCTCGTGGGCGGCCTGATCCAGGATGGAATCTTGGGAAAGCCTCTAAGAACAGGAGCCCCGGAAACGACATCTTGGCAACATTCGCGATACGCCACCCGACCAGGACAGAACGTCGACGATGACCTCGAGAGGCGAAATGACGGATCAGGACCTCCTGCGAGCCTACGCCGAGTCCAGCGACATGGACTCGCTCGGAACTTTCTTTGGGCGGTACGAAGAGTCGCTCCTGCGCTTCTCGGGCAAGCTACTGGGCGATTCGGACCGGGCACAGGACGTCGTCCAGGAGACTTTTATTCAGGTGGCTCGCCAGCCGAGAAAGCTCCTCGGTATTGAAAGCTGTCACAACTGGCTGCTCAGGGTCGCCCGCAACATTGGGATCACCCAGCTACGGCAGGATGCCCGGGCCAGACGCCATGCGGAGCGTGTCGCGGAGCGTGTCGCGGAGCGTGTCGCGGGGCGCGTGGCTGGCGAGGCCGCGAAGGCGGAGGCAGCGCTGTCGACGAAGGCTGAAAGAGATGAGACGAAGCATCGCGTGCGCGAGGTGATCGCGAAGCTTCATCCGCGCCACAGAGAGCTGCTGATGCTGAAAATCGAGGAGAGCAAATCGTACAAGGAGATCGCGGAGATTACTGGGCTCACGGCGACCAACGTGGGCTATTTGCTCCACATGGCAATGAAGGATCTCGAGCGGCGACTAAAGCCGCTCCGGGAGGACCTCGAATGAGCACGACGAATCAGCGCCCGAGGGATGACGGCCATCTCGAGTACCTTCTCACGGCTTACCTGTTCGACAACCTGTCGGACGCCGGCCGGAAGGAGGTCGAGACTCACCTCGCCGCGTGCGCGCAGTGCCGTGCGGAGCTGACAGAGCTGCGCTCGACCCTGGGGATGGTGAAGGAAGCCCTCTCCCCAACCAATGGCGAAGACGGAGCCAATCCTACCCCATCCAGCTTCGAGAGGAGGCGCCTTGAGCGCGTAATTCAGTCGGCACGGAATGAGCGCACGATTTTCGGCTGGGTACGAAGGCACGGCGTCCTGGTGGCGCTCACGGCCGCGGCGGCAATGCTCCTGATCTTGCCGATGATCTTGTCGACGCTCAACATTTCGCGTAATGCTCGACAAGTGCGGGAGTCTCTCTCCGAGCGCGAGTTCGGTCGCGCCAGCGAGCCGGGCGTGGGGTCAGAGGTGGTGACTGCTGCCGGATCAAGACCTGAGTCGACGTTGTACGCCAGGGTTGCCACCGAAGATCCACTCCCCGAAGCCACGGATCAGTTCGCCAGGCAGCTGTCCTTGGAGGCCTCACTCGGTGCCGACCGGCTGGATGACATGGATCGTGTTGACGAGAGCTTTCGAAGGACGAATAACACGATGCCCAACCCGGTGCCGGCGAAGCCAGCCTCCGCGGCACCGTCGCCCCCGTCGGCGCTTTCGGACTCGTCGGCCAGGGGCTTTCCCAAGAACGATACCGCCATTGCCACTCCTTTAGTTCCGCCGGTCGGGGCGCCCAGGCAGGATTCCCTGCTCCCCGCTGACAAGGCGGCGCTGAAGGAGGAAGCCGACAAGGCGAACGAATCCAGGATGGAATTCCACGGTGAGTTTGCCTCGGAAGAAAATAGGAGAGCGGGGGGCGTGGGTGGACGCGTGCTGACAGGGAAAGCCACTCGGGTCGCGCAAGACGCCAATGCCGAGGACACGAGGCCCAACAGCGAAGTTGCGGGACTCTCGAGCACTCGTGACTTCAAGAAGGAGAAGCAAGATCTCGAGAAGGACTCCAGCCAAGACATCCAGGACGTCCCGGGATCTTTCCCGGCCAGCGACGGCGCAGCACTCGCCCCCGCCGTGAAGGCCCAGATCGAGTCTCGCCTTCGCGCCTATAATTTTTACCGCTCGCTCGACCCGAGCCTGAGACCTGAAGTCTTCTTCTCGCAGCTCCTCAAGGTACCCGCGCCAGCCGTGGGCGACGAGGGGCTCGGCGAGGCCGGGTTCCGAGCACGCTACAGCGTCAACCCATTCGTTGACACGTCCCGTGACCACTTCTCGACGTTCGGCATGGACGTTGACACTGCCAGCTTCTCCCTCGCTCGTGCCAGGATCCAGTCGGGCAAGCTGCCAGACCCGAAGACTGTGCGCGTCGAGGAGTTCGTCAACTACTTCCGCGAGGACGTTGAGGCTGATCTGCGCACCGTATTCACGGTGCGTTCAGAGGGCGGCCCCTCCCCCTTCGGCGACGGCCTCGACCTCCTCAAGATCACGGTCAAGGCTCGGGAGCTACTGAGCGGCGAGCGCAAGAATGTCATCCTGACCTTCGCGGTCGACACCTCTGGATCGATGAACCTCGGTGCGCGTCTCTCACTCGTGCGCCAGGCGCTCGAGACGCTCGCCCTGGCGCTCCGACCCGAGGACAGGGTAGCGGTCGTCGCATTCGGAGCAAGCCCCTACCTCGTCCTGCCACACACCGCGGCCCGCGAGCGTGAGCGCATCCTGGGCGCTGTGCGCTCGCTGACACCGGGCGGCGGCACGAATGTTGGGGCCGGGCTGGACCTCGCCTACCGCGTCGCCGACGAGGCCTTCGACGCGAAGAGCTTGAACCGCATCATCCTCTGCTCGGACGGCGTGGCCAACGTCGGGTCGAAAGGCCCCGAGGAGATACTGAAGAGAGTCGAGGTCTTCGCCAAACGCGGTATTTACCTCTCGTCGGTGGGCTTTGGCATGGGCAAGTACAACGACACGATGCTCGAGACGATCGCGAACAAGGGCAACGGCAACTACGCGTACGTCGACTCGCTCCAAGCGGCCACGGAGATATTCCACAACAACCTCCCGTCCACCCTCCAGGTACTGGCACAAGACGCGAAGATCCAGGTCGATTTCAACCCGGAAGTCGTGAGTCACTACCGGCTCCTCGGCTACGAAAACCGCGACATCGCCGATGCGGACTTCAGGAACGATAGGGTTGACGCTGGCGAGGTGGGTCCCTCGAGCACGGTAACCGTGCTCTACGAGCTACAGAGAAAACCGAGCTCGAGCGGCGACCTTGGAAAGGTCTTTATCCGCTACCGCGACACGGGCACGGGCCGGGTGGAAGAATACAACTACCCAATCCCGCCAGGCGTCCTCATCACGAGCTTGAAGGAGACCAGCGAGCAGTTCCGTTTCATCGCATGCGTTGCCGAAACCGCCGAGCTGCTGCGCGAGAGCTACTGGGCCCGCAACGGCTCATTCGCGGCCGTGCTCGTGACGCTGGACGGTTTGAGCCCGCAGTACAAGGCAAGAAGAGAAGCTCGCGAGCTCACAAGCCTGGTGACGCAAGCGCAGGCTCTCGCCTTTCCACAGACCACAATCCGAGAAAAGAGGTGACTCATGAGAATCGCGTATAAAATCTCGCAGGCGTGCGCGCTTGCGCTCTCTCTCGCCGCCGGGGCCACGGCGAGGGCCCAGGTTCCCGACCCCACCCGGCCGCCAGGGCAGGACGCCGGCCGCGAAATCGTCGTGGAAAAAACTGTCTATGTGCCGTTCGAAAAGCTCGAGGCAGTCTTTGAGAAGGAAGGTCGGGGGATCTTCCTGCCCTACGAGGAGTTCCTGAAGCTCTGGCAGGCAGGACAACCCAAGCCTGTCGATATCAAGCCAGACGACCCCCCCGCCGCCGCCGTGGTCCGCGGTGGGCTCTACGCGGGCTCGGTACTGGGTGAGACTGCGCGCTTCACGGTGACGCTCGACGTCGAGAGCCTGAAACGCGGCTGGAGTGAACTTTCGCTGCCATTTCGCGGGGTCGCGGTCGAGTCGGTCGAGCTCTCAAACCCCCGGGCAATCCTCGCAACAAAGCCCGGAGCGAACGGCGCGCAGGATTACTCCGTGATCCTTCCGGAGCCGGGTCGGACGCAGGTGAAGCTCCAGCTTTCCGTCCGCGTGGCGCAGGAGCCTGGCAAGCGAAGTCTTGCGTTCAGCATCCCCGCCACGGCGATGTCGCGGGTCGAGCTCATGATTCCCGAGGAGGACGTGCGCGTCGACATTCAGCCGACGTCCGCAGTGAAGCAGACCCGGCCGGTCGACAAGTCGACGCAGGTCGTGGCATTCCTTGGAAACGCGACCGACGTGGCCCTGAGCTGGATGCCGCCAGCCGGCAAAACGGCCGAAGGTGGCGCCGTCGTGTTCGCCGAGGAGCAGGTGCGCGCCCATGTGGGCGAGCGGATCCTGAAGGTCTCCACCACCGTCTTTTACCAGGTGTTACGTGGCGAGACGGACACCCTGCGCGTACGGACCCCCGAGGGGATGCGGTTGATCTCTGTCAAGGGCGACAACATTCGCGAATGGAAGGAGGAAGGCGGAATCGTGATGGTCCGGCTTCATTCCGCGCTGAAGGCGGCTGCATACACACTCGCGCTCAGCTTTGAGCGCATCCTCGCCGAGACACCCACGACACTCTCGGTTCCGCTCCCGCGGGTCGAGGACGTGCTGCGGGAGTCGGGCCATGTGGTGCTGGGGCACGAGTCGAGCCTCACGGTGCGGATCGCGAAGACTCAGGGGCTAAGCCAGGCCGACAGGGAAGAGGTGCCCGAGGCGCTGCGCGATGGCCTGGGCGTCGGGTTTCGCTACCTGGCGCCGCCCGTGGGGCTCGACCTGGAGATCGAAAAGATCCTGCCGCAGATTCGCTCCTTCACAACCTCGGTAATCACACTGGGACGCGAGGAGGATGCCTGGGTCGGGTGGATCGATTACTCGGTGGCGAAGGCAGGCGTCTTCCGACTGGAGATTCGCGTACCCGGACGCTGGACCGTGGCGTCGATCGGCGATCCCGGGATGGTCGAGGACTTCCAGACGAGCGATGCAGGCGCAGCCCGCACAATCACAGTGAGCCTGAAGACCAAGGGGCTCGGCGCATTTCGGCTGCCGTTCAAGCTGACGGCCCCGGGCTCAGCAGCCACGGGAGAAACGGGCCACTCGCCCCCCGTAGTCGTCGCCTCGTCGGAAGACCGCGGGCTCTTCGGCATCGCGAGCCCGAAGGCCTTCGACCTGACGACCGTGTCGCGGGAGAAGACCCTGGCGGCCGACGTCGACGAGCTCTTCCGCTCCGGCATCCTGCCCCAGATCGCGGCCGGTTCGAGCTTGCCGCTCGCCTACAGCTATCGCGAACAGCCCGCTTCGGTAAAGGTGAAGCTCGAGGCGAAAAAGACCGAAATCGACATGCTCTCGCAGCACCTGGTCGAGATTTCGGATGGCGGAGTGAGACTGACTCATCTCCTCGACTTCGAGGTTCTCTACGCCGCGGTCGATCGGATCACGTTCACGGCGCCGGCGGCGCTCGACACGATCCTCAAGATCGAGGCGAAGGACAAGAAGGAGGTTCGAAAAATCTCCACCGACCAGGGCCGCACCACCTGGGAGATCGTCCTCCAGGCGCCCATCGTCGGCAGCGTGAGCGTCACCGTTACTCACGAGACCAACTTGAAGGCACTCGAGCCGGGAAAACGCTTCTCCTACGATGTGCCGATTCTCCATTCGCGAGACGCCCGCGAGAAGGGCTTCGTCGCCGTGCGAAAGGAAGGAACGCTCGAAATCTCCCCGGACTTCTCGGGCCTCGAGACGATTGACATGAGCGACCTTCCCGACAAGCTGCGCCGCGGCCAGATCTACGGGGCGTTTCGCTACTTCGCCCCCGATCCACGGCTCACGCTCGGGCTCACGCGTTACGAATACCAACCGCTCGCCACCGCCATTGTCAACCTCCTCAAGCTCGAGAGCGTGCTCTCGGAAGAGCGCGTGCTCCGGACCAGGGCCACATTCATTGTGCAGAATACGGAGCGGCAGTACCTCGAGCTGAGCCTGCCCGCGGAGCGGATCCTTTCACTCTCGGTCGCGGGCAGGGCGCAGCAGCCGCGCAAGCGTCAAGGGGCCTCGGGCACGTTGGTGCAGATTCCGACGGGCGCGGGGGCGGGTGCTGGTTTCCCCGTTGTCGTCGTCCACGAGGAGCCGCTTGCGCAGTCCGGAATGACGACCTACGGCTCAACGGAGTTGAAGGCGCCGCAAGTGCTCGAGGGCGTTCCCGTCAGCAAGGTCGAGCTCGACCTCTACGTTCCTCCTGGCTTCGTGTACTTTGGCTGGTCGGGCAGCTTGAGGGAGCGCCTGTTCGAGGGCGCGACCATCTGGACGCAGCTCCAGAACCGGATCCAGCGCTCCATCGGCATCGCCCAGGTACGTGCCGCCCCGCAGGGCTTCACCCCGCAAGGCACACAGGCGCCACAACAACCCTCCGGAATCGACATCGAACTCCCAACACGCGGCTCGCTGCTTTACCGCTTCGACGGCATGTCGCCCCAGGCGACACTCTCCTTCCACTACGCCGGGCGCACGGCCTTCCGGCTCGTCGAGCTCGGTGTTTTCCTTGCCGCTCTCGCGGCGGGCTGCATCGTGGCCAGGCAAGCTCGCAGGCCATTTTTCTGGCTCATGGTCGCCTTCATCCTCGTACCACTTTGTATTTCTTGGCTCACGACGCGGCCACTCGCGGACCTCTCAACGTCTGTGCTGGCCTCCGGGCTACTACTTTTCGTGGGTCTCTCCACCCTGGAACTCCTTCGCAGAGCTCGCCAATGGCGTCTCTCAAGACTCAAACTGGCCCCGGACCCATTCCTCGAGGACGCAAACCCGAAGAAGGAGGGCAGCTAACGTGGTCCGCGGACAAGTCGCGTTCATTCTTGGCGTCACAGTGATCCTGATAGGCATCCTTCCCGCGCAGGACTCAGTCCGGGTGCGGGAGATCTATGTGCCCTACGCGGAGCTTCGGGCCCGCACGGGCGGAGATCCGAATGGCACCATCATGACTCTCGAGGAGTACCGCAAGCTTCTCCTCGACGCCCTGCGCGCTTCAAGGAAGAAGCTTCCCGTGGAGCTGCCTCCGATCGAATCGGCCGTGGTCTCTTCGGTCACGAAGGGCAAGGTCGAGACCGAGGCCGTACGGCTCGAGTCACGGATCAGGATCCAGGTCACCTCAGACGGCTGGGTCCGGTGCGACCTGGGCACGCCCATCGAGACTCTTGGAAGCGTGACAGTCGATGGTGGCCCAGGATGGATCGTGATCGAGGAGACCGCAGAGCCTGTAAGAGAAGGCAAGAACAGAAAGAACACGGGACAGACTGGCACGGCCGAGAAAGCCATCGCCCAGGGGCGAGCGTTTCTCCTTCTGAGGGGCCAGGGGGAACACGAGGCCGTGCTCAACTACTCGCTTCCGGTGACCGAGCGCAAGGATCGCTTCACCATCGAGGGCCCGCTCGTACCCGCGGCAGCGTCCAGCGTGGAGGTCGATGTTCCAGGCGTCGTCGAGGCCACCGCCTCGCCGCCCTTCCTCGAGACAGTCTCCACGGAAGATCGGAGCCGGCTCCTCCTTTCGGCCGGAGGATCGAATCACTTTCAGGTGAGCTGGCGGCGCAAACGAGCTGCGACCGAGACGGAGTCGCTCCTCGGGGTCAGTCACTGGGTCACCTATACTCTCGACCGCACGGGTAGCGTGCTCCATTGGGAGGCGCTGGTCACGATCGCGCGCCGCAAGACCGGAGTGCTGACGTTCACGGAGCCAGCCGGCACCATCGTGGTCCGTGTCGATGGGCCTCTCGTGCACGGCTGGGAGCGCGTTGCCGAGGGACTCCGGGTCACCCTGAACGAGGAGACAATTGGGGTCGTGCGAGTTGTTCTATCCGGTATCGTAAATGCGGCGCAGGATCGCGCCATCTTCGCTGCTCCCGCGCTCTCGGGTGCCTTTGCCAACACGGGCTTCCTCGGGTTCACCGCGCCGCGCGACGCTCGCCTGCGCGTCGGCGCTGTAACCGCCGTCACCGAGGTTGCCGCGAAGGAGGCCGCTTTCCCGCCAGCTGGCTCGCCGCCCACACGCCGAGTTCCCACCTGGGCAAGATCCTTCGCCTTTGCCTCCTCCGAGGCCCGGGTCGAGGTTGAGCTTGTGGCCCTCAAGAATCGATTCGAGTCCCGGAGCACTCTTGGACTCCACGTCACAGAGGACGGAGCAACTCTCGACGCCCGAGTGCAGCTGGCGGCGTTGGAAGGACACTTGTGGCGTTTCGAGATTTCACTTCCGGAACCGTGGCACCTCCTAGACCTCAAGGAGGCGCCAGCTGGGGCCAACTCCCCCCCCGCTCACGGACTCCGGCACGAGCTAATGGGACCCAGGGGCGCACGAGTGTTGAGACTCGAACTCGAACGCCCCCTCGGGCCCGCCGCGCCCGTCGAAATTGCCGCATCCTTCGAGCTGGAGGGATTTGGTCCCAACCGGGCGTGGACCGAGAAATCCCTCGATTTGTTCTTGCCCGCTGTGTTCGGAGCCGAGCGCTCGCGCACGGACATCGGCGTCCTGCTGCCGGAGTCGATGGACGCGATCCTTGAGGACTCACCTCTCTGGCGCTCGCTTGCGGAAGATGAGAGCGCCGTGATGGGCTTTCAGTCCGCTTCGGCGGCGCTCTCGAGCCGCGAGACAGCCCCACGGCTTGCGTTGAAGTTGGTGCACCGCCCTGCGCGAGGCGAGCTCCGTGTCGTCTCCCACGTCCTTGCCCTCGAGGACCACCTGCGAGTCCGCGCCGACCTGCGCCTGGCCATCGTCGATCGCCCCGTCGAGGAGATCAGTTTTGCGGTCCCCGCTTCCGCCTCCGCCACCGTCGTCATTCTGGGCCAGGGGATCAAGGAGATCACAGTCGACCCTGCCACGGGCCGCAGAATCGCGCGCTTCTCAACGCCCTGGCTCGGTACACGACAATTCCGCGTGGAGCTCGAAGCTCCGCACTCACCGAATACGGAGGCCTTGATCCCCGATGTGCAGGTCCTCGCCCCGTCCGGCGACGCACGGCTCGGAAGCGAGCGTTTCGTCGTGCTTCAGAGCCGCGGAGCCGTGGAGATCAAGACAGCTCCCGGCCCGGGACTCGCCACTGCGGACGTAGACGAAATTCCATCCTTCGCCGAGCCGTGGGCCGGCGGAAGGGTCATCTCCGCGTATCGATTTCGCCCCGACGGCGATGCTGGAACGCTTCGAACCACTGTGCACGAGCGCGCCCCCGTGCTGCGGAGCCTTGCGCGGGAGATGAACCTCACGACAGTGCTCGGCGCCGACGGCGTCGTGCGTACGCGAACAGACCTGCTCCTGGCCTACTCTCGCCAGACACATCTCGCCGTGCGACTTCCGGACGGGTCACGCTGCCTCAGCGTGACCGTGAACGGCGAGACAACACAATCCGTTCGGCCAGGCGCTCGAGGGGAAGAGATCTTCATTCCCCTTCCGCCCATGTCGTATGCGCAGGTGGGCATTGTCTCGGAAAGCCCCGACTCATCGGCAACCCCCTCCCACGCGGCGATGTTCGATCCCTTCGGGTCCTTGAGCCTCACCGCGCCCCTGCTCCCTGACATGCCCGTGGGGCAGACGCGCTGGACCGTCTACTACCCGGAGGGGTACCGGTTCGCCGTCACGACCGAGGCGATGCGATCGAGCGCTTCCGAGCTGAGCGCTGCCGGACTTTTCGCCGAGACTTTTGTATGCCCGATGCTCGCTGGCAACTGGCCCAAAATCTCGTTCCTCGAACCGGCTTCACCTGGCGCGACGGCCACGACATCCGTCCAGACATTGGAGGCTTCAGACCCGGTCATCACCATTCCGGAACCCCAGGCACCCACAGGCCAGCTGCAAGCCCGGGAATTCTACCAACAGGTCGAGAATCGGATCGCGGGACCAAGCTTCCCACTCTGGCCCGAGGGCCACCGCATCCAGGCTGAAAAGATGGGTGGCAACGCACAGCTCACACTCGAGTATCGATCGCTCCGCTTCGAACGATTTGCACAACGTGGCGTCTTCCTCGCCGTGCTGGTCGCTGGTTGGGGGCTCACCCTGGGGCGTGGAGCCCGCGTGGCAGCGCGATCCGCGCTCTGGAGCCTCCTGGTTCTTGGAGCCCTGCCGTTTGCATTCGGCTGGAGGTCTCCCCTTCTCCTGGTGCCACTTTGCGAGGGGTTGGTGGCACTACTGCTCTGCCTCGCTCTGGCCGCGCCGGGCCGGTGGCTTCTCCGAGGGCGCCAGGCCACGACAATCGCACTTGTACTTGTAATCGCCGGCGCCGGGCGATCCTTGAGCGCGGCGCCGGGGGACGAAGTCTTGATCCCCTACAATCCAAGCTTGCCGGGCCTTGTGAATGCAAGGGATGACAAGGTATTCGTCCCCCGGGAGACCTTCCGCCGTCTCTGGAAACTCGCGCACCCCGACGCCCCGATCGTGGAGCCCGAACCGGCCGCGGAACTGCTGCTCGGAAACGCCGAATACACTCTCACGGTCGAGGGGGACGCCTACCGCCTCGCATTCAAGATCGCGGTGAGAACCTTCAACGATCGTTGGGCTGCGGCGCCGCTCCTCATCGAGGGACGGATCCTACGTCTGCTCGTCGACGGCGTCGAGGCAGGCGTGGCGCAGGCCCGCACTGTCCAGAGCACGGACTCGATCCCCTTTGTCGAGCTGAAGGGCGCCGGTAACCACTGGATCGAAGGCGAGGTCACCAGCCCCGTGGAAAGCCTCCAGGGCCTTTTTCGGGCCTCCGGCAGGCTGTGGCGGGGACCGTCGGCCTCTCTGCAGCTCCGGTTGCCCGAGGGGGCAAAGCTCCAGAGCCCGGCGACTGCGGTCGTGTTGGTGAAGGACGGCGCAAGGACCGCAACGATCGACCTTGGCGCAACGGACAAGTTCGCGCTCGAGTGGAACTTCCCAAAGATCGAGGGGCAGAGCGGCTCCCAGTCCGAATCACGATCCCTCTCGATCCTCGGCTTGACCGCAGAGGGCTATTCCGTCGATCGAATCGAGCGCATCCGCGTTACCGGCCGCCCCGCCAGCGCGATCGAGTATCAGCTCCTCGGCACGTGGCAGATCACCGAAGTCAGCGGCGCGGGTGTCTCGGAATGGAGCGTTGCAAGGGACGATGCAAACCCGCCCGGGCTCAGACTCCGGATCACTTTCGCGCAACCCGTTTCGCAGGCGGAGGTGAACATCCATGGACGGGCGAGGCTCTCCGCCTCCGGCCCGCTCTCGAGCCTCGCTCTCATCGGCGCTGCGAGACAGGAGTCGTTCGTGGGCCTCCTCCAGTCGGACTTGCGGCGCTTCGCGCAGCAAGTGCTCGGCGGAATGCGCCGTGCGGGCCGGGAGGAGCTGGCCGCGGCCTTCACGATTCCCCCGGGACCGTCGTTCGAAAGACTCTACCATGCACACGGCGCGGGCGAGGGCGAGGTCATCGCGATCGAGCTCGTGCCATCCGAGATCGACGTCACCACCGATATCGTGGCATTTCTCGACGATCGCCGCGCCGCCCTCAGCGTTCGCTCACGGTACAGCGTCAAGGGGCCAGGACCCCAGCGTCACGAGGTGCCCCTTCCCGACGGGTGGATTGTGCGGAGCGTACAGTCAGCAAGCTTGAGGTCGTGGGAAGTGCTGGATTCTCCCCGGCGGCTGGTAATCGAACTCGTGGGACGAGCCGAAGGGGGCACTGAAATCACCTGGTCTGCAGAAAGTGTCCTCGATCAGATTCCCATCCCAATCGAGTTGCCCCGAGTGCGGATCTCACCGCTCACCGGTGCCATCCTTCGCGAGACACAGCGATGGTCGCTCGCGGCGATCGACGAGCTTGAGCTTTCTGTTGCCGACGTCGGGCAATTTATCCCCGAGAGTCTGGAAGCGGCACAGCAATGGGTCGATCTGCCTCGTCGCGCCTCTTACCGGCTGGCCCTGCGCTCGCCGCGTGGCGAGCCGCAGGGCCAGGACTCCGGACTTCAAGTCACAGTGACGCGTCGACAGAGCCTTCTTGGCGCGATCGTTGTGGGCATCGCGCGAATCGCGGAAGACTTTATCCACGTCAGCGCCCGCGTCCACTTCCAGGTGCGCCTCGGAGGACGCGACAGCTTTCGGCTGCAACTCCCGCCCAGTGCGCTGCTGGGTGGCGTCGAGACGCGCAACGAGAGGAGCCGCGACGTCCGCCGAGCGGCGGAGGGCATCGAGATCGAGGTCGTGCTCCAGTCCCCGGTATCGGGGGAGCACTCAATTGACGTCGCGTACCAAGTCCCGAGGCTCGCCGGTACGCCTCCGACGATTCTCCCGATCAAGGTGTTCGACGGCTCGGCACGCCTCGGCGAGGTGGATCAGTATGTGGCCGTCCTGCAAACCGGGGCCGCACTCGCTTCCACCTCGGACGCATCCCGGCTCGTGGCGCTGGAAGCGGAGAGTTTGCCGTTCCTGCCGGCTGGAGTTGCCCCCGAGAGCTTGCGGCCGATTTTTCGCGCCACACAGCTCGACTGGAGCCTCCGCCTGGAGGAAAAGTTGATCGAGGTGACGCGCTCGGGCGCCGTCGTCGAGCTCGCGGAGCTGACGACGGTCGTTGGCGGGGACGGGACGACCCGCACTCGCGCCGTCTACACCGTGCGCAACAAGGAGCTGCAGTTCCTGCTAATCGACATGCCCGGGGCCTCGACTCTCTGGGGAGTCACGCTCAACGGAAGCCCCGTGGCCGTCGGGCAAAGCGCCGTGTCGGGTACCGGCGCGGCGCAAAAGCTACGCGTGCCGCTCGAGTACGTTGGGTCGGCCAGTTTGAGCCTGGAGGTGGCCCTTCAGTACGAGGAGCCCGCGCTCGCTCTCCCCTCCCTGCGGGGGAGCGCCGAGCTCGCGGCGCCCCGAGTTATCGACACCCAGGTGGTCGAGACGGTGTGGAACCTCATTTTCCCTCACGGCTACGAGCTCCATCGCTCGGGAGGGACCCTGCGCGAAGTGGCCTCCAGCGTGCTCTATGCGAAGCGTACCGAGAGCCTCCTCACCCAGCTCGACAAGGTCTCCAAGGCCGCGCAGGAGTCCGACTCGGTCCGGGTGCGCGAACAGGCAACGCGCGAGCTCGCCCGTGTCGAGCAAGCACTTGGCGATAACCTCGCCGAGCTGTCTGCAAACAACCGAAGCCCCGATGAAGCGGCGCAGGCGAAACAGATCGGTCGAGCCGACCTCGAGGCGCAGTGGGCCTCGAACGACGTCATGATCGAGAAGGCGCGAACCGCGCAGGAAGGTCTGCGGCAGTCCCGTGCGGAGCGGGAAAAGACGCAGGGGCAGAAGACAGTCCCCTCGAAGCAGGAGCAGGCATTCCTCGACGCCACGAACCACCTGAGGCAGGAGTGGCGCTTCAACAGTCCGGTCGTGACGGCCCCGGGAACCACCGCCCCCGGCACCACAGAATACGTGGGGCTGTCGCTCGAAGGCTTGCTCGAGCCGGCCTTCACTCGGTCAAGCCAGGCCGGGCTGGGTGGCGCGCCTCCGCCCGCGCAAGGCGAGGCAGACGTGGCGCTACCCGCTGACTCTCCAGGCTTGAAGCCGCTTCCCGACCTGGCCGGCGCCGGGCTCGTCCCCGGTCTCGAGGCTCCGCTTCCGAGGGACTCGGGCGTGAGGTTCACCTTCGTGAATCAGGGAGGCGACGCTCGCGTGGCCTTCACGTTCACGCGGGAAGACCTCGCGCCACGGCTCGCCGTGGCGCTCGCGGCGATCGTCCTCTCGGCCGTGGCCATCGCGCTCGGGGCATGGCGCCGCAAAAGCCAGAAAAGCGGTTGAAGCTGTCGGATCTCACGCGAGAAGCTCGTGTAAGACCTCGCCGTGCACGTCAGTGAGGCGCATGTCGCGTCCGCTGAAGCGGAAGGTAAGCCGTTTGTGATCGAGGCCGAAAAGATGGAGCATGGTCGCGTGCAAGTCATGGACCTCGACCCTGCCCTCCACCACCTTGTACCCATACTCGTCCGTGGCCCCATGGATGGTCCCTCCTCTGACGCCGCCACCTGCGAGCCAGATGGAAAAACCGAACGGGTTGTGGTCCCGTCCGGTCGAGCCCTGAGCGAACGGTGTTCGACCGAACTCCCCGCTCCAGACGACCAGCGTCGAGTCGAGGAGGCCTCGCGCCTTCAGATCACCGAGCAACGCGCCGATCGGCTGGTCCACAGCGCGGGCGTTATTGCCGTGGCCTCCGAGGAGATCCGAATGCTGGTCCCAACGATCGCTCATCACGTCAGGACAGGTCAACTCAACGAACCTGACGCCACGCTCGACGAGCCGGCGGGCGAGCAGGCACTCGGCCCCAAAGATACGCGTCGGACCGTACTCAGCCTCCAAACCGTAGGCACGCCGGAGCCATGCCGGTTCGGGCGAACTGTCCGTCAGCTCGGGCACTGCGAGCTGCATGCGAGCGGCCAGCTCGTAGTTCTGAATCGCGGACTCGATCGCGTCAACGTGGCCCAGTCTGTGGAGAGCCGTCTCATCGAGCTTTCGAATGAGACTCAGCTTGCGCCGCTGCAGGTCGGGACGTGCCTCGAGCGGCTTGATGTTGGCCACGGCGCCGACTCCCGGAAGCAACACCGAGCCCTGATGCGTCGCCGAGAGGAAACCGCTTGAGAAGTTGTCAAGCCCCCCCGGCGGAATGAGGCCACCGTTCAAAACCACGAAGGCCGGAAGATCCTGGGTCTCGCTTCCGAGCCCGTAGCTGACCCACGCACCCATGCTGGGCCGCCCGCTCAAGCCGGCCCCGGTGTGGAGCGTGTAATTCGCGATCGTGTGCTCGCTGGAGGGCGATACCATCGATCGAATCAAGCAGAGATCGTCGGTGTATCGAGCGATATTCGGGAAGAGACTGCTGACAGGCATCCCGCTCTTTCCGTGGGGCTGAAACTCCCAGGGACTCTTGAGCGTGCTGCCATTTCTGTTGAACTGAGTCGCCTCCATCTTCATTCCGAACGGCTTCCCGTGCTCCCGCGCAAGCCGTGGCTTCGGGTCGAAACTGTCAACCTGGGACACGCCTCCATCCATGTAGAGGAAGATCACGCTCCTGGCCCGGGGCTCATGGTGATGGCGGTCGAGGGCTCCCCGAACACCACCGGCCTCACACTTGTCCTGAAGTAACGATGCGAGCGCCAGGGCGCCAAAACCGCTCGAGAGAGTACACAGCACCTCGCGGCGCGTGACCGGTTGAGGCAGAAACTGTTGGCAGTGCATCGTTTTCAGTTCACGAAGATGAACTCTTTGACATTGAAAAGGACGTGGCACAGGTCGGCCCAGGCCTCGAGGCTCGGGAGCGGGTCCTCGGGCGGCCGGCCATGCCCGATGCCCTGCTCCGCCAAAAATGCGAGCGCATTCTCACGCTCGAAGGCCGTCGGCGGCCGGCCCAGAGCGCATTCGTACATGTGCTCGATGAGTTGCGGGGCCGGTTGAGCGGGAGTCGCAAGCAAGCGCTGAGCCCATCGCCGCGACTCCGCCTGCACGAAGGGGTCATTGAGAAGACTCAGCGCCTGCGCTGGAACATTCGAGACCATTCGCCGGCCCAGGGTCGAGGCGGGAATCGGCGTATCGAATGCGAGGAAGAAGGGCGAGAGGAAGTTACGGCGCACCTCGAGATAGACGCTGCGGCGGCACATTCCATCGACGGGGCCCGATACGGCCGGCCGGCCTCTGCCCTGCATGAACGGCGTCAAGTAAATCGGGACCGATGGCCCGCCAAGGCGCAAATCGAGCCCAGTCGATACGCTGAGGATGCGGTCCCGGATCGCTTCAGCTTCCATGCGGCGAAGCCTCATCCGATGTAGGAGCAAGTTCTCGGGGTCCAGCTTCTCCGCACGCGGGTCCCTGGAAGCACTCGACATGCGATACGCGCTCGACGTGACCAGACGGCGAACAAGTCGTTTCAAGGACCAGCCGTCGTTCCTGAACTCCACGGCGAGCGCATCGAGAAGCTCGGGATGGCTCGGCTTCTGCCCCAGGACCCCGAAATCATCGACCGTCGGAACCAGGCCGCGACCAAAAATCTGGTGCCAGATACGATTCACAAAGACACGCGTGACAAAAGGATTGGAGGGATCCAGCATGCGGCGCGCGAGCTCCAGGCGGCCGCTGCCTTTTCCGACGGGGGGCTGACTCGACCCGCAAAGGGCCACAAGAAATCTCCGTTCGGCGACCTCACCCGTTATCTTCGGATTGCCCCGAAGAAAGACGGGCACGTCCTCGCCGGAGCCGTCGGCCATGGCAGGCAGGAGGGTGGGCGCAGGAATGCTCTCCTCGATCTTCCTGTACTCCGCCCAGAGCGATCGAGCCCGCGGGGCCGACTCCCTGGAACACGTCGGTTTCCTGCCTTCGATGAGTCGTCCGGTAGAAACCTCCAGGGGTGGACACGGGCTGTCCGAGAGGCCGATCCAGCTTGCGGCGATCCAACCGCTTGGGCCGTAACCAGCCTCGCGGTATTTGTCGCCGAGGTCCCGCGGCTCCAGATCAGAGAGCTCCACCACGGCTTGCCGGCCCGCCCACATGCCAAGATCAACCGTGATCCAGTGAGCTGATTCCTTCTCGAGACCTTGCTTCAGGTCCCCGTAGATCGGCGAACGGATCAGGCCAAAGCCATCGACAATAATGTTCATGCGACTGTCGCGGCCTGCGACGAGCGCATGCAAGAATTGTCTCTCGATCTTGAAGCTCGGAGATCGTAGGGCCCCCTGAAGACGCGTCGACAGGGCTCCGCTGTTCGCCCAGCCGCCGCGAAAAGCCCGAATCTCCGGCAGGTCGGCCGATCCGCTGAAGGCCAGTTCCGGGCAGAATTCGCCGGAATGACCGAAAGCAGGCCCCTCAGGCAGCCAACCGTCCCACCGCTCACCGCGGACGTGC
>SXIK01000047.1 GCA_005772855.1 Planctomycetia bacterium | reverse complement strand
GGCGCCGAGGAGGGAGAGGCCGCGTGTCGCGGCCGACGTGGGGGAGGGTCCGCCTCCCCCACCAGCAGAAACGAGCAGCAGACTTGAGATGGTCTTCCTCTGCCCATTCGGAATGTCTCATGTGTGGGCGCGCGAGGTATAGTCAGGATATTGCTCGCGGCCAGGACGGGGACGTCCTGGCCAGCGCTCATCCGCTATCGGTGCCTGCGAAGGCTCGAGGCTCCCGAGAGGCTGGCCTGGAGGCGCACTCGAAGCGTGCGACCGGCATGTCCAGGGAGCTGTGTCCCCCCGTCCGCTGGCCTCTTTCAGGAGCGAACTTGGTAGGGGCGGCACGTCAGTCGGCCTCGCGCTTGGGGGCCACGACGTGCGAAACCCCGTTCAGGGCGACCGTGTCCCCCGCGTGAAGCTTGTGCGACCGACGCGTCTCCACGACGCCGTTGACCGACACTTCTCCCGCCTGAATTCGATGCTTTGCTTCACCCCCAGAACGGACGAGCCCGCTCAGTTTGAGATAGTGGTCGAGTTGGAGGGTGAACACTGTGCCGTCAGCCATGGTTCTTTCTGCTCCTGGGATTCAACTTTGTCACTTGATGTGCAAAGAGTACGCGACGATCGATTTTACGGGAATGCCACAGATTCAGAGGCTGCTGTCGCGGTGGAAGGTAGAGCTTGGCCAGCGGGCCCATGGTTTCTCGATCACCGCCTTGAGGCCGCCGGCACGGCCGCGCGTGATTACCGGCACGCAATTGGCACGTGGCAACTGCATGTTGTTAACTACTCTCGGGAAACCGGCCAATCCAGCCGCCGGAGCGAACTCCCGGGGAGGTGGTGGGTTTCAGATTCGAGATTTCCTGAGACCTCACGAGCAAACTCCTGACCGAATGTCACAGAAGAAAATACCAAAGGTGGCGGGGTACTTGCGTTGCAGGAATTACCTCGCGCGAGTCTTCAAGGACTTGCCGATTTGCTCGAAGATCAAGCTCATCAGCGCTCTTAGCTCGGTGAGTGCGATGCTTCTGGCGTGTGCGATCTTGTTCGTGGTGGTTTGGAACAACCTCGGCCTTGAGCTTGCTGCACGCCTCCAAACCTTGGCCCAGATGGCCGGTAACAATGCAATGGCCGTTCTGGCTCAAGACGACAAGTCGGCCGCGGTCCAAATCGTCCATCTGCTCCGAAACGATCCCGAGGTTCTCGGCGCGTTTCTCTTTGACGCCAAGGGCGTGGATGCAGCGAGTTACTGCAAGCCCGATCAGGATTTTCTTCCTCTGTATGAACGCGCAAAAGCGATCTTGTTCGGCAACGCAGTGAGTGGCCACTCGGAAGGCGGCTTCTTTGGCGTCGCGAGCCAGATAGTTGATAAGGACCAAATGCTGGGCACGGTGATCGTCATTGCCGACGCAATGACGATCACTGCGAAGACCCGGAGCTACTTCGTCATTTTCCTGTGTGTTTTCGTGATCAGCGTGTTCGTAAGTGTGACTTTGTTTACGAAGATCCAAAAAGTAATTTCCGAGCCAATCGCTCGGTTGTCGAACCTCGCCACTCACGTGGCTACTGCCAGAGACTACTCCGCGCGTGCGGAGGTCACGAGCGCGGACGAAATTGGGCAACTGAGCGCGGCTTTCAACGAGATGCTTGTGCAGATTCAGCATCGAGACTTGGCGCTCAACCAGCAAAGAGAGCAGCTTGAAAAGCAGGTAGCAGATCGAACCGATGAGCTCACCACCGCCAATGCGACGCTCAGGAAATCCATGGAGGACATGGAGGCCGCGAAGCGGAACGCCGAGCAGGCTTCTGAAGCAAAATCTCAGTTCCTTGCGAACATGAGTCACGAGATTCGGACGCCCATGAACGGCGTTCTGGGCATGGCCGAGCTTCTCATGGACACGCCCCTGACAGACCGCTAAAAACACTTTGCTGTCAACGTGCGACGTTCCGCGGAGGCCATGCTGAACGTCATGAGCGACATTCTCGACTTTTCGAAGATTGAAGCCGGGAAACTGGAGCTTGAGAAAATAGAGTTCGATCTGGTCGAGACGGTCGAGGATATCGTCGAGCTCTTCAGCGCGCAGGCTTCCATGAAGAAGGTCGAAATTTCCTGTCTCGTGAGGCCAGCGACCCCCTCCACGGTGCGTGGAGACCCGGGCCGCTTGCGGCAAATCCTGGCGAACCTCGTTGGGAACGCCGTGAAGTTCACGCAAACAGGGGAAGTCATCGTCAGTATTCAGTTGGAGGAAGAGAGCGCCGATTTCGCGATAGTGCGTTTCAAGGTGCGCGACACGGGCATTGGTGTGCCGGCTGAAGCGCAGGCATCGCTTTTTCGCGCTTTCAACCAGGTCGATTCTTCGCATTCGAGAAAATATGGGGGCACGGGACTCGGCCTCGCCATCGCAAAGCAGCTTTGTGCGCTCATGGGTGGGCAAATAGGAATGGAGAGTGAACCGGCCAAGGGGTCCACCTTCTGGTTTACTGCTCGATTTGAAAAGTCGGCAAATCAAACACGCAGCAGGGAAGAGCCCATCGGGTCATTCAGGAAGCTCCGGGTGCTCGTCGTGGACGACAACGCGACCAACCGAGAGATCCTTCAAGGTCAGCTCGCTTCATGGCAAGTACACTGCCAGGCTGCATCAAACGCCCGGGAAGCTCTGGAGCTCTCACGTGTCGCCGCAAGCCACGGCGAGCGCTTTCAGCTCGTGATCCTGGATCGGCAGATGCCGGAGGTCGATGGAATCGCGCTCGCCAAGATGATCAAAAAGGAGCCTCTCCTGGGCCAACCCCAGCTGGTTCTCCTCTCCTCGCTTGCAGACGTGGATGATGCGTCGGAGACTGAAGAGGCCGGAATCGACGCCTGTCTTTGTAAGCCGCTCCGGAAATCGAATCTCTACCAGTGCATCGCAAACATGGTGGAGCGCAAATCACTGCTGCGAGAAGGCGGCGGGGATAGAGTTGCCGACCTGTCTGCCCGCGGATCCGTTCGCGGGGAGAGAGTCTTCAATGGTTCGGTCTTGCTCGCTGAAGACAACCCCTTGAATCAGGAGTTCGCCTCCCTGATTCTTCAGTCTTTCGGACTCAAGGTCGACATAGCCCAGGACGGCCAAGAAGCCATCGAAGCCACGAAGAAGTCAAAGTATGACCTCATCTTTCTCGACTGCCAGATGTCCGTTCTCGATGGATTTCAGACGGTCAAGGTTATTCGAGAAAGAGAAGCCAAGTCTGTGGAATCGTCTGCGGGTCAGCCCCGATTTCGAGTTCCTGTTATTGCACTCACCGCGCATGCGGTGAGCGGCGATCGAGAACGGTGCCTGAAGGCTGGCATGGACGATTACCTCTCGAAGCCGTTCAACAAGTCGCAAATGGGCTTGCTTCTGGAGCGCTGGCTCTGCCCAGTTGAAGTCAAGCCAGTGTGCGACGCGTCACTGCTGGAGAAAACCGGGGATGTTTGCACGAGCGCTTCGAAGGGTGTCGGGTTGCTCGACCCGAAAGCGCTGGATGTCATTCGGCAGCTGCAGCGTCCAGACAAACCCGACGTGCTCGCCAAGATGCTTCAAACCTACCAGGCTCAGACGATCAAGCTCCTCGAGACTCTCCGTGCTGCTGGAGGCGTTGGAGATGTGGTCGGAGTACGAAATGTCGCTCACGCGCTCAAGTCGAGCAGCGCCAATGTCGGTGCCACGGAGCTGAGCCAGCTTGCCCGGAAGCTGGAATCCACAGCGGCCAGCCTAAGTCGCAGCGATCTCGAACTGATCATGGAAGAGATCGTGGAAGAGTTTGGCCGTATCGCGCCGGCACTGGCGGGGAGCCCGGTGCCATGAAGACACCAGCACAAGGGAACACTTCAAGAATCCTGGTGGTGGACGACGACGCCACCGTGCGCTTCCTTGCGCGCGAAGCGCTTGAAGGCCATGGATATGTCGTCGAGGAAGCACCGGGCGCCGACGAAGCCATCACGGCTTTTCGTGAGTCTCATCCCAGCATGGTGCTCATGGACGTCCTCATGCCAGGACGCGACGGGTTCAGCGCCTGCAGCGAGCTTCGGATGGCTTCTGGCGGAGAAACCGTGCCGATCATCCTCATGACAGGCCTTGAAGACGTGGATTCCATCAACAAGGCTTACGAGGTGGGTGCGACGGACTTCATCAGCAAGCCCTTCAATGCGGTGCTCCTCGCCCATCGCGTTCGATACATTTTACGAGCGAGCGCCTGGTTGCAGCGTCTCTCCAGAAGCGAGAGCGTACTGGCGCATGCGCAACGGCTTGCCAGTATTGGAAACTGGGAGCTTGATGTCACGAGCAATCAGATGCAGGGTTCGACCGAGTTCTTTCGGATTCTCGGTCTCGGCCCGCAGCCCGTCGGCTTCCAGCGAGAAGTCTTCCTTGAACTTGTACATCCGGACGACCGCGATACGGTGATTCGGGCCATCGCAGCGTCTGGCGAGGGACTACCTCTGACACTGGACCACAGAATTTGCCGTGTCGACGGCGAGGAACGTTGTGTTCATTTTCAAGGGCAGCTCGATGTCGACGTTCTCCGCCGCGAAGGCCGAATTTTCGGTACGATTCAGGACATTACGGACAGAAAGACGGCGGAGAAGCGAATTCAGTTTCTCGCATGCCACGACAGCCTCACTCTGCTGCCCAACGTCGCGCTTTTTCGTGACCGCCTGGCCCAGGCCATCCGGACGGCGCAACGTCACAAGGAATTCCTGGCTGTCATGTTCCTGGACCTCGATCGCTTCAAGCGAATCAACGACTCCCTGGGCCACGCGTTCGGAGACGCTCTGTTGAAGGAAGTGGCAACACGCCTCAACTCCGTGGTTCGTGGTGCGGACACTGCGCGCTTGCCGATGCAAGACGACGGCGCCGAGTCGGCTCAAGTGGGCCGGCTCGGAGGCGACGAGTTCGCCGTCCTCTTGACTCGCATCAAGTATGCGGAGGATGCCGCCAAGGTGGCGGAGCGCATCCTCAAAGCCGTTGCACAGCCCATCAAGATCCACGGCCGCGAAGTTTTCACGACGGCAAGCATTGGAATATCGCTATACCCAAGTGATTGCCAGGACATGGAAGCCCTCTTGAAGAGCGCCGACACGGCGATGTACGAGGCCAAGGCAAGCGGCAAGAATAACTATCGCTACTATTCCAAGGCCACGAACAAGCTCGCTCTTGAGCGCCTGGCGATGGAAAGCAGCCTTCACAAGGCAATTGAACGCAGGGAGTTTCTTCTCTACTACCAGCCCCGGGTGAATCTTGTGACGGGAAAGGGCCTCGGCCTGGAGGCGCTCTTGCGGTGGCGCCACCCCGAATTGGGTCTTCTCGAGCCAGCAACTTTTGCGCAGGCGGCTCAAGATTCGGGGCTCTTGAGGCGAATTGACACCTGGGGGCTCCAGGAAGCGTGCAGTCAGATCAGAGCCTGGGAGTCTGGCGTTGCCAATCTGACCTCCGTGGGCATCAACCTTTCGAATCAGTTCTTTCATCAGGAAAGCTTCGTGAGCCTGGTTGCTTCCATGCTGGGACAGACCCAGGTGTCGCCCGACAAGATCGAGCTCGAGCTCACCGAAGCCGTGGTGATGAACGATATTGCCGAGTGCGTAACGAAGGTGCGCAGCCTCATGGACATGGGGGTTATCTGTACGATGGACGACTTTGGAACGGGCTACTCGTCGTTCGGACACCTGCGCGATCTGCCATTCTCGAAGCTCAAGATTGATGGCTCCTTCATTCGGGACCTGACGACCTGCCCACGCGCTCAGGCGATTGTCAAATCGTTCATCGCCCTGGCGCACGGCCTTGACTTGCGAGTGGTGGCCGAGGGAGTGGAGACGAGCCAGCAATTGAAGTATTTGAAGTCCCACGGCTGTGACGAGGCTCAGGGCTACTGGATCAGCAGGCCCTTGTCGGCGGCAAGTGTCGCGGAGCTTCTCAAGAAGCCGTTTGACCTGGACGAGCACCTGAAGCACCGAGAGGCCTCTGTCGAAGCACTGGATCCCGTGGAGATGGGTGTATCGTAGGCCCCGAATGGACGGACGGAGCGCGCTGCTCCTGGCGGTTCTCCGATGCGGTGGCATGGCCCGGCGAAGAGGGGAGCGCATGCACCCGCGGAGGCTGTGAGTCCGTTCCTGGACATTCGTGGCGAGTAACCTGTAGACCCAGATCAGTCAGGGCATCGACAAGAAGGGCGAAGGCGAGTAGAGTTCGGGGCCTTTGATGGCGCAGAAGAGCTCTCCTTGAGCCCAACGGTGGAGCCATGAATCAAAACGCAGAGAGGCTGGAACGAATACGCGTCGAGGAGCTCGACAGCATCCTTGGCGTTGCTTTCAGGGTGCTCGACGATGGTTTTGTGCGGGTGGTCGACTACATGGGTTCTGACGCCTCGATCGTTCAGGCGGCTCGTGTCAGCTACGGCGCCGGCACAAAGAGGGTGCAGGAGGACCGCGGGCTGATCCGCTACCTCCTTCGTCACCGTCACACGACGCCGTTCGAGATGTGCGAGCTCAAGCTTCATGTCCGCGTCCCCATGGACTGCTGGCGGCAGTGGATTCGACACCGCATGGCCTCGGTGAATGAATATAGCACCCGGTACTCCGTGGCCATAGACGCCGCACAGACGACAGCGCCGGGCGAATGGCGATCGCAGTCAGTTGGCAACCGGCAGGGGAGCGAGGGTTTTCTCAACGTCGGCTTCGGCGCCTCGTTGAGTGAAAAGGAGAAAGAGCTTCTTGAGCACTCACGCAGGGTCTACGAGGAGCGACTTCGATCCGGCGTGGCACGCGAGCAGGCGCGCAAGGACCTGCCGCTTTCGACCTACACCGAAGCCTACTGGAAGATTGATCTCCACAACCTCCTCCACTTTCTTGCCCTCCGCATGGACTTGCATGCGCAGGAGGAGATTCGTTCCTACGCCTGCGTGATCGGCGAGGAGATTGTGAAACGGTGGTGCCCATTGACCTGGGAGGCCTTCAAGGACTACCGCTTTGAGTCGTTGCAACTGTCGAGACTTGAGATCCAGATTGTTCAAGCAGCCACGAAGGGAGATCTTGCCGGTGCAAGCGCGCTGGCCAAAGGCTTCGGCTGGCTCGAGGAAGGACCTGGGGGTTTGAAGACGAACCGGGAGCGACAGGAGCTCGAGGAGAAGCTTGACCGGCTCCATCTTCCATGTCCGTGGCGACGGCAGGGCTCGTGACGTGAGGCGAGCTCGGGATGAAGGGCCCCAGGCCAGCCTCAAAGCACCTGGAGATCCCTTGCTAACAATGGGCTAACACTCCACCCAGGAGAGCTCGCGGTCAGGGCTTCTCGCGAGAAGGAAGCTCACGGCAATCCGTGCGCGTTTCTACTTCGCGAACCCGTTTTTTTGCTCGAATCGGTTCCACAGTACGGTTCGTCCGCCCCCTTCGAGCTCGAGCAACAAATCAACCCGACCGTCCTGGTTGACGTCACGGGCCCAGGAGTGTACCACGATACGGGGCTGCGTGAACGCAGAGCCGAGGTATTGCGAAATATCAAGGAAACGGCTGTCCTGCCACATGAAAAGTACCGCGCTCGCCGGGCCGATGGTCGTCTCGAGAGCCCGGGCCGCGAAGAAGTCGAGGTCACCGTCAGAGTCCACGTCCAGGAGCACGGCCGGTGTGCCCGATCGTGGAAGACCGCCAGCAACCGGGTGCGCACTGCGGTAATCGGACTCCAGCCGCTCCCAGGGTCCGTCCGACAAGGGTCCGAGCGATCCCTCAAGGCCGAGCGCTTGCGCTCGAGCCGGTGAGAGATCCTCGGCGACCCAAGGCTCGAACACGGGACGGGGTCCAAGCCAGTAGGTCAGTGCTCCGAGTCCCAGGAGGCCAAGGCCGAAGCCTATTTGCTGTTGCATGGCAGCATTGTCGGGCATCAATGCCAGGGGAAGCAATGGGACGAGGCGCCGGTCTCCTCCCCCCGTCCATTTCCCTCACCCTGTTTGGCTTTCACTTCGGTCCTTGTTGCGGAGCCTTTCCGGGGGTACGTTTAACACTATAATCATCGCGGAGGTGGGACGACCTCCCTCCCGCAACGCGCGCCTCCGGCGCCGGTAGTGGGTGAGCGTTGGCCAGGATGTCTCCATTGTGGCTGTGCGGAGTATAGTTTCAGAATTTCCCTGGCAGTGAAACTATACTTCATTCTCTCTTTTGAGCTGTGGTTGGCTGCATGGCGGCCTGGTCTTGTCCAGGCCGATCTGCGGCGTATCGAAGACACTTGTAGTGTCAGGAATTGACATGAAATTGCGACCTTTGTTGCTTGCGTCATCGATTCTCCTCTCTTTTGGTCCCTTGAGCGCGGCTGAAGGGGTCATCCTGACCGAGCTCATGGCGAACAACGTCAACGCCTTGCGCGACGAGGAACGCGACTCGCCGGACTGGGTAGAACTATTCAACTTGGGCGATTCCGAGGTCAGCCTGGACGGCTACTACCTGACGGATGACATCCAGGAGCCCAGGCAATGGAAGTTTCCGGCAGTGAGTCTCGAGCCCGGGCGGTTCCTGCTCGTGTTTTGCTCGGGGAAGAACCTGGTCGACCCCACCCTTGCCCTGCATACGAATTTCAAGCTGGCAGAGAGTGGCGACTCGATCTACTTGGTCGCCCAGGATGGAACGACGATCGTCTCGAGCCTGGAGAATTACCCACCTCAGCAGCCCGATGTCTCCTATGGAGTCGGCACGGGCTCCGCCTCCTTTGAGGTGCTGAAGGTAGGTGCTCCCGCCAGCGTGTCGGTGCCCAGCTCCGGAGACCTGGGTCTCGGTTGGACTCTGCTCGACTTTGATGCTTCGTCCTGGCGCAAGGGCACGACGGCGATCGGTTACGGGGTGTCGTCGAATGAGCTCGAGCTTGTGAAAACTGACGTGGCTGCCGAAATGCGAAATGTGAACTCCAGCATTTTTGTTCGCGTTCCCTTCGACGTTGCCGATCCAGCGAAGATCGACGTTCTGAAGTTAAGGGTGCGTTACAATGACGGCTTTGTGGCTTATGTGAATGGGCAAGTTGTCGGCAGCGCGAACGCCCCCCAGACGATCGACTGGCGCTCCAGCGCGACCGGCGCTCATGGGGCCCAGGAGTTCGAGGAGTTTGATATTTCCAACGTGCTCGGAGGCCTCAAGGTAGGCGAGAACATTCTCGCGATCCAGGGTCTCAACGTCTCGACGGACGACTCGGACTTCTTCCTGCTGCCCGAGATGGAGGCGGTGGACCTCGACGAATTCCGACCGGAAGTTCGCTGGTACTTTCCTGTGTCGACACCCGGAAGACAGAATGGCAAAGGGTTTCCCGAGGCGGCGCCCAAGCCCACGTTTTCGCTCCCGAGCGGCATGTACGTCGACTCCCGCCAGGTGGAGCTTTTTACAGATCTACCCGGCGGAGTAATTCGCTATACAGTTGACGGCAGCACTCCACGCGAGACGTCGCTCCTCTACTCCGCTCCCATCGCAGTGAAGGGCGCCGTGCGGATTACCGCTCGAGTATTCAAGGAAGGAATGGCGCCTGGGCCCACGGAGCGCAACACGTTTGTTATCGCCGATCCGAAGGTCGCCGCGTTCACCTCCAACCTGCCTCTTGTGGTTGTCTTGGCCCTGGGTAATGGGATCGGGGCTTGTGGCGCAGACTACTCACGAGGGCATGTTCTGATAATCACTCCCGGCAAGGACGGCAACGCAGTGATGATCGATGAGCCCGAGCTCTCCAGCGCCATGCAGTTCCGTCAGCGCGGCCGGAGCACCTGTGGTTTGCCAAAGTTTGGGTTCAACCTCGAGATCAATGACGCTCAAGGAGAGGACAAGCAAGTCAATATCTTCGGTTTTCCGAGAGAGTCAGACTTTGTCATGTTTGGTGGGGACATCTTTGACCGCATCAACATGAGGAATCCAGTCGCCTATTTCATGAGCCGGGAGTGCGGGCGCTACGCGGCCCGGACGAAGTATGTTGAGTGCTTTTTTAATCCCGGGAAAGGCCCGCTGACCGAAACGCATTATTTCGGTACCTACGCCTTCATGGAGAGAATGAAACAGAGCCCTGAAAGGATCAACATCACCAGTCTCCTGCCTCGCGACAGGTCCGAACCCGAGGTCACGGGGGGCTACATTTTGAAGCGCGACAACGTTGACGGGGACGAGGTTACCATTGCGGGCGGGGGGTATCCGGACCTCGTCCTGGCTCATCCCAGTGGTACGGTGCCGGCGCAGAGGGCCTACATACGCAGGTTCCTGGACCAGATGGTGGCTTCATTGAACCCACAGATTGGGCGTCAAGAGGACAACGATTACATAGACTTTACGGCATGGATTGATCACCACATTCTCTGCTGGTATACAAAAAATGTAGATGCTTTCCGCCTGAGCGCCTACTTCTACAAGGACCGCAATGGTCCGCTTGTCATGGGACCCGTTTGGGATTTTGACCGCGCCATGGGGGGATTCGCCGATGACGACCGCTCCTCGGACCCGCTGGGATACCACAACGCCAACAACAGTGGCACCCAGTACTTTGCATCCGGAGAAAGCGGAAGTTGGTACTCTTTACTCTTCAACAACAGCCCGCCCCTGTCCAACACGCCCTGGAACCTCGCCTACAAGGGTCGCTGGCGAGAACTGAGGAAGGGTCCGCTGGCAACAGCGAATATTCTGGCCCAGATTGATGCCTGGGCCATCGAGCTGAGCTCCGGTGGCGCGGCGGATCGCAACGTGAAGCGCTGGCCGGAACTTGAGGGGCATGTTGGCGGCTTTCAGGGCGAGGTCGACCACCTGAAGAACTGGCTGGCGACCCGGGCCGACTGGATCGATTCGGAGTTCGCCGGGAGTCCCGAGTTCGATCCGCCCGCGGGCTTCGTGAACCCTGGCTCTCAGGTGAAGCTCTCAGTCAACAGGCCCGCCACAATCTACTACACGCTGGATGGGTCGGATCCAAGGGCGCTCGGCGGAGACCCGGCTCCAACCGCAAGCATCTATTCCGATCCGGTCACGATCCAGGGCCAGACCCGGATTGTGGCCAGGGCCCGTCTTGTCGAGGATGGAATCTGGAGCAGCCCGGTCGAAGCAAAGTACTACACGAAGATTCCGACCATCACGATTACAGAGGTGATGTACTTTCCGGCCCCGCCCACCCCGGAGGAAGATCCAGGGAAGAAGTTCAACACGACTCGGATGGAGTTTGTGGAGCTCATGAACATTGGTTCGGAGCCTCTTTCCCTCGCGGGGATCACCTTCACAAAGGGTATCGCTTTCACCTTTGACGGAGTCGCGGTGCCGAGCCTCAAGCCGGGTGAACGGGTCCTTGTGACACGGGACCGTATTGCGTTCGCAGCCCGCTACGGTTCGGAGGGGTTCCTTGTTGCTGGGGACTTCGAAGGAGCGCTTTCAGACGTGGGCGAGTTTCTCGCACTCAGGGGCGACTTTGAGCAGAAGATCTTCGATTTCAAATACGACGGGAATTGGTATCCGGAGGCGAAAGGTATTGGCCACTCGATCGTCAACAAGGATCCGCTCGGTGACGCCAGCACGCTGGGCGAAGCCGCCCGCTGGGGCTTGAGCTCCGCCGTGGGCGGCAGTCCCGGCAAGGCGGACAGTTTGAGCAAGCTCGGAGCTGTTCCCGGCGACTCGAACCGCGATGGCAAGATCAATGTGACCGACGCAATCCGCATGCTGCAGATGCTCTTTGGCGGCTTCCTAGATGGCCCCTGCAGCGCCAAGGGGCTGGAGGATGCTGCCAACCAACGTGTCCTGGATTGGGATGGCAACGCTTCCGTGAACGTCGCCGACGTACTGCTCGGCCTCACCTACCTTTTCCAACGGGGCCTGCCTCACGCGGCCGGAATCGGCTGCGTTGAGTTCCAGGGCTGCGACAGCGTCTGCGCCGAGTAGCCGGCATCATCGACAGCCGTTGGGCGTGCAGCCAAGGCCGTCGGCGGCGGTGTCCTTGCCGCATTCAGGAAACGGCGAGGCCGGTGCCGGCCCGCCGAGGAAAAGGAAATTGAGGATGTGCATGGCGTCGTCGATCGCAACCCTGCCCGAGGCGTTAGCGTCGGCGACAACCGCCGAAAGGCTCGAGCACTCGAGTGATTTGCCGAGGAACAGGTGCCTCAGAATACCGATGGCGTCGGTCAGATTGACCTTGCCGTCGGAGTCAGCGTCGCCCCGGACAAAGCGGTACTCGGGCCGAGCGCCTTCTTTTGCGATCGAGAAGGCGTCGATGCGTCCGAGCGCGGGTGATATCGCCTCCACGGAAAGCTTTTCCGGTGTGATCGAAAGGCTTACGGCGTGATGCGCAAACACGAAGCGTTCGGTGAACCGGTGGTCTGCCCTTGGGTCCTCCCTGTAGAGCGTGACGCCACCGCCTCCCGTCACAATGTAGACGGTGCCCCCGGGGGAGATGAACTCGGGTGATTGCCACGCATCGACGATGGCATCCTCTCGAACCGGATGGCTTCGCTGGTAGTTGTGATCGTGGCCCGAGATTACGAGGTCGATCTGGTGCTTGTCAGCCAGCGGCGGAATCAAGATGCGAGTCTTCCGCTGGGTGTTGACCACGTCGGGCGCCTCCCCGTAGTTGCCCACAGTGAAGGGCGGCTCGTGGCAGTAGAGCACAAGCCACCTGGATCCGGCGGTCTTGGCCCGGGCCAGATCCTCGTCCACCCACTTGAGCTGGCGGCCCCCCTGGGCGAGAGTGTCCGAGTTGGAGTCGAAACAGACGAAATGGGCGCAGCCCCAGTCGAAGGAATAGTAGCTCGCCCGGCCATCGTCGTTCTCATTCGGAGGCGGAAAGTAAGCTCGCCAATCGTGGTGCATGTCATGATTTCCCCGGGCGGGGTAGAAGGCTTTCTGGGCAAGGAGCTCGGGGTAAGCGGAGAACAGCACATCGTCGAGCGAACCTGTGTAGGAAAGATCGCCCATGTGGAGCAGAAGATCCGGATCTAGCGATCGAATGAGGTTACCGACGTCCCTCTGATTCGGGCTGCCGAGGCCACTGTCACCGAAGGCGACTGCTTTCACCGGGTCGGATCGAGAAGGCGGCGCCGTGCGAAATCGAAAAATGTTGTCGTGGAGCGCGTTGTTGCCGTCAAGGACCTGGTAGAGGTGAAACGAACCCGCGGGGAGACGATCCAGTCGCACCTGGTGCGCGAGAACCGGCTGTGTCTCATTCACGACGATCTCGGGACCGCCATCGAGCTGATAGCGGACTCGACCGAGGCTGGGCAGGTGGGTCTCCCAGAGGATGATCACGGAATCTTGCTGGAGGGCCTGCAAATACGGGCCCCTCGTGAGTCTTGGCTGCTCCGCCGCCCGGGCCTGAATGGCTGCTTGGGCGAGCCCGAAAGCGAAAAATAGGCAGGCCCTCGGACTAGCTTGAATCGTCATTGCTTCTCCTCCCCCCCGGTGGCGGCCGCCGCAGAAATTTGCACGTTGCCCGGCCACCCTGCTCATGTGACCTCAACAATACCAGCTTTTCTGCCGGAATTGACAGCGATTCTGGGGCAGTGTATAGACAGGGCTGAATCCAAGTCAAAAGGTCGCCAAGACACACTTCCTCTCCCCCGGAGAGGCGATCCTCGGAAAGGCACGGTGCGTGGATGATTCTCGGCAAACTCTGGCGAACCCTGAGGGCCCAGATCAACAAGCTGGCCAACTACTTCTGGACTTCCGATCCAATTGCGCAAATGCAGTACGAATACGACAGCGCAGTCGCACAGCTCAAGGAGGGCAGGGAAGGGCTGGAGCAGTACCGTGCGCTCGTTGAGCGTGTGTCCCGGCAGGTTGCCAATGACAAGGCGCACGTATCGAACCTCGAAGGCAAGGTGAAGGCTTACCTGCAGGCGGGTGACCGCGACACGGCGGCGAAGTTTGCGTTTGAGCTTCAAAAGGCGAAGCAGCAGCTCTCCGAGAACGAAGGCCAGCTCGCGATGTACGAGGAGGCCTACACGAACAACCTCGACAAGATCAAGCATGCGAGCTCGAGGCTCGGGCAGGTCCGCGAAAAGATTCAGAAGTACGACGCCGAAATCAAGATGAGCAAGGCCGAGGCGGAGATGGCGAAGCTCGCCAGCAGCTTCAAGTTCGACGTCACCACCGATTTTGGCGAGATCGAGACGGTTATTCAGGAGAAGATCGGTCTCAATCGCGCCAAGGCCCGCGTCGCCGCCGACCTCTCGGGCGAAGGAATCGCCGATATCAAGCGCGAGCAGGCGATGGAAAAGGTGATGGCAGATCAAGCGCTGCGCGAGTTCGAGGTGCAGATGGGCCTCGTCACGCCCGCCACGGTGGGCGTGAAGGAAGAGGTGAAGGCGCTCGGCCCGGCTTCAAAGTCGAGGCGGGCCTCGAAGGAGAACGCATAAAAAAGTGGATTCGGGCTCCTCCCACCCTCCACGCCCGGATCACGCTCGATGAGCGGCGCTTCCACAGGCTCTCTCGGCGACAGCGGACTTGTTGCCGAGTTGCCCGTCGGGTTCCCACCCTGGGCTCGCGAGCTTGCAAACCTCTATTTTTCTGGAACGACATGTGTCTTTGTGCTGCACGGAAATGTGCACGACCTTGTCCGTACGGTCACTCCGGGGGTGGGCAGTGGCGAGGTGGAGACTTACGTGAGTCTCTCGGAGTTTCTGGCGGGCCAGGTCTTTGGCTCCTGGGATGTCATTCTTGAGCACGACCTTGCCCGGGGTATACGTCCCCAGGCTGGCGGCGATGCCGGGCGCTTGAAGGCCATGATTCAGCAAGTGGCTCCAGGGCTTGGGGAGCCATCGAGCTGGCCGCGTGACACCGAGAAGCTACTCCTGTGGCTTGACCGATTCATCGACGCGTGCCTTCTTGAAGAGGATCCGACGAAACGAAAATCGCTCGGGATCTTCTTTGACTACGCGCAATACCTCGTACCGTCGGGAGACATTGACTCTCTCGCTCGCGGTCAAGGCTCGAACCTGGTTCGCTTTCTGAGCTGGGCGCAGAACCCCTACATCAAGCGCATCAACATGGCCTTTGTGCTGGTCGCCGATCGCCTCTCCGAGGTCAACGAGCGGCTCGTGCAGAGCCCACACGTGGCCTCGATCGAGATCCCGATGCCGGGTCGGGACGAGCGGGAAAGCTTCTCCAGATGGTTTACCGACGGCGAAAAAGCCGGGGGCGACCTTGCGCGACTGGCGGAGTTCTCGACGACGGAGCTTGCACAGGTCTCCAACGGCCTCAGCCTCGTTGGCTTGAACGTTCTCCTGTCGCAGGCGAAGCGCTCGGGCCTACGAATTGACGCCGAGCGATTTCGGAAAATCAAGAAGACGATGATCGAACGGCAGTGCCGGGGACTCCTCGAGTTCGTCGAGCCCGAGCACACGCTCGACCTGGTCGTGGGCCAAGATGCCGCCAAGGCTCGCCTGAGAGAAGATGCTGATCTCCTGGTGCGTGGGAAGCTCGATTCGGCCCCGATGGGCTACCTTTTCTGCGGCGCGGTGGGGACGGGAAAGACTTTCCTTGCAGAGTGCTATGCCGGTTCGATGGCCATCCCGTGTGTAAAGCTCCGCAACTTCCGCTCAAAATATGTGGGCGAGACGGAAGGCAACCTTGAGCAGGTCCTGACCGTGCTGCGGTCGCTCGGGCCGGTCGTGGTTATTATTGACGAGGCCGATGCCGCGCTCGGGAATCGGCAGGCGGAAGGCGACTCTGGCACCTCGAGCCGGGTCTTTAGCATGATTGCGAGCCAGATGGGGGACACCCGCTACAGGGGAAAGATCGTCTGGATGCTGCTGACGTGTCGACCGGATCTGCTTCCAATCGATATCAAGCGCCAGGGCCGTGCGGAAGTTCACATTCCACTCTTTTACCCAATTGATGAGGCCGAGGTGGCAAGCATGTTCCTGTCGATGGCGCGCAAGAACAAGGTGAACATCACGAGGGAGCAACTCCCGAGCCTGCCTGCGGATCGGCGGCTGAGCGGGGCCGACATCGAGAGTATCGTCGTTACAGCGAGGAGGCGAGCGTTGACAGCGAGGAGGGAGGACGTCCAGAGGAAGGACCTTGAGGAGGCACTCACGGAGTTTATTCCGTCGGCGCAGGGGCTTGAAAAGGAGCTTCAGGAGCTTGCGGCGGTGCTCGAGTGCACGCAGCTCAGCTTCCTCCCGCCGGATTTCAAGACGAAGGTGCAGCAACCGGATGGCCGATCCCGGCTGCAGGAGCGCATGGTGGCGATTCGGCAAGTCCTCGAAGAGTGAATAAGATGGCGAAGAAGAAAACGAAGAAGGCCTTCAAGGGACCCACGGCCAGGGCGAAAGCAGCGTCGCGAGGCACCACCGTGGTGAAGAGCTCCACGAAGCGCATCCAATGGTTCGACGACAAGTCCGGAGCCCCATTGATTGACGGCTACGCCCGGCAGCTCGCCTCCTTCCTGGAGGCGCTCGCCGACGGCCAGGTCAATGACGCAGAGGTGAAGGCGCAGGAAGACCGACTCGTGAAGCTCATGAAAGAAGTTGAGCCAGCGCTCGACGATCCGACACATGCGAAAGTCACGCAGCTCCTCTGCGAGCTGACGGCGTACGACATCCTGCAGATCTTGAGCTCCATGCAGAAGGCCAGGCCAAGAACGGCCTTCCGGGGGTGAGAGTGTTGACAGCCTTTGGGTCTCTGGCTTGTTGGCGCCGCGCTCACATCTGGAAAGCGGCACCGAAGTTCAGTTTCGGTATCGCTCGAGGCGGAGTTGGCGGAGTTCCAGGAGAAGCGCATCCTGGCTCGTGTGTCTGAACGCAATTGAAAGGACTGAGATCACAAAATGCCTGGACAACCCAAAGCACCGTTCTACATCGCGCTGTTCCTTGTCGTCGGAGGGCTCATCACCTTCGCGGTGATGAAGATGGACGTCCTGGCGCCGAAAGGAGGGCCGCAGGGAGGCCAGGGCGTGGCGGGCAAGGCGAGCGAGCCGATCAGCATCCCGAGTGAGGCACCCGACTCGAACAGCGTTACGACCGTCAAGGAGTACAGCTTCAGGCCGACAGAAAGGCTCCCGGAGATCAAGGGCACGGCGGCGTACAAGCCGATGGTGGACAACACCGTGCGCTTCGCTCTCAACGTGTGGGCAGGTTGGGGACCCATCATCCTCGCGAACGACGGCTTCAAGGGCGCCAAGGTCTGGAAGACGCCCGACGGCAAGGAGTTCAAGATCGAACTGGTCTTGATCGACAACCCGATCACCATGCAGGATGCCTATTCCACCGGCGACATCCACATCGGCTGGGCAACCCTCGACATGGTGCCCCTCTTCCTCGAACGCATCGTCGACGCGACTGGCAGGCCAAGGGACTCACGCGTGATGCCCCGGATCTACCAGCAGGTGGACTGGTCGAATGGGGGCGACGGGATCATTGTCCGCAAGAGCCTGGTCAAGACCGTCAGCGACCTACGCGGAAAGAAGCTGGTGCTCGCGCAGAACTCCCCGTCCCATTATTTCGCGCTGAACATGCTCGTCGCTGGTGGAGTGCAGCCGGCCGAGGTGAACATGGTGTTCACCGAGGACGCGTTTCAGGCCGCAGCGGCATTCAACTCCAAGAGCGACCTCGCCGCCGCCGTTTCGTGGGCGCCAGACATCTACAACTTGTCGAAAGTCTCGGGCAACGAGTTGCTTGTGACGACCGCCACGGCCAACAAGCTGATCGCGGACGTTTGGTTCGCGCGAGCCGACTTCGCCAAGGACCATCCGGGGATCATCGAGTCTCTCGTCAGGGGTATCTTCGAGGGCATGGAGCAGCTCAAGGATCCCGCGAAGAAGCAGCGCTGTGCCGATCTCATGGCGCAGGGATATCAAATCCCCGCCACCGACACCATCAACATGTTCGCCGATGCCCACAACACCAACTGGGCCGAGAATTACCAATTCTTCATGAATGCGAACAACCCCGCGAATTTCGAGCGGGTCTGGCGCCAGAGCTACTACCTTTATCGAAGGGTCAACAGCATCAAGCACTCGCCGGTCTCCTTCGACCAGGTGATGGACTTCACTTTCATCGAGAAGCTCGGCAAGGAGCCAAAGTATTCGTCCCAGAAGGATGAGTATCAGATTGCGTTCACGCCGAAGACGGTTGGCGAGATTCGAGGCGAGTCGGACGAGATCCTCACGAACACCGTGGTGATCCAGTTTTTCCCGAACAGCTGGGACCTCAGCAAGAAGGTCCTGAAGCAAGTGAACGGCAAGGCAGTCGAGGAGCTTTACGATCCGAACGTGGAGAACGTACTCGTTGGCATCGGTGACCTCGTGGGCAAATTCGGCATGGCCCGGATCGTGATTGTGGGTCACACGGACGCCTCGATGAGGGGGCAGGTCTCCGCGGACCTCGTCAAGCAACTCTCCGCGCAGCGGGCGAGTGCCGTGAAGGAGGCCCTGGTGCGCAAGTACCCCAAGCTCGACCCGAACCAATTCTCGACCGAGGGTAAGGGCTGGGATGTCCCCGTCGACAAGGAGGACCCTCTCAACCACGTCAGAAACCGCCGTGTCGAGGTCAAGGTCTATTCTGCCGAGAAGCAATGAATGTTCAAGATCCGCGAAGAGATACCGTACTGGAAGACGCTTATTTGTGGAGCGGCTTGCGCTCTTTTCTTTCTGGGCGTCTGGTGGTACGCCACTCGCGGCGAAAACGAGGAGCGCATCCTGAGTCCCCTCGTTCTCACGAGTCCATCCGAGACCTTGGCGACCTTTCCATCGCTCTGGTTTGATCGTGCGCTCACCCGCAACTTTGCTGCGAGCCTCTGGCGCGTGTGTCTTGGATTTGCGCTGGCGGCGGTGGTCGGCGTCTCGTTGGGCGTACTGTGCGGCTGCTTCACCCGCATCGAGGCGTTCTTCTTGCCCATGACGCTTTTTGGCCGCAATGCCCCGCTTGCGGCTGTAATCCCGCTAACCTTTGCGCTCTTCGGGATTGGCGAGGCTCAAAAAATCATGTTCATATTCATTGCCTGCGTGGCCTTTGTGATGGTGGATGCTACTCAGGCCATCAAGGATGTCGGAGGCCACTATGTCGACACGGCCTACACGCTCGGTGCGTCGAGGTGGCAGGTAATCTCCAAGGTCCTCTTTCCCCTGGCCTTGCCGTCCATCTTCAACTCGCTACGGGTTCTCTTCGGGATCGCGTTTGGCTACATCATGCTCGTCGAGAGCGTGCAGCTCGAGGGAGAGGCCGGCGGACTCGGGCAGATCATCAATCTGTCCCAGCGGCGGGGGCCCAAGGCCCACACGATCCTGGTCCTGCTCCTGATCCCGTTGATTGCCTACGCCATCGACCGAAGTCTCTTCTGGGTGCAATGCCAGCTCTTCTCTCACCGCAATGGCCGGGGGGGTGCATGAAAGGGGCAGCAGCTTCCGGTCAGCCAGCGCAGCCAGGCGCCGAGGCAACAGGAATGGGGGATGTCATTGAGTCGGGCCGTGTTCCCACGGCCATCGCTGGACCCCGTGTGGTCGATTTTTGTAATGTCACCAAGACCTACAACGCAGGTAAGCCGAATGCGTTCACGGCGATCAGGGACGTCTCCTTCGTCGTGGATGACCTTCACGGAAAGGGCGAGTTCATCTCAATCCTGGGTCCGAGCGGATGCGGAAAGAGCACCGTCCTTCGTCTGATCGCGGGCCTTGAGCCTCAGCACCCGCCGACCTCCGGCTCGGTCAGCGTGCTGGGCAAGGGAGTCATGGGCCCTGGCGCCGACCGCGGAATGGTCTTTCAGGACTACACGAGCTTCGACCATCGCACGGTCCTCTCCAACGTCGCATTCGGGCTTGAATGCCACGGTGTCCCGCGCTCGGAGCGAGAGGTCCGCGGGCGCCACTGGATCCGCAAGGTTGGCCTGAACGTCGAGAAGGACGCGAGAAAGTACCCGCACGAGCTTTCTGGCGGCATGCGTCAGCGCGTCGCTATCGCCCGCACCTTGATCCTGAAGCCTCGCATCATCCTCATGGACGAACCCTTCGGGGCCCTTGATCCGCTGACTCGCATGAGCATGCAAGACCTCCTGCTGGAGCTCTGGCGGGATGCCGAGGCTACCGTATTCTTTGTCACGCATTCGATCGAGGAGGCGGTCTTCCTGAGTGATCGTGTGCACATCTTTTCGAACTCTCCCGGAACGATCCTGAAGGAGATGCGCCTTGAACCGTCGAGGAGACCTTCGAGGGACATGCAGCGGGAGCCCGGGTTTCAGGACGCGGTCTCGTCCATCCGCGACCTCATCATCCGGATTGAAGGGGAAAGGCAGGCGACGAAAGGTTAGACTTTGGGACTCTCACGCGAGATGGAGTGAGTCCGGGTGATCCAAAATGCTTGCTCGCCCGGGTCGGAATCGGAATCACGGACAGCGAAATCAATCCGGCACAGCGAATTTATCGAGCAGCTTGGAAGTGACCCTCGGCAAGTACCTGCAGTCAGCATTCCTGAACCGGTGGAACCTCCTTTTCTTCGGGGGAGCCTCGGTGTTTGCCTACTTGACCGGCAAGCCCGAGTTTTTCCTGCCGCTGGTGCTGGCGGGGGAGATCGCCTACGTCGGATTGCTTGGCACTCATCCGAAGTACCAGCGGTACGTCGAGGCGCAAGAGGCCAAGGTGACTCGCGGCGATGGCTTCCAGAGCGCTGAACAGATCTTGCAGCAAATCGTCAAGAGCCTTCCGTCCGCCGCACTGCAACGCTTTGAGGCATTGCGCGACCGTTGCCTCGAGCTTCGGCGACTCTCGGTGGCCATGAAGGACCCGGTCCAGGCGACTTCCCCGCCCCCGCTCGAGTCGCTCCAGCTTCAAGGGCTTGACCGGCTGCTCTGGATCTTCCTGCGGCTTCTCTACACGCAACACTCGCTCGGCAAGTTCCTCGAGAAGACCAGCATGGACCAGGTGCGTAAGGAGGCGGATCGGATTGATGGGCGGCTCAAGTCGATTCCGGCCGACATCCAGGACCCGCATATGCACAAGGTGCGCAAGGCGCTCGAGGACAACGTCGAGACGTGCAAGGTGCGCCTCGGTAACTTTGAGAAGGCTCGCGACAACGCGGAGCTTGTCGGGCTCGAGATCGACCGGCTCGAAAGCAAGATCCGGTCGCTCAGCGAGCTCGGCGTCAATCGGCAGGAGCCCGATTTCATCTCGGGCCAGGTGGACCAAGTCGCCTCCAGCATGATGAGCACCGAGAAAACGATGACGGATCTACGGTTCGCCACTGGTATTGAGATGCTCGACGAGCACGTGCCGGAGCTGCTTCGCAGTCAGACGATCAAGGCCACGCAGTAGGACAGTAACTCTGTAAGGAGAAGCAAGATGGCAAGCAAGCGGCCCAGGGAAGCCTGGGCCTCACGGCTCGGTGTGATTCTCGCGGTGGCGGGTTCGGCCGTTGGGCTCGGGAACTTCCTGAGATTCCCGGGTCTCGCTGCGGGAAATGGGGGTGGCGCGTTCATGATCCCGTACTTCTGCGCCTTGCTCTTGCTGGGGATCCCGATTTGCTGGGCCGAGTGGAGCATGGGCAAGTACGGAGGGCTCTTTGGGTTTAACTCGTGCCCCGCGATCTTCGGAGTGCTCGGTCGCCGGCCCATTTGGCGCTACCTGGGGGTGTTGGGGCTCCTCATCCCGGTCGTAATTTACATGTACTACGTGTACATCGAGTCCTGGTGCCTGGGATACGCGTTTTCCTACCTGATGGGTGAAATCAACCTTGGAGAGGATCCCACGAAATGGGCGGAGGAGAGCAAGAAGTTCTTCGCCGACTTCGTGGGATCGGATCAAGACGGGCTGATGCTGGACGGAAAGCTGCACGTCAGTGTCGTGTTTTGGCTGATTACTTTTGCCGTAAATTTTTTCTTCATTTACCGCGGCCTCTCAAAGGGCATCGAGAAGTTCTGCACCTGGGCCATGCCGGCCATGGCCATCTGCGCGCTGATCGTGCTCGTGCGGGTCCTGACGCTCGGGACGCCGGACCCCTCGCTTCCGGATCAGAACGTACTGGGCGGACTTGCCTACATGTGGGAGCCCAAACCGCTCAAGCCGGGCGATTCGGTATTCTCGGCGCTGGCGGATCCGGAGGTTTGGATGAAAGCCGCGGGGCAAATCTTCTTTAGCCTCTCGGTCGGTTTCGGTGTCATCATCAACTATGCGAGCTACCTGAAGCGACGAGACGATGTCGTCCTCTCCGGGCTCACGGCGTCCGCCACCAATGAGTTCTTCGAGGTCTGCCTGGGAGGTTTGATCACGATCCCGGCGGCCTTCATTTTCCTGGGCGCTGCAGGCACAGTGGGGGGGACGTTTGGCCTCGGTTTTAACACTTTGCCCGTCGTTTTCCTCCACATGCCCGGGGGCGCGTTCTTCGGGTTCATCTGGTTTTTCATGCTCTTCTTGGCTGCGATCACGAGCTCGCTCTCGATGCTTCAGCCGGCCATCGCGTTTTTTGAAGAGGGGCTCGATCTTGGAAGAAGGGCCTCGGTGGCCATTCTGGGCATGATCACGGGGCTGGGCTCCCTGTTCGTGATTTTCTATTCGAAAGGCCTTGTGGCACTGGACACCCTGGACTTCTGGGCTGGTACGGCCTTGATCTACGTGCTCGCGACGCTTCAGGTGATCCTCTACGCGTGGGTGTTCGGGGCGGAAAAGGGCCATCGATTTGCCCAGCAAGGCGCTGAGATGCGGTTGCCTCGCATCTTTACCTTCGTGATTCGGTACATTACCCCGACTTACTTGCTGGTAGTCTTTGGGATGTGGGCCTACAAGAGCCTGCCGGGTTACGTGGAGCAGCTGGGAGAGGGTGGAGTTCCACTCCTTGGCGTCCTCCTCATCGGGGTCATCGCGATTTTCCTGCTGATTCTGGTCCATATCGCCGGAATGCGTTGGGGGGCCGAGACCCGCGACACGTCCGGCCCCGAAGAGCTTCCCGACTTCTCCGAGGAAAAACAATGAGCCCAGGTGGCTGGATCTTCATGTTGGCATCGAACGGATTCGTCTTGGGCCTTCTTGTCTTTTGCTTCTTCAAGGTGCTTGCGAAGCCGCGAACGGCCGGACGCCTCCATGCGCCCTCGACGACGGATACCGGCGACGAGGGAACCTAGGACCCTGGCCCGACAGGGAGGTTGGCTTCTTGGCCCCAACGGCAGCGTCCACTCCTGACATTGCCCCCGTGCGAAACCATGAGAAAATTCTCGCTTGCGTTGTCGTGATTTCCGGATGGGTGTTTTCTCTCGGAAAAATGAGGACTGCCAGTACAATCTGCTGCTTGTTTGTGGCCCCCAAATCAACTTTTTTGCCCGAAAGGCTTGCCATGAAGTCCCACTCGACAATACTCACTTCCCTCGGCGTGCTCGTCTGCGTTGCCTGCATCGCTGCCGACGCTGCCAAGACTGCTGCCCCTGAAGCCTCGCCGGGCGCGGAACTGAAGACCCTGAAGGAAAAAGCCAGCTACGCCATGGGTCTCAACATGGGCAACTGGATCAAGTCCAACGGTTTTGATTTTGACCTCAAGATCCTGTCACAGGGGATGCAAGACGCCGCCAGTGGAGCCAAGACGCTCCTGGCACCCGACGAGACGGAAAAGGTGTTGAAGGAGTTTCAGGATCAGGCTCGAAATGCGGCTACCGAGAAGAACAAGGGTCAAGGTGCGCAGTTCCTCGCCGAAAACGCGAAGAAGCCTGGAGTGATCACGCTTCCGAGTGGGCTCCAGTACAAGGTGCTCACCGAGGGAACGGGTCCGAAGCCGAAGGACACCGAAACCGTCGTGACCAACTACCGCGGGACGCTCATTGACGGCTCCGAGTTTGATAGCTCTTACAGCCGAAATGAGCCCGCCGAGTTCCCCGTGAAGGGGGTGATCAAGGGCTGGACAGAGGCCCTCCTCCTCATGAACGTGGGCTCCAAGTGGCAGCTTTTCGTTCCAAGCGACTTGGCTTATGGTGAACGCGGCGCCGGGGCGAAAATCGGTCCCCACGCAACCCTGATCTTCGAGATCGAGCTGTTGCAGATCAAGTAAGGCCAGGCACTTCGGGTCAGCTACAGGCCGCGCGGGTCCCGGCATTGCAATCTCTCAAGCCCGGTTCTTACTCTGCAGCGGGTTGAGCCATCGACGGATCGAGACGATCAAGATCACGCCGACGAGGGCCAGCATGATCACCGTGAGAGCCAGGTTGAGGTTCCACTTGAACGCGTCGCCTGGAGAGACGCCCTGGGCGCGTGCCGCGAGCCAGAAGCGCTCCATCAGGAGCACGCCCGCGGATGTCGTCGTTGTGAGCACGAACGCCAGGGGCGCGAGAGAGACCCATGCGTAGCGTCCGCGACCGGTGTTGAAGAGGACAGCGGTAACGACACACAGGGCGACCACGGCGAGGAGCTGGTTTGCGATGCCGAACATGGGCCAGATCGTGTCGATGTTGCCCGTCCAGATGAAATAGCCCCACCCCAGGACGACGAGCGCCGTCGAGAGCACCGCGCCGGGAAGCCAGCCGGGTCTCCCGAATTGGGGCCAGGCCTTGCCGACCAGCTCTTGCACAAGGAAGCGAGCGATCCTTGTCCCGGTGTCGATGGTGGTCAGAATGAAGAGAGCCTCGAACATGATGGCGACGTGGTACCAGAACGCGATCAAGTTCCGCTCGAAGCCCGGCATCGCGGAGAAGATCTTCGACATGCCTACCGCCAGGCTGACGGCTCCTCCCGAGCGTCCGCGAAGCTGCTCGCCGGTCGCCTCCTCGAAGTGGCCTAGCTCGCTTGGCAGGTTTCCAGCGAGCTTGCACACTGCGGCGATCTGCTCCTCGAACTGCGGCTGCTTCGCGAGGTCGACGTTGATCTTGAAGTAGTCCTCTGGGTTGAGGCTTGCAGCTGCGATGAGGGCCAGAACGCCCACAAGACCCTCGATCAGCATCGAGCCGTAACCAATTAGCCGGGCGTGCGACTCCCTGTCGATCATTTTCGGCGTCGTGCCGGACGAGACGAGCGCGTGGAAGCCCGAGATCGCCCCGCACATGATCGTGATGAAGACGAAAGGGAAGAGCTTGCCGGGGACAATGGGTCCGCCGCCGTCGATAAATGTGGTGAAGGCGGGCATCTGTAGCCTCGGGTTCACCACGAGGGTCCCGAGGACGAGCGCGACCACCGTGCCGATCTTGAGAAAGCTAGAGAGGTAGTCACGAGGACACAGGAGGAGCCAGACGGGTAGAACGCTGGCAAGGAAGCCGTAGACGGCGATCGCGAGCGTCACTTGATTACGCGACAGCGAAAACATTGGCCCCAGCAAGGCGTGCCCCGGGATGAACTGTCCTGCCCACGTGGCGACAAGCACGGCCACGCCGCCGATCAGCGAAGCCTCGACGATCCTGCCTTTTCGGATCTTGTACATCCAGAGCCCGACGAGGAGTGCGATCGGCACCGTACACGCGATGGTGAACGTGCCCCAGGAGCTACCCTCGATGCGCCGAACGGACCTGGGCGGCAGCTGGAATGTTCGTCCTTGAGGCAGGTGGGGTCGAGCGTCAGCGAACGAATCGAGCGGAGCCACAATCACAACTTTTTCTGTCGAGGTGATCTCGGTTTGTTTCTGTGATTTCGGGTCGGTAAAAACGAGAACGGAAGGTCCCGGAACTTCGAAGATCGCCTCGTCGGGGCCGCTTGAGACAAGCCGAATCGGCCCACTCGCAGAGTCACTTTGCGTGATGATGGAGTTTGTGGGATAGTCGTGCTCCTCGCCCCCCAGCGCCTTCACGACCACGAGCCCGAGACCGGAAAGCGCGTTGACGATGATGAAAAGGATTGCGATGGCTCCCGCAAGGCCTGCCACGGGGCCGATCTCCTCCCTCGCAATCTCGGCAAGCGAGCGGCCTCCCCGGCGTATGCTGACGACGAGGACGGTGAAGTCTTGTACTGCGCCGCCCAGCATGACACCAAAGACCAGCCAAAGAAGACCCGGGAAATAGCCAAATTGGCACGCCAAGACAGGCCCCACGAGGGGGCCCGCGCCCGAGATTGCCGCGAAGTGGTGTCCGAAGAGGACCCACTTGTTGGTCGGGTGGTAGTTCTGGTGATCGTTGAACCGATGGGCTGGCGTCGTGCGGGAGTCATCGAGCACGAGGACCTTGGCTGCCAGGAACGCGGAGTAGAAGCGGTAGGCCAGCGAGAGAAGGCAAAGGACGACGAGCAGAATCGGAATCGCGTTCATGGCGGACCATCCTTTGCCAGCTTCGGCCCCGCCGCACGCTCCACTTCGATCCTGGCGCGGTGGAAGTCGCGAAGGGACTCTGTCACCCCGGCACGTGACGTGAGAAGGCGCCGCTGCATTGTGAGGAGCTCGAAGAGGCTCACCTCCCCGGCCCTGAGCGCACGTTCGGTCAGGTCCAGCATCCGTGCCAGGCGCGGGGCTAGCTCCTCGAACAGGATCCTGAGCTCCGACTCGGAGGCCTCGAGAATTGTCAAGGTGCTCTCGAGATCCGCACGGGCTGCCGCGAGCTCTGCCTCGAACAGGCCGAGCTTTTCGTCTCGAAGCGCGGCTTTCTCGGCGATCTGGCCGTGATTTCTGTTGAAGATGGGAATCTCAAGCGCAGCGTTGAACCCCAACAAGTCCTTGCCTCCGTCCCGCTCAAAGCTCGGGCCGAGCCTCAAGCCGGGAAACTGCTTTCTGCAGGCGATCTGAAGCTCCCGCTCGGCTCCCTCGTGGGCTTTTGCGGCTGCGAGTAGCTCCGGGCGCCGCTGCCACAGGTGGTCAAACAGGCTGGACCTGTCGATCTGGGTTGGCGCATAGAGGAGCGGACTCGCAGGCTTCTCGATCCGTGCGTCTTGATGGGGCGGAAGCCCCAGGAGCGTATTGAGCGACTGAAGCGTAATTCTGCGCATGCTCCGCAGGCGGACACCCTGACGGTCGGCCTCGGCGAGGTCCGTCTCTGCGAGGATCGTTTCGAGCGTGCTGGAGTCGCCAGCCTTTCGGCGGTCCTCCACTCCTTCGAGCGTGCGCGCGAGGATCTGGCGCGTCTCCTTGAAGACTGTGAGCGCCTCATCGGCGTAGATGAGATCGACCCAGGCCAGCCTTGCCTGGGCCGCCACCTTCCACTCCTCGGCTGCGATGTCCCAGCGGATCTCCTCGGCACGAATGCGCGCACGCTCCTTCTCGAGCCCCCGACGCAGCAGGAGCTGCGTGAGGTCGATGGCTGCATTGACCTCCCCCTTCCATGCGGCGGCGTTCGTGGGCAAGAGCCACTTCGTATCGAGCTCGGGATTCGGGAGAACGCCTGCGTCGATGATCTGCGCGTCCGCGATCCCCGCCCTGAGCCGCAAAGCCCGGAGCGCTGGATTCAATACAACGGCGAGGCTCGCGGCTTCATCGCTCGAGAGACCGTTGGAATAGTCAAAGGGTGGCAGGTCGCTGTTCCCAATCCCGCTGGCCCCACCTTGAGACTTGAGGTTGTCGAGACTCAAACCCTCCAGGCGCCGCCACTCGTCTTCAGGATCAAGGGGGCGAGGCTCGTAAGGCACACATCCGGCAAGAAGGAGGGTCAACCCGATCCAACCCTTGAAGCCCATTCTCATGGGTTTCACAGTACACTCCAGGCTCGGCGCTGCAAGACGCCCTTGAGGATTTCATGGATCAAGGACTCATAGGACATCCCGGCCCCCTCAGCAACCAGGCAAAGGTCGCTGAAGCCCTTGCTGAGACCCGGCAAGGGGTTCACCTCGATGACTCGAGGCACGCCGTCCTCTGGCAAGCGGAAATCAATTCGGGCCACGTCACGGCAACCCAGTGTGTCGAAGGCTTGCAGCGCGACCGAGCCAAGGCGTTCCAGCTCTCTCCTATTGACCCTGGCGGGGTACTCGAAGCGGGTGCGAGGGTTGAAGTCCAGTTTTAGCTCGTAACCGTAGACAGGGTGTCGAACGTCTCGATCAAGAAAGATGACCTCCATGGGAGGTAAAATTGTGGGACGAGGCCATCCGACGAGGCCCACGGTGAACTCCCGGCCCGAGACGTACTCCTCGACAATTACTGGCTGGAGATAGCGGTTGACGAGACGGCGTACGACCTCGCGGAGGGCGGGTTCGGTCTCGACGACGCAGCGCTCGTCCAGGCCCTTCGAGGTGCCCTCCGCATTGGGCTTCGCGATGAGTGGAAACCGGAGCGCCGTGTCGAGTGGCTCGTCGCCCGTGGTGAAGAGCTGGAACCGGGAGGTTGGAACACCGGCCTGCACGAGGAGGCGCTTTGCGAGCGATTTATCAAGCGCGATTGCGAGCGTGGTGGCGTCGGAGCCAGTACAGGGGATGGCCAGGAATTCACAAAGAGATGGCACGTGAGCTTCTCGGTTTCTGCCCGCACGACCCTCGGCGATGTTGAAGACAGCATCCACTCCGGACTCGGTCAGGCGAATCGGCAGATCCTTCAGAGCCTCGAGCTCCACGACCTCGTGTCCCAGATCTTCAAGAGCCGACTTGAGTCCAGCAATGGTGCCGGGGTTGTCGAACTCGGCCTCGGTGTCGTCAGCCCTTGCGTCGGTGCGTTTCAGGTTGAAGGTGAGTCCCAATCGCAGCCCGGGACGCAACGGCTTGGGGCTCCCGGTTGCGAGCCCGTGCCTTCGAGCGGCCGACTGGACAATCGCGAGGATGGCTTCATCGTAGCCGAGGCCGCGCTGCTCGGCGGCGAGAAGCAAGCCTGCCCCTTCCTCGAGGCTAGGAAGCGCGTTGGCCTCCAGGAAGTAAGCGTCTCCGTTGGCGGCGACCCGGAAATCGAAGCGGCCCACATCACGCACCAGCAGTGCGTTGGAGCTTCGTTCGGCCCACGTCCGGATGTTTTCCAATGTTTCTGGTGAGAGGTGCGGGTCCCTGTCGACCTGTACCTTCTCGGAAGCCTCGTTCTTGAGGCGGTAGTCGTAGATGTTGTGAGGGTTCTCGGCCGAGTTGAGATAGGTGTATCCCGTGGGGCTGAGAATCGACGGTGTGAGCGCCTCGAGGAAGGCCACAGTGACGTCGCGGCCGGGAACAAATTCCTGGATCAGCACGCCGTCGGGGAAGTCGCGGAGGAGGTCCTTCAGGAGCTCCTCGAGCTCCTTGAGATCCCACACGACACTCCTCGAGGAAATCCCGATACTGGAGCCCTCAAAGTTGGGCTTTGCGATCAACGGGTATCGCAACTGTTCAAGCTCGGCTCGTGATATCCCGTGGGACCCCTGTGCAACCACCAGGGAGCGTGGCGTGGGCACTCCCGCAGCAGCGACTCCGCGCAGGGTCGCAAGCTTGTCCAGCGTGAGCGCGCAACAGCGCGAGCCTCCACCCGTGAAGGGCAGCTTCAGCGTTTCGAAGAGCGCGGGGAAAAAAGCCTCGCGGAGTGGTCCGCCACGTCCCTCGGTGGTGTTGAAGATCAACTCCGGACGCATGGACTCGAGACGGGCGACAATGCCGGCCACCGAGCCGTTCATGTTGACCATCCGCACGTCGTGTCCACCGGATTCGAGGGCGCGACGAAGCCGATCGACCGTCGTCTGGGTGTCGTATTCGGCTTCCTCGAGCGAGTCGGTTGTCTTCAGGTTGTGACAAAATGCGATGCGCATCAGCCTCGGGGCGCCGCACCGCGTCCCTTGCCGTTGGGCTGTGACCCGTTCGATCCGCCGTTACGCTTGCTCCCGTTCTTGTTCTCGCCACTGGAGTCGGGTGGGGTCATATCCACCAGATCCGCAAGTAGCCTCTTCTGCTTGTAGCCCTCGGGGCGAAAGCGGGCGCTCTTGCCGTGAGCGATCGAGCGACGCCGCGCGATGCGGGTGGATTTCTCGGGCACGATGGCGTCCTCTTGGCCTGCGGCGAGGGCGGCAATGCCCCCCCGGCAGGAACGTTCCTTTTTCTTGCGGCCGACGGTCAGCGTCGAGTGCGCCACGGGTTCCGGGTAGGACACGAGCAATCCCTCGTAGTTTCGAAGCACGGTGTGCGTCGGGGAGACACTCACGATGTAGTTGGGCCCGATGGGCACCTTTCCGCCGCCATGCGGGGCGTCGACGATGAACTGAGGAATTGCGAGGCCGCCCAGTCGACCACGAAGGTACTCCATGATCTCGATGCCCCTGCTGATGGGCGTTCGGAAATGCTCGACCCCGCGAGTGAGGTCGCACTGGTAAATGTAGTAGGGGCGCACCCGAGCCCGGAAGAGGGCCCGGCAAAGCTGCAGCATGACCTCGGGGTCGTCGTTTATCCCCTTCAGCAGCACGGCCTGGTTGTTTACCGGCACTCCGGCGCGGATCAGGCGATCGCACGCGGCAGCGGCCTCGGGCGTCACCTCGTTTGAGTGGTTGAAGTGTGTGTTGATCCACAGGGGGTGATATTGCTGGATCATGTCGCAGAACGCTGGCGTGATTCTCTGGGGCATGAGGACCGGAATGCGTGTCCCGATCCGAATGATCTCGAGGCTTGGAATGGACCGCAGGCCTTGAAGGACTCGCTCGATCGACTTGTCAGTGAGGCTCAACGGATCGCCGCCCGAGATGATCACGTCCTTGATTTCGGGATGGTTGCGGATGTAGTCGAGGTAACTTGCGAGCCGATCTGCCGAGATCGCTGACTCCTCCACGCCCACGAAGCGCTTACGAGTGCAGTGCCTGCAATACATCGGGCAAATCTCGCTGATCACAATGAGCGCCCGGTCCGAGTAGCGGTGCGTGAGCCCCGGCACCGGCATGTCGGCCTCCTCATCGAGGGGATCATCGGGCAATTCGAGGGGATTCAAGAGTTCCTCGGAGCGTGGCACGCTCATGAGGAAGACGGGGTCCGAGGTGTCACCGTCGCTTATCAGAGAAAGGTAGTAGGGTGTGATCGCGAGAGGGAAACGCACGATTACCTTCTCGAGCTCCCCGAGTCGGGTGAGGCCGGGGAGGTACTGTTTGAGCAGGTTAATATCACGGATCCTGTTTCGCATCTGCCAGTGCCAGTCCGCCCAGTCCTCAGGGGCGACGTTCTCCCTGAGGAGGGGCAAGCTTCTGGGCTCGGGCGCCTCGACCACGCTCACGGTAGCCGCAAATTGCGCGGCTGGCTGCGGAGGCTTTTCTGCCTCCGAAGGGGCATTACCCGATTCGTCCGCCGAAGATCGGCCCTCACGGCTGGTTACGGCGAGTGATGCTGGCTTCTCAGGCTTGCTGAAGGAGCCGCCATGTACTTCAGATTTCATTTTGTCCGCCTTCCACAATGCCCTGGGTGTGGCGAGCGAATCCTGAAACCACGGCCTCCAGGAGCTCTCTCGACACTACTTGACGAGACGCGTTCAGACCAACGACTCAAAACGTCACCGATCCGTTCAAGATAACGCCAAGAGTCCTCCTGCGGCCCTGAGTGGTGAGCGCGTTCGATGCTTCACGCACACCAGGCCTTGAACACGCTGCGCAGGATGCTCTCGGAGGCGAGGCCGGAGACCTTCTTGCGCCAAGTTTTGGGAACGGGCTGCGAGACGGAAATGACCAGAGTCGCCGCAGGCGACGCGGCGGAGCCAGGGACCACCTGACCTTGCTCCTATCGGGTCAATCTTTGTTTCCTCAGCTCCCCCGGTTTCGACACCTCGACCCTCCAGGCATCCAACGCTTTTTGCGCAAAACGCGGTCATATGGAGCCTGACCTCTGCGGCTGTTTCGACCTCTTGCGAAGAGGCATAAGACCTGCGTGGAGGGAGAAACGGACAAACAAAGTCTTCAATCACCACACCAATGCGGGCTGAGGATAGCGAGGGGCGTGGGGAGGGTCCAGCCAAAAAAGCGAGCGAGCTGGCGTCTCACGCTCCCTGAACATGGCGAGGCCAGGGCCTACCTGTTGCTCGCCGCTTCCTTCGCCTTCTTCTTCTTGACCTCGATCCGCTGAACTTCCTTGTCGCACTTGGCGTTGGCATCATCCTGCGACTTGAGGGCCGTGTAGAGCGTTTTGAAAACTGGCTTGGATGGTTTGGTCTCGCCGAGCTTCTTCTTGGCCTTGGTGGCAGCCTTTCGGGCGTCTTCGTAGGCCCGGAGGGCCTTCTTGTAGTCCTCGTTGACTTTATCCCTGAGGGCGGCGACCTCGGAGGTCTTCACGACCTTCGCGGTGTTGTCAATCTGAACGACGCTGAAGGACTCGCCTGCGGTGGCGTCATCGGACGTCTTGGTGCTGTCCTGGCTGCTCTTCGACTGGTTTGCTTTCCGCGATTCTTTATCGGCTGCCGGTGCCTGGTTCCCGGTCCCTTTGCCCTGGCCGGTCTCCGCACCAAGGGAGGAGACTCCGAACACAACGGTTATCGATGTCGCCACGAGAAGATTACGGAATATCATGTGGATGGCTTCAAACTCCTGCGCCTGCCTGATTCTTACGGTTTACTTGGCTTCCTGCGGGACCTACGTTTGTCGGTTTCATCCGGCGAGGCTTATCATCTGCGGGACTTGAGACGCTTGGCAGGCCGGTGTGTCGTCGTCCCGTGGACGCAGTGGCGGACAATAGTACGGCGCCAATCGATTCAAGCCACGAAATTCAGTGTCTTTGCCAGGATCTGGCGCGAACACCTCTCGAAGAAGTCTGCGCTTTCTGTGGGGACTGGTTCAACCCATCGGCAAGCCCTTGACCGAATCCCTTGCAGGTCCTTCGTGCTGGAGAGACGAAGCTGCGAGTCTGCGGCCTGCCCGAAGACTGATTTTTCCCTTTCGAGGCTCCGGTGGTCTTGCGTATACTTCTTCGGCTGGAGGGCTTCGCGAGTCACGCGACGAACTTTCTGCGAAAGCTGAGGCGCTCACACGGGAGCTCTCAAGGAGGATGTTTCCATGTCGGCAAACGCACAGGGTCAAACGGCCCAAGGGGGCTCCAGAGCAGAGTTGAAGGGGCCAACAGGGCCCGAAGCCAGCCAGGCGGTTGTGCAGGGGGTGTTGCATGACTTGAATAACCTCTTTCAAGCAACCCTGGCGCTCGTGGGCATGGCTCGTCAAAAGGTCGGAAAGCGCCATCCGGCGGACACCAAGCTGCTGCGAGTCGAGGAGTGCGCTTTGCGTGCCTCCGGCTTGACGAGCAAGCTTCAGTCGTATCTGGCACAGCGTGAATGGGGCGGGCCCATCGCCACGGACTTGAACAGCCTTGCGAAGGATGTGTGGCGTGCGCTAGAGGCGGTTCATGGACCCTGCGTTGAAATCCAAGTCTTCACGCTGCCTCATTCCGTCTGGGTCACCTCCCAGGTGCGGGACACCTTCACGGCGGCCCTGAGTTGCGCCGAGGAGCTTCTTCGTCAGGCGGAGAACGCAACCTTGGATCCGCTCATTCTCGAGATCTCTGTGGATGAATCCGCGCAGCGCGGCAAGGGGCTGCTTGAGATCCGACTCAAGGGCCGAACGCTTCGAGCCCTTCCAGACGCCGTGCTGGACTCTGCCCGTGGGCTTCTTGAGGCTTCCGCTGGAGAGCTTGAAGCGTTCGTCGACGCGAGGAATTCAAGGCGCGGACTGACCTTGAATCTTTGGCTTCCCCTCGCGCACGGAGGCTCGCGCGCCGGGATCTCGACCTCCGCGCGTCCCGCAGACGAGGTGGTCGGCTCTGCGCTGACGGACCTGGTGCTTGACATGAAGCGCGTTGTGAGCACGGTCTCGGAGCGAGCGGATCGCTCAGGTGCCCGAGGGGAGGCAAGGAATGACCCAGAAAGTTCTTTGCGCTGACGATGAAGAGCTGATTCGGGACGCCCTGTCGTTTTTCCTCGAGCACTTGGGCCTCGAGGCCCGCTGTTGTTCGAATGGACGTGAATGTATCGAAGAGTTTCAGAGATCACCAGAATCCTACGCCCTCGTGCTGGTCAATTACGACATGCCGGGTATGAACGGATTGGACTGTCTACGCAAGCTGCGATCGTTGGATCCACAAAAGAGAATTTGCCTCACGAGTGCTTACCCGGGCGAGTTTCTCCTGAGTAGAGCCGAAAAGGGCGAGTTGGAGGAGTTTCTGCCCAAGCCCTACAGCCTGCGCAAGCTTCGCCGCTTTCTGCTCCGCAACCTTCAAGGCAAGAGGGCGGCTTGCGCGCATGTGGTGACGAATCGCGCTGGCTGGCCCCACACTGGCGGCGTGTGGCTGAAGACTCTCTGTGACGTGGGCGGGACCGGTCTCCTCTCGGTGCGGACCCACTCGGATGCCGAGGTTGCGGTTACGTCGGCGCAGGAGGGCTTTCCCAACGTGGTTCTTTACGACGTCGAGTCGGTGCCCCCTCGCATCTCGCAACTCGAGAGGCTCCGTTCGGAGGGCATTCCAGTGGTCTTCGCAGGCTCCTTGTCTCATGGCCACGGACTCGAGCGTTTCGGGGTTGTCCTTGATGAGCACGCTCTCGAGCGCGACGGTGTTGAGCTTGTCCGTAAGGCCGCCCTTGAGGTGCAGGGTTGAGGAGACAACTTTCATTCCATTGACCCGCTTGACGACACCCTCCGCCCTGGTCCGTGCTCTGGAGGAGGAGGTTGCCCGTATTCCAGTGCCGCTGGGGAAGCAAGTGCGTGCGCTTTCCGAGCTTTTTGGCCTCTTCACTGGCGAGCGATCGGGACTTCATGGGTCGTTCTACCTTGACACACCCAAGCTTCGCACGGCCTACCTGCGCTATCACCTCCCTCTCAACGTCGCACGGGCTTCCTGGGTGCTTGCCGACGTGCTGCGCGTCTACCCCAGGCTCTCCGAGCTTCGGGACGTCGCCGACCTTGGGGCTGGCCTCGGCAGCGCCAGCCTTGCGTCCCTTCATGGCCTACCGCCTGAAGTTGAACGCTCGTTTTGGCTTTTCGACAAGAGCCGCTCCGCTCTGAAGATGGCTCGAGTATTGCTCGAGCGAAGCGCCGCGCCAGGCTCGGCGAGAATCACGACGAAAGCGCTTCGCCTTCCATCCTTGCCCCTTTTCCCGCGCCCGACACTGGTCTGGCTGGCAATGGTCCTCAACGAGATCGAGGCGGGGGCCAGAGGAGAATCACCCTCCAAGGCATTGCTGGATCGGCTCGCGGAGCGGCTCAAGCCGGGGAGCGTCCTCCTGGTGATTGAGCCCGCGCTACGCGGACCGGGGAGGAGCTTGCTGGAGGCCCATGAGGGGGTTCTGGCGTCTGGCGCCTGGCGCGTTCTCGCACCTTGCACGCATCAGCTCTCCTGTCCGCTCCTTCGGCTTCGTGACCGCCCCTGGTGTCACTTCAAATTTCGCTGGGACGTGCCCGGAGTCGTACGCGAGATTGCTGATCCCCTCGGCCTGGACCCTCTCGAGCCAGGACTCGCCTATCTCGCCCTCGAGAGAATCTCGCCGGGCGAGAAACTCTCCCCTGGCGAGCCTCTGGCGAGGGTCATCGGGGATCCAATGCGTCTGGAGCGGGGAGGGTTTGGGGTCTATGTCTGCGAAAACGGGAGGCGGGAGACCATCGAGGCCAGGGGGCCGATCACGAGGGGTGACCGGGTGTCGACGCGAGGCCTCACGCTGCCTCGGCGTGACGATTCCCGGAAGTGAAAGCTTCAAGCCCGGATCCGTCCTTGCCATGTCAATTCTGGTTACCCTATTGGGCCAGGCATGCTGGCGCGGCGCACTCCACCTGGCCAGGGGCGAGATCGGGCGCACATTCCACGGGCGGATCGAGCGGCCGGCCGCCGCGGAAGAGGTGGTTGAGGAGAAAAACGGCATCGGAGAGGTTGATGGTGTCGTTGTGGTCCGAGTCGCAAGCGCTGCGGCAGACGGGCGCGGATCCACCCTTGAATAGATGGTCGAGGACAAAGATGGCGTCGCCGAGGTCAATCTTGCCGTCCGCGTTGCAGTTTCCACGTGCGAAGCTCGGAGCCGCCGGGTGAGCCTTGAAGCTGCACATCAACACATCGTCGATATACCAGCCCGGCGTTCCCAAGGAATCATCGCAGACGATTCGAAAACGGATCCGGCGCGCTGCTCCGACGTAATGGTCCAGGGAAACGCTCACCTTGCTCATTTTCTGTAGGGTTCCCCCTGTCCAGCCGGGCAAGGGGCCTTCGGGCGTAAAGATGTCGCCCGTGTAGTGGCCCTCGAAGATCTCGTGTCCCAGGTCTGCCCACGTCACGCCCTGGTCTGTAGAGATCTGGATTGCGGCGCCGTCAAACCCCTCCTCGAGCTCGTAAGTGTGCCAGAAAGAGAGCGCCGAGCCGGGCTCGATGTCGACGGGTGGCATCACGAGCGCCGCGTCCTTTGGTTGGCCTCTGTTGGGCCCATGGAAGGATCTCTTCGGACTGTGGGAACGGTCGAACTCCCTGATCTCCCAGTCATCCGGGCCGAACGAGGCGGTGTGCATCCAACCGTCTCGCGGCGGTTCGAGCGTGTCCTCGAACTGGCAAATCCGCTCAATGGAGAGCTTGATACAATCCTGAAGGGCCCCCTCATTCCCCGCGTTGTCTCTGACGCGGATGGTCACAAAGACGTCGGTCTCGGGCTCGAGGCCACGCAGGAGTGCCGAGTGGGTGGTCTTCACGCTTGAGCTTGGCGCCAGGCGATCCAGGCGTTCGCAGCTTGCGCCGTGGAGAGCATGTCCCCGCGCAGGCTCGGTGGTCTCCCAGAGCACCTGCGCGCTGGAAACTCCGCTTCCAACGATCGTCAGGTTCTTTACGGCGGGCGGCGTGCAGTCGATTCGAGCGAAGCCTTCTACAGGAGCCGCCTGTCCGTTGTTGCCAGTCGGATCCTCGAACAAGATCCTGAGCGTATCGCCATCCTCCACCCGCACGACACCCGGTGAGGGCTCCTGGCCAAGTTGCACCTGGCCACGGAAAAAGCCCGGAGTCGCTTCGGAGAGTTGGACGAGCACCGGTTCCCTCTGGGACGTCGAGGAGACCCTCGCCATTGCAACACCCGTCCCGGTGAGATTCAAATCGGCAAGCTGCACGGTGGACTTGCTCGTGCAGTTGTAGGCCAAGCTGCCAAAACCTACAAATGCCGACTCGGCGACATCCTGGGTGATTCGGAGATCATCCACGAGCCAGGATCCTTCGTCGCCGATTCCCTGCGAAGCAAAGCGCAGACGCACGAGGGCCTCGGTGCCTACAAGCGAGCGTAGCGAGACGCGCACTCTGGACATCGGCCCCACTTGGCCGCCGGTCCAGGCTCTGCGGCCTTCGAGCGGGTTTCCCGCAAGAATGAAGGAGGAGTAGGGACCTTCGAGGATGTCGGGCTCGAGGTCGATCCAGGTCTCCCCGCCGTCCTTCGAACCTTCCACGACACCTCCTGTGAGGCCGCTTGCAAATCCAAAGGAGTGCCAGAACTCAAGCATGCCGTTGGCGTGCGGGTAGAAAGGAGGTGTCGTGAGCGATGCATCATCTTTCTGGCGCACTCCCTCGATGCCCCAAACGTGGGAAGGTGTGGTTGCCAACGGGCTCTCGAGCACACGCCACCTTGCGGCTGTGTCCCAACCGCCTTGAGGCGCTGGTTCGACGGTCTCCTCGAACTCCGCATACCTCACGAGCGTGCTGAAAGCGCGACAGCCTTCCGGCAAGCTCTCCGTGACGACGTTTTGGGCCTTGTCCATCGCCTCGACGCGGAAGAAGTGGGCCGTACCGGGTGGAAGCCCCCGCGACTCGAGTCGATGCTCCTTCGTGGGTGTCCGTTCCCGGGTGACGCGGCTCAACTCGTCGCAGGACGATCCCACGGAGATTTGCCCGATGGACTCCTCGTCCGTTTTCCAGGTGATCACCACCTTGCTCGAGGTCCGCTCGGCCACTGTGATATCGCTCAGTTGAGGCGGCTTGCAGTCGACACTGGCAACCACCACCAGCTCGCGAGGATTGCCGGAGTCGTCGTTCTCGTCCGCGTACGAGACTCGGATGGCGTCCGCACTCTTGACGACAAGCGTTCGTGGCCTGTCCACGGAATCGAGGCTCACCTCGCCCTCGAAAACACCGCTACCAGGGGCTCTTTCTGCGAGCTGGATTACCTCCGGGATGGGCTCGCTCGTGCTCGCAATAAGGACTTGCACGGCGCCCTGCCCGATCAGGCTCGTGTCGAGCACCTGGAGTCGAACTTTGTCCTCGCAGCGGTAAGACTCGCGGTCCATGCCGAGGTGCGCATCTTCCCGTACTGCCTGGCAGACTTCCACATGGTCGACAATCCAGCCGGCACCCGCCACGCTGGCGTCACTGACGACGCGAAATCGCACCTGGAGCCAGCGTCCGGCCCATGGGCCGAGGTCAACGACGACACGACCCAGTGGGCCGATCACGCCTCCTGACCACGCCCGGCGGCCCGCGAGTGGATTCGGCGGGACGAGGACGCTCGTATAACCACCGCGGCGAATTTGCGGGCCCAGATCCTTCCACGTGGAGCCTCCGTCCTCGGAGGCCTCAATCACGCCGCCGTCAAACGTGCTCTCAAAATCGTAGGTGTGCCAGAAAGCAAGCCATGAGCCGGGGAGCACGAGGAAAGGGGGAGAGCTGAGGGCAACATCGGCGAATTCCTCCAATCCTGGAATTACCCACGCAGTGGGTCCCGAGCGTACGAACTGCGGCGTTTCGAGCCGCCAGGCGTCCTTGCCAATGGCCGCTGTGTGCGCCCAGCCGGGGGCGCCATCCTCGAAGTCAAAGCGTCGGGTGCAGACGGAGGCAGGGCGGAACTGGCGGCAGGTGCCGCCGGCATCGTCGATGGTCACGTTGCCTGCCTCGTCGCTGACCTTGATCTTGAAGCTGTAGAGGACTGCCGAGTCGAGCCCGCCGAGCGTGAGCGCATGCGATGTGCCTCCCATGGAGAGTAACGCCCGGATCGGGAGATCCGTGCAGGTGGGACCGGCGGTCACCTCCGCAATCGCAGGCTCGTCAGTCTCCCACGCGAGGGTCGCCTCGTCGTCCAGAAGCTCGAGGAAGCGGACGTGAGAGATGATTGGCGCCTTGCAGTCGACTGTTGCCCTCTCAACTATCAGCGCCGGCCCCGTCCCGGTACCGTCGTCAGCGTCACGGTAGCTCACGAGGATCTCATCGCCATCGACCCCGGGGAAGCCTCCCGCACCAGCGCTCAGAATCACGTCTTTAGTGAACACGCCGGTACCGGGCGTCTTCTCGCGAAGTTGGACTGTGACGGGTTCCGGGTGGAAGGCGCTTGAGACTCTCACCTCGGTCGATGAAGCGTTGACGAGATCGAGGTCGGAGACGCGCACATGCACGGGGTCACCGCAGCGGTAGACCTTGCGGTTCAGCGACAGGGTTGCCCGCTTGTTGAGTGAACGGCAGACCATCACGTCATCGACGTACCAGCCGAAACCCTCAAAGTTTGAGGCGTCATATCCGACCCGGAATCGAATCAGCCGTGCTGCGCCTACCCAGGTTGAGAGGTCGACCCTGACTTTCGTCATCTCCCCTGTGCGCTGCCCGGTCCAGGCCATGCGTTCACCGAGTGGGTTGCCGCTGATGATCTCCGAGTAGCCTCCTTGAGTGATGAAGGGGCCAAGGTCGTTCCAGGTGGCGCCGCCATTGGCGGAGACTTCGAGCACGGCGCCGTCGTAGCCGTTTTCAAGCTGAAACGTGTGCCAGAATATGAGGCTGTCGCCTGGCTCGATCTCGAGCGGTGGCGTGACGAGCGAGGCGTCCTTGAAGCCGTCGAATCCCGGCGAGTGCCACGCGCGTCGGGGGCTGTGTGACCCGCCAAACTGCACGTGGGCCCAATCATCCGGACCCTGGGCGGCCTGGTGAGTCCAGCCGGGCATCGGAGCTGGCTCGATATCGTCTTGGAAACTGCAGACGCTCGAGGACGCGGAGAATTTGTAACACGCGCCGGCCTGATCGTCGGACGTCGTGTTGCCGACGGTGTCGGTTGCTTGCAAGGTGAAGAACTGTCGTGATCCTGGGGGCAGGCCGGTCAGCGTCAGGGAGTGTGATCTTGATCGCCGTGGAGAGGAGACCTCGGAGTGAAGCGCGACGCACTCGGTGCCGTAGCGAAGGGTTCCGATCGAGTCCTCGCTTGTTGTCCAGGAGACGGATGCGGTCGACTCCGTCAGCTCACCAACGGTCACGCCTGTGATGGTAGGAGGCAGACAGTCCACAGTCGCCGTGCTAGTTGATTCCGTGGCAGCCCCGTTGCCGTCGTCGGCATCCAGGTATCGGGCGGTGAGTAAGCTTCCGTTGGCTGCGAAGAGGTGGCTCACATCCTTCCCGAGCTGGATCGCTCCGTCGAAAACGCCCGTGCCAGGGCTCACCTCGGTGAGCGACGCCACGACTCCCTGTGCCGCGGTATTGCTCGACACTGCGACCTGTACAGACGGTCTCCCCTTGAGATCGAGATCGGACACTCTGAGCCCGACAAGGGAGTCACAGGCGTAGGTGCCGCGACGAAAGCTCACGACGCCACGTGAGCTCTGGAGTGTTCCGCCGTAAACAACAAGCGCGAAGTCCTGGTCGGTAGAATCGCCCCCGGGCGCGCCGTCGCCATTGATGGCGGTAGCCTTGACACGGATCCTGAGCATCGGGCCAGGGCGTTCGAGAAGCACGCACTCGAGATTGTTGAGTTGGTCGGCCGCGCCATCGGGCACCGAACTGCCCCTCTGGAGGTTGTTGCCACGGTAAAGCTTTCCCGCGGACTCGACCTCGAGGTCGAGGTCGTTGACGAGGGTTGGGCTGGCGCCCGGGACTGCGGGAGGGTCACTCCAGGCCAGCGCGATCCGCACCGGTTTGCCGGCGTGGATGGGGAAGACGACCGTGTCCCACGTGTCCTCGTTGTCCGAAAGGACAACCTCCTCGTCGAAGTGTAGCGCCTCTGGTGTTGTATTCTTGTCGGGGACGAGAGCATCCATCGATAGCCGTCCCCAGCCCTGCATCCTGCTCGGAACTGGATCCAGCTGGCCGCCGTACCCGTCCTCGCCGCCGGCGAGATCACGGGCTGCGGCAGTCAGAGCGGCCCGGACAAGAGCAGGGCTAGCCTGCGATCCCGTGTAGGCCGCAAACCACTCCTGAAAGAGCGTCGCGGCGCCTGCCACGAGCGGGCAGGCGTGGCTGGTCCCGGAGCCGCGAGCGTGGAGGATTTGACCCAGGGGCCAGAAGGGATCGCAAATGCCAGCGCCGTCGTAGTCCACGGCGCTCGACGCAACGCCGATCATGTGAGTGCCGGGGGCAACCAGGACGGGCGCAAGGCGGCCATCGGCGTTGGGGCCACGGCTTGAAAACTGCGGCACATCGCGAATCGAATTCGAGTCCTTTGGACCCACTCCGCAACCATCGATGGCTTCCGAATCGCAGCTCTCAGAGGCGCCGACGGAGATGACGTTTTTTGACGTGCCCGGGCTGGAGATGGTCTCGAAGCCACCAGGCACGTCGTCTCCTTCATTGCCTGCCGCAAAAACGAAGGTCATGGGCTGAAGTCCGGGCGCAGCGCTGGCGTCTCGGGTCAGAGCGTCGAATTCGACCGAGAGAGCATCATACGCCCCGAAGACGCTGGCTCCCCAGCTGTTTGAGCTAACGAGCGCGCCCCTCTGAGAGGCCTTGCCGATGAGGTCCGTGAAGGTGTGTGGGCCAGTCTCGAAACGTCCGAAGTTGTTGAAGATCTTGGTCGCGAAGACGGAGGCCAGAGGGGTCACGCCGATGCCGAATCGAAAGCCGTCGAAGTCGCGGACTCCAGTTGCCGCACGCCCCACAAGGAGGCTGGCGTTGAGTGATCCGTGGCCCGATCGGCTGTCGGCCTCGGGGTCGCTCGTCGCGTTGTCGACGTCCGCGATGGCTCCGAGAAGGTCTGGGTGGGCCGTCCCAGGAAGGCCGCTTGCATTCCCCCGCTCCACTCCGTCGTCCATCAAGTGGATGACTTTGCCCTGTCCGCGGATGCCCTTTCGCTCGAGCCAGGCGTCGTAACCCGGCAGAACGCACAGGTCCTCGGGTGGGAAGGCGCCGGTGGACGAAACAAGAGCCCGTTCGCTCTTGAGCGTGATGTCGGGGAACTCCTCGATGCGGAAGAGCGATGGCCAGCGGGCGAGGCCGGAGAGCAGGCTGCTTGCAACCAGCGCTCGCACGTGCACCCGGCGGGCCGGCCGAGAAACCCACAGCTTCTGGCCACCGGCCTGCTGAAGAAAGTGAAGCAGCTCCCTGGAGTCCCCGACATCAAAGAGCTGAAGGATCACGTCGAGCTTTGAAGCGCCGGGCGGTTCGCCGGAAGCTGCGTCCCGAACGACGCTCTGGAGCTTTGGAGTGAGCTTTAGATTTGGCGGAAAGGCCCCGGCCCAGCGGACGAAGGGGAGCTGCCTCGCGGGGGCGAGGGACGAGGCGGGCCCGAAAACGAGGAAGACACGCTCGGGCAGGTACTGGAGCGGTTCGAGGCCCACGGCACGTAACGCATTCAGCCTCGCTTCGCTGGTCGAGTCGGCGAGCTCAACGAGGCAGAGTAGTCGCCGTTCGGACAGGAGGCCTGGACCCTCCGAGAGCGCGGCAGACGACTCCGAATCGCGGCCAGGACGATAGTCATATCCGTCCAGGCGCACCGATGGACCGTCGGCCTGTGCGCACAATGTTTCCAGGCACAAGCCCAGGGAAATGGTCAGGGGGGCCAAGAAGCCCGCTGCTCTCGGGAGATGGAGGCTCACGCTACCTGTTACTCTCTCTGGTGAAGTGGGGAGAAAAAAACAAGTCGCTGATTTTAGGGCTCGAACCGAACTCTGCAAAAGCCATTGTGGCCTGGATGGTTAGATGACAGTTAGATGACAGTTAGCCGTTAGCTCAAAGAAGAAAAATGACAACACCCATGGAGGATAATTCTTCGCGTGAGCGAGCCAATTCCCACAACGGCAATTCAGCTCGACGAGTTCCAACGTTGTCACGTAGGTGAAAACTCTTGAGAAGCGACGCCTCGGAGCGCGTTTCCTGCAGCGTCGGAGTATACTCGTGACCCGTGTGGTCCCCAACGCTACCGGGTCTTGAGACCTGCCTCTGGCTTGCCCCTGGCCTTGCGGCTCTGGTGCTGTCGGCTGGAGCGATCTCGGGCTGGCTCAAGGCTCGACACGGCCTCAGGACGGGGGATACCCGAAAGATCTTTCACTTCACGATTTTCTCCGCGGCCGCGTTTCTCTCTCACCGCCTTGGCTTCGAGGCGGTCAACCTTCTCGGAGGCATTGTGGGGCTTTACGTGCTCCTTGTTCTGGGTCTCGGTGAAGGGTGTGCACTCTACGAAGCCCTGGCTCGGGAGTCGGATGCGCCGAGACGTTCGCTCTACATAGTCTTGCCCTTTGTCTCGACGGCGGTGGGAGGGATCCTTTCAACGGCGCTCTTTGGCCGATTCAGCACTGTTGGCTTTGCTGTCAGTGGCTTTGCAGACGCCATTGCTGAGCCGATCGGAATTCGTTTCGGAAGGCACCACTACTGCGCGCCCAGCCTGGGAGTGGGGGTGCGGAGCGAGCGCTCGCTCGAGGGGAGCGCCGCGGTCTTCATCGCTGCTTTCATGGCTTCCGCGATCGTGCTGTGGTTCGAGGCTGCTGAGCCGTTTCCCACCCTGCAAGGAGTCCTGGGGACGGCAGTGGCTATTGCGGTCGTGGGCACACTCGTCGAGGCATGTTCTCAACACGGGCTCGACAACCTCACGCTACAGGTCGCCGCGTCGGGTGCTGCCTGTGCGTTCCAGTGAATCGCAGCAGGAAACTTGAACACCCTTCCTGAAACGACAGCCGGGGCTCGCTATTTCGCCGTGGAAGAAACAGGGCTGGAAAGCGCGCTTTCGTTGCCAGACGCGTCATGAGCGGATACGGCGAAATGGTACGTCTTGCCTGCGAAGAGGCCATTGACTTGATGGGTGATCACCTTGCCAACGTAGAGGACGTGCGGGTAACGCCCGGGAGTCTCGCCAAAGTAAATGCGATAGCCCAGAATCTTCTCCGGTTTCCCTTGAACGTCGAGAGTGACTTCATCCCAGCTCAGGGTGACCGTTGCATCTGGCAGCGGAACACAGTTCTCATCAACGATTCCATCGCAATCGTTGTCAAGGCGGTCGCAGACTTCTCGGGGGTCGTGGGCATACGGTCGAAGCCACGAGCTAGTATAAAGGAAGTTCAAGAGCCGCACTGGATCTGCCGCGTCAATACGCGAATCGCCGTTTGAATCGCAAAGCGGAGCGCAAATCGATTTGATTTGCCCGTGGAAAAGGTAGCCAATCAACCGAATTGCATCGGCAAGTCCTGTCTTTCCGTCCTGGTCGCAGTCGCCGGGAATCCAGTCAACGCCGAGAATCGGATTCAGGTCTGCCGCCTTGATACGGGTTGATACGAGTGGCGCCAGGAGCATCGCACTCACGCCGATCAGCGCCAGCCCGGAGCCGGCAAATTTCCACGATGCCATCCGAAAAATACTTGGGTTCATTCTTCCCTCTTTTAAAAGGCTGCGAGGTGCAAGCCGCAATCACGGCAGCATTCACGCAGGTCAGGAGACCCGTTCCTCTTTTTCCCGAAAATCGTTGGACCACTGCAACGATCGGATAGGCCTTTAACAGGAAGTCAAAGACGATTCAAGGGTCTCTTCCAAAATGAGAGAAGTTGCAGCTCGAAGCTCTATTTCAGAGCTTTTTTTGTTGGAATCCCGAACAGAATCGCTCGTGACAGTGGAGTCTCTGTCCATCGCGGTGCGGGAGGACATTCTTCGTTGCCCAGACTTCGGCAGCCTGTCCTACCCGTGCGCGCGCCGAGCTGTGCGAGGCAACGCCGTTGATCTTTGCTGCCTTGCTCCTGGGGGCCGCAATCATGGCCCAGACGGCTTTCCACTCCAGGGTGTAATGTCTTTATTCTCTTCCGTCTCGAAGGTATTCATATGGCCTCGGTGCTGCCCCCCGAAAGAACGATCCCACTCCTGCTCGGTGCCATGGCCTGGTGCTGTGCGTCCATTCTTCCCGCCGGTGACGTTCCCAAGCCACTCGAACTTCCGCGCGTTCCCGGCGAAACTCGCAAGAAGTCGGAGGTTTTGCGCAAGGAGCCGGTCCCGCAGGAGCTGCGGAAGAGCCCGTGGGCTGATCAACTGCGTACCATTACCGCGGTGCGTGTCGAAAACGGTCCCCTGGTGGATGGCCGGCTCAACGATGAATGTTGGAAAGTGGCCGAAGACGGCGGACCGCTCTTCCAGATTCTTCCCTACCAGGGAGTCGAGCCAAGCTTCCGCACCGAATTTCGAATCGTTTACGACTCGGAGTTCCTTTATGTCGGGGTTGCTTGCCATGATCCGAGTCCAAGCGAGATCGTGGCCCTGGAGATGGTTCACGATGGGAGTATCGAGTCGGACGACCATGTCGTTATCGCGATCGACACCTTCCTCGACCGCAGGAACGGCTACCAGTTTATCGTCAACCCCAATGGAGCTCGTGGCGATGCGCTGATCAGCGACAATGTCAACGAGAACACCAGTTGGGACGGCATCTGGGTAGCCGCTTCCACAATCGATTCCGAAGGTTGGAAAACCGAGATGGCCATTCCCTTCAAGACCGTGAGCTTCGATCCAGGCATCGAGACCTGGGGTTTTAACCTACTCAGAGGCATCAGTCGCTTGAATCAAGAGGATCGATGGATGTCATCGAGGCCCGAGATCGCTACCTACAACGTTTCCGAGGCGGGGAATCTTGCTGGGTTGAAGGGGCTCCAACAGGGCGTGGGGCTGGACATGATACCGTACGTGCTGGGGCGCTACAGTTATCAGAATGACCAGCAGGACAGCGACTTCACGTCAGAATTCGGCGCGGACCTTCGCTACCGCATCACGCCGAACCTGACGTCGAGCTTGAGCTACAATACCGACTTCGCCGAGACCGAAGTGGACGCTCGCCAGATCAACCTGTCGCGATTTCCCCTCTTCTTCCCGGAAAAGCGGGCCTTCTTTCTCGAGGACTCGGGAATTTTCAGCTTCGGCGGGCTCAGCGACTCATCACCCGTGCTACCTTTCTTCAGCCGGCGCATTGGCCTGAGCTCCTCGGGCGAAATTGTGCCCATCGTGGCGGCCGGAAAGCTTACGGGTCGAGTGGGCGGTTTCAATCTCGGCGTGGTGGACGCACTGCTCGAGGAAAACAATGGCCTCGACATGAAGAATGCTTTCGTCGGCCGAGTCTCGAAGAACGTCCTCGAGCAGTCCTCTGTTGGACTCATCGCGACGCACGGCGATCCCAACTCGGAGAGCGAGAATCTTACCGTTGGCACCGATGTTGGCTACCGCACCTCGAAGCTCTGGGGTGGCGATGTGTTGCAAGGCAATGCCTTCTTGTTGGGAAGCTTTACCGAAGGTATGGCGAATGCTGACAACAAGTCCTTTGGCTCAAACCTGTCTTTGGGGGACGATCTTTACAGCGTGGGTGCCGAGTTTTACCAGGTTGAAGAGGACTTCAATCCCGCTCTTGGCTTTCTGCCCCGCAAGGGCGTGCGGGCCTATTTGAGCTCCTTCAGGTACAGGCCTCGGCCAAGAGCGATCGAATCCGTTCGCCAGCTCTACTTCGTCTACTTGAACAGCCATTACACGGACCTCTCGGACAGGCTTGAGACTGCCTCCCACATCATTTATCCGCTACTGGTTAGCTTCCATAGCGGGGACTCCGTCTACGCAAAAGTACTCGGTAAATTCGACTCGCCCGTGGAGCCCTTCGAGATTTCACCCGGTGTCATCATTCCCCCCGGCGATTACTGGTGGCCCGAGTATCAGTTTGGTTTTGAAACCGCCTCGAAGCGAACGATCGCGCTGGAGCTCGACTACGGCTTGGGGGAGTTCTACGACGGGACGAAGCAGAGCTACTCAGCGGAGATCAATTTGAAGCCGATTCGTTATCTCGTGTTTCAGCTTGGGTACTCGCTGAACAGGATCCAACTACCGCAAGGGGACTTTGACACACGCCTCGCCTCCGTGCGAATCCAGGCGAGCTTGACGCCCGACCTTGGCTGGAGCAACTTCCTCCAGTATGACAATATCTCCGACGCGGTCGGCTTCCAGAGCCGGATAACCTGGGAGCTCCGCCCAGGGACCAAGGCTTTCCTGGTTCTTAACCAAAATATCGACAGGGACGGCGGTGACCTCACGTGGATCCAGTCGGATCTTACCGCCAAGGTGGGTGTGACGCTCAGATTTTAGGTGGTTCGGCACGATTTGGGGTGTCACCTTCCCGTCGCGATTCCCGCCAGAGTTTCCCAGGGGCTGCTCCGTTTCTCCGGAAAGAACGTGAAGGCTCGCTGCCCGAGCGGAGCGAGTAGGGTCTTGCTCCGCCGCGAGGAGAACATGGCTCACGCTCTCGGTGCGTAGTTACCACAATTCTGGTCAGGAAAAGTGTTTCGCTCACAATTCCCTTGATCTCGATTTCCCAGGCTCCTACCCTACTGCTTATTAGTTTGTCGCTAGGGGTGCCTCCCCGGAGGCTGAGAATAGACCCTTGGAACCTGAACCGGATCGTACCGGCGTAGGGAATGCGAGCGCTGGCCAAAGTTCCCGCCAGGAGTGGCCTGGCCCGATCGGCTCGCCCGCGCCTGATCGCTCGGTGGCGCTTCCGGTTGTTATGGTTGTGACTTCACGGAAAGGCGCACAGTGACTGAATCTACATTTGAGCTTCCTCCTATCGGTGGGAATCCTTCCACTCGTCGTGAGGGTACTTCGCCTGGCAGTTTTGCCAGGAAGCCGAACCTCGGCGGCCCTTACTCCTTTTCTTCGCCCGACTCCCCTGGCATGCCCGCTCCGTCCCGGGTGACCGCAATGGACTGGCCCAATGAACCCGGGCGTACGCCGGTGACGCAGCTCGAGCACGCGAGAGCCGGGGTGGTCACCCTCGAGATGCGTCGAGTTGCCGAGCGGGAGCCGCACTTGACGGCGGAGCAAGTGCGAGCCGAGGTGGCCTCGGGACGCATGATCATCCCGGCCAACAAGGTTCACCTGAGCTACTCTCTGGACCCCATGTGCATTGGGCGGGCGTCGAAGACCAAGATCAACGCCAACATGGGCGCATCGCCCGTGAGCTCGAGCACCGACGAGGAGGTCGAGAAGCTCCGCTGGGCCGAACGCTGGGGGGCCGACACCATCATGGATCTTTCAACGGGTGGCGACCTCGACGCCTGCCGCGAGGCGATCCTTCGCAACTCCACGGTCCCGATCGGCACAGTTCCAATCTACTCAATGATTATCGGTCGGCGGATCGAGGATCTGACGCACGACCTGATTCTGAAAGGCCTCGAGCACCAGGCAAAGCAAGGTGTCGACTACTTCACGATCCATGCCGGTGTTCTCCGGGAGCACCTGCACCTGATTCAGAAGCGTTTGATCGGCATCGTGTCGCGTGGCGGAAGCCTTCTGGCGAAATGGATGTTGACTCATCGCAAGCAGAACCCGATGTACGAGATCTTCGACGAAATCTGCGACATCATGCGCCAGTACGATGTGTCCTTCAGCCTGGGGGATGGCCTGCGGCCTGGTGGGCTCGCCGATGCTACCGACGAAGCGCAGCTCGCTGAGTTGCGCACCCTGGGCGAACTCACCGAGCGTGCGTGGGCGAAGGGCGTGCAGGTCATGATCGAGGGACCCGGACACGTCCCCCTGGACCAGATCGAGTACAACATGAAGCTCCAGCGGCGAATCTGCCACGGCGCCCCATTCTATGTACTTGGCCCACTCGTGACCGATATTTTCCCGGGTTACGACCACATCACGAGCTGCATCGGCGCCACGCAGGCAGGCTATCACGGAGCCTCGATGCTCTGCTCCGTTACGCCGAAAGAGCACCTGGGCCTTCCGAAGAAGGACGACGTGAAGCAAGGATGCATCGCCTACAAGATCGCGGCCCACGCCGCGGACGTGGCGCTGGGGATCCCCGGCGCCCGGGATCGCGACGACGAGCTCACGAAGGCGCGCGCAGCTCTCAACTGGGAGAGGCACTTCGAGCTCTCCTTTGACCCCGACACCGCTCGTGCGTATCACGACGAGGACCTCGACGTTGACACTGATTTCTGTGCCATGTGCGGACACGACTGGTGTTCGGTTCGGATCTCGAAGGAGATCGTGGAGTTCTCATCCGGCAAGGCCGAGGGGTACAGCCGGGGCTTGCCGGTCCGCTCGAAGGAGCTGACTGCTGCGCAGCAAGAGATCCTGAGTAAGCGAGGCGTTCTTACGCCGGCCGGGATTCACAAGCTGGCCCACAAGGGAGAGAGAGCCGTCTGCCACTCCGACAATGTTGCCGACCCCAGGGAGGCTGAGACGCTGCAGAAGAGTCTCCTTTCCGGGGCCGGTAGCGTAACGCCATGAAAGGCAAATTTGATATCACACGCAGGGGTTTCGTGAAGGCTGTTGGCGCCGCTTGTACCCTGGGATCGGTGCCGCTCGCATTCGGCGAGGAAAAAACTTCTTCGGAGAAGGCGCCGTCGGAAAAGGCCGTGCCCGCCGCCCCTCTTCTCCCCACTCCGTCACTGGCGGCCGCCTCCGAGCGGGCCAAGATCGGTTGCGTGAGCTGGTGCCTCCACAGCTTCAAGCGTGGCGAGGATCCTACCGATGCCATCAACACAATCGGCGACATCGGTTTCGAGGGCACGGAGCTGGTGCTGCTTGCCCGGGAGGACATCAAGAGTTTTTGGACCGACAAGAAGATCGGGGATCTCCGCAGCCGACTTGAAAAACACAAGCTCGCATTGACGCAGTTCGCTATCTTCGAGTCCGTCGTCGAGGGACTCTCGAGCCTTGACGCCGAGGAGCGGAAGAAGAACCTCGACTTCTTCGAGGCCGGCTGCGTGATCGGAAAGAAGCTTGGTGCGCCCAGGATTAACCTCGTTGCGCCGTGGGCGCGAGAGCTCACTGGGCCGGGCGGTTATCTACCGCGCTACTTCGACCTTTCGAACCCGAAGCCCGGGGAAAAGTTCCACATCGGGATCGCCAAGGGCTTCGACTGGGAGAGGGTCTGGCAGGTTTACGTCGACACGACCCAGGCTTGCCTTGAGCGAGTGAAGAAGCTTGAACTCAAGCTTTCCGTGGAGCCCCACCCTCACTGCCTGCTGGCGGACTCATCGAGTTTCCTGAGGCTCTGGGATGTGATTCGCGACCCGGACCTGGGATACAACCTCGACACGGGTTGGACGCTTCTTGGCCGGGAGTACCCGCCCATGGCAATCCACAAGGTGAAGGCCCATCTCATGAATGTCCACATGCGGGACCTTGATGCTCAGATGCGGAGCTTTGTTTTTTTCGGCGAGGGTGTCATGGACTTCAAGGCGATCGTGGACACTCTCAAGATGGCAAACTACCGCGGCTACCTCTCGATCGAGCAGGACAAGTACCAGGGCGACATGCGCGCCGTCTGCAAGCGGTATCTGGAGATGATCAAGGGCTACCTGGCGTAGCCTCTCCGGTTTATCGCCCAATCTCGGCTGCGAATGCCTTCGCGTTGAGCTCTGCGCCTGTGGCAAACCGGGTCAGGTCGTTCCACGGAAGGGATCGGCCCGGGGCGAAGACCCTTAGCTTGAGGAATTCACCGATCTTCGGGTGGCCGTCGTAGCTGGCGGCCGCCGGAGCCACTTTCAAGACCTCGCTTGAGATCGTGGCGTGGAGTTGCGAGGCGAAGAGCTGCCCCATCAGGTAGTTGTGGTAGTACGCGGGGGCGCTCACGATGTGAATCTTGCTGGCGAAGTCCGGGGCGCTGCGGCCCTCGGGACGTTTGAGGAGCTGGTATTTCTCGACCAGGTCCCACCAGAGCTGGTTCAAGTCCTGCTCGGGCTTTTCATACATGCTTTTCTCAAAGCGGAGCATGACCTGGCACCATGCGGCAAAGATAAGGAGCCGATTGCGGCGCATGCGCACTGCGGTGTCCTCGAAGGCCTTGGAGTCCGCGATCTTGACGCCGTGAGCCAAGAGCCATACCGCCTTCGACGAGAACCTCTCAAAGAGCATCGCGATCCCTTCCGTGGTCAGGATGTGTGCTTCCGAGCGAAGCACGTAGGGCATGCTTTGAGGGATGTTCTTGCTCGAGTAGACCGCGTGGCCGAGCTCGTGAAGCATGGTGCTCATCCAGCGTTCGTTCGGGACAATGTTGGCGAGGACGCGCACGTCACCTTCCCGGTCAATGTCGGTGCAGAAGGCGTGGGGGCTCTTCCCGGGTTTTTCGTAGAGATCGCTGCGGGCGATGACGTCGTCGATGGGAAGTCCAATGGACCCGTAAAACTGCCGGCAAAGCTGCAGAATGTCAGCCTCCTTGAAGGCGGAATCGAGGTCAGTCTGGTAGATCGACGGCGACTCCTGGAAGAAGGGGTCCTGGTAGTGCCAGGGTCTCAAGGAGGCAGGAGAGATGCCATGGGCCGTTGCCAGCTTCGCGTCGATCTCGGCCTTCATGGTTCGGAAAGGCTCGCCAGTCAGCTCGTCGATCTCGTCGAAGAGGGCGATCACGCTCTCCTGCTTCTGCTCATTCAGCTCGAGCATCATCGCGTGGAAGTTCTTGAACCCAAGCTGCTTCGCCGCCTGGTTGCGCAGGCATACCAGTTCCTTCAAGTCGCTTTCGACGGCCACGCCCACGGCCTTCGAGGCTTCCCACACCTTGCGAAGCAAGACCGAGTCCCTTGACGCCTTCAGGACCTTGCGCACCTCGCTGTCACTCATCTCCTTGCCATCAACCCTGGCGCGATAGACGTTGAAAGCCTTCTCGACGGCGTTCGATCTGGCAGCCATGGCCTTCAGCAGCGAGGGATCCACTTGTTTCTCGAGGTACTGGAGATGGAGAACCTCAATCTGGCGCTCGAGGAGTGGATCGATGCCCGCCTTCTTCTTGAGGATCTCACGGGTACGCTTCAACTCGGCGAAACGGGCAGGGTCGGCCAGCGCGGCGTCGATCTTGTTCTGCGCCTCCTCCTTGGCGTGGAAATCCTCGTCCCGGCCGGTGGTGTTCGCATTCCACCAGGCCAGGTTCATGGCCTTCTCGAGGGGACGTATCATCGAGTCGTGCTGGAGGACAAACTGACGGGCCGCGCTCACGGGGTCAGTGCTCGTTTCGAGTGGGGAACAGAAAGTGGTCGAAAATGGCGGTGTCATGGCGAGAAGGGCGATGAGTCGCGCAGAGGAGTATCGGCTCATGGAGTTCTTGAAATTGAGAAATTTGAAATGAGGTCAATACAGTAAGCTGAGTGCGAGGTGAAATCCACGCTGGATACGGGTTCGGGTCCGTGATGGATAGGGCATTGCTGAGACCCCCAAGGCGATTGGCTCCAAAATCTTCTGTTTGGACAAGTATTGTTGGGCAGAGTATCCTTGTGACATGTTCATCGTCAAGCCGCGTACCACACGCCGCACAGCTCGATTCGATTCGCTCGAGCAGGAGGTCTTCCTCAATGTCTGGAGGACTTATGATCGGCTTCGAATTCTCGAGGACGAGATCTTCGCTCGGTACGATCTGACACCTCAGCAGTACAACGTGCTTCGGCTCCTGCGGGCCGAGCACCCCGGGTGCTTGCAGACGCTCGTGCTTGCAAATCGGCTTGTTTCGCGGGCGCCTGACATCACGCGGATGCTTGACAAGCTCGAGGTGCGTGCCCTCATTCTGAGGGAGCGCCCGGCCAACAACCGTCGTATCGTGCGGATTACCATCACCCGCCCGGGAGTTGCGTTGCTTGACGAAATCGCCCAGCCACTTGAGGAGTGCCATGCGAGGCAACTGGGTCACATGGCGGCCGCGGACTTGAAGCGACTTTGCGTGCTCCTGAAGGCCGCTCGTGAACCCCATGAGAGTGAGAACAGTCAGTGGCGATGACTCAAGTAGGGCACAACGAAATTCACAGGACCTAACTGATGCAAGACTCTACTGCCTCCTTCAAGTCCCACCCGGATGTCGTCGTCATTGGGGGTGGTCCGGCGGGCTCCACCGTCTCGACCCTCATCGCGCAGCGCGGGTATCGAGTGCAACTCTTCGAGCGAGAGCGGTTCCCGAGGTTTCACATCGGTGAATCACTTATTCCCGAGACCTACTGGGTGCTGCAGCGCCTTAACATGCTCGACAAGCTCAAGAGAAGCCATTTTGTGCGCAAGCACAGCGTGCAATTCGTGAGCGCCAACGGACGGCATTCTGCGCCCTTTTACTTCTCGGAGAACAAGCCGCACGAGTGCTCGCAGACCTGGCAGGTCGTCAGAAGTGAGTTCGACCAGATGATGCTCGAGAACGCTCGAGAGCACGGAGTTGAGGTTCACGAGGGAGCACGCGTGCTCGATGTTCTGTTCGAGGACAACCGCGCGGTGGGGGTGAAGGTCCAGTCGCCCGAGGGCGTCCGTGAGGTTCGGCCTCGCGTCGTCGTGGACGCCACTGGTCAGAGCGGTTTGATACAAAACAAGCTCAAGCTTCGAATCTGGGATCCTGTGCTCAACAAGGGCGCGATCTGGACCTACTGGGAAGGAGCTTATCGTGACCTCGGCCGGGACGAAGGCGCGACCATCGTGATCCAGACTCCTGGCAAGCAAGGGTGGTTCTGGTACATTCCTCTGCACCAGGATCGCGTGAGCGTCGGAGTCGTCGCCCCCTTCGACTACCTTTTCCAGCGGCGTGGCAAGCACGAAGAGACCTACAACGAGGAGGTCGAGCAGTGTCCTGTGGTGAAGGATCGAGTGTCCGGGGCGCGGCGAGTGACGGGCTACTTTGCCACGAAGGACTACTCTTACCGCTCCAGAGAGGTCTCCGGTGACGGTTGGGTGTTGGTGGGCGACGCCTTCGGGTTTCTCGACCCGCTCTACTCATCCGGCGTGCTCCTGGCGCTGCGATCGGGCGAGATGGCGGCCGATGCTGTCGCGGATGGTCTGCAGGCCGGGGACCTCTCGGCCGCCCAGCTTGGCCGGTGGGGGGGGGCCTTCAACAAGGGCGTGGACCGGATGCGGCGGCTCGTGTGCGAGTATTACAACGGCTTCAGCTTTGGTAACTTCGTACGAAACTATCCAGAGCTCAAGGGAAAGGTCACCGACCTCTTGATAGGGGATCTCTTCAGCGATCGGGTCGACGCCGTCTGGGAGCCCATGGAGTCCTTGTATGCCTCGGGTGCGAGGCCGCCGAGCGCGTGGGATTCCGGGACAGATCTCGAGATTTCGGCAACCAAGGCCAACGAGCTTCTCCTGCCCGACGGGCCCAGACCGTAGGCCTTGCCTGGAAGCGTCAGTCGGATTCCTTGCCCATCGCCTCCACCGGTGCTCGCATTTCAGGCCGGATCCGGGCCAGCAGAGTCAGAAATCGACGCCGTACTTTGCCCTCGAGTCCGCTCGACTGGAGGTAAGACGCGAGAAAACGTTCGAGCCCGAAGGATTGAAGCGCAGCTGCGTCCTCCTCTTTCGAGAAGAGAGGCTTCCAGTTACGGGCGCGGAGGCCGGGGCTGAGTCTCCACGGCCGGAACCGGCACTCAGAAATGTCGAGGAGGGCGAGGCCGCCCTCCGGGCGCACGAGCACGTTGCCAAAATGATCGCCCGGAAGTAAACGCCCGAGCGGTGAAGACGCGCCAGGAAGCGCGCCAGGTCCTGAAGTGTCGCCTCGCTTCGAGAGGGATCGAGAATTGTTTCGCGAAGGGTGGTTCCCGCAAGCTCCCCATAGACAACGACGTGGCGTGCGAGGGCGGGTACCCGGTAGGCGCCCTCCACCGACACCGACGGAATTTCGAGCCGAGCCAACCGCCGCGCAGCATGATAAAAACGTAGCGCTGGCGGGAAGAGTAGGCCAGAAGTCAGCAGGTGACGGCGTCGGAAAAGCTTCACGCATCGCCCGTCGGTCGTGCGGAGCAGTTTCGGTCCGACACGGTCACTCGTCATGACTTTGGCGTCACGCGTCAGATCCTCAAATTGATCCTGCGAAAGGTTCTTCAGGAGCCGGTGGAGCATTTCAGTACAGCGGAAAGGATCGACAGGTTCTAGCTTCTCAGGAGAACGGCATAGTGCTGCTTCGAGACCCAGGGCCTCGGCGCGATCCATCGGGCAACCTTCAGTCCCACGGCGCGTGCGTCCTCCTCGAAGTCAGCAGGAGAAATGGGGATTCGATCGGTCGGCGCTTTGCCCCGGAGCACGTTGCGAAGCCGGAAATAAACCGCATCGATGGAACGTGTGGAGAAAAAGGACACCACGATGGGCCCTCGAGAGATTCGCCGTAGCTCGGAGAGCGCCTTGCGACGTACTTCCCTCTCCCGGAAGTGGTGGAAGAGTCGGTTTGAGACCACAGCGTCGAAGGAAGCGTCCGGAAATCCAGTCTCGAAGACACTTGCAACGACGAAGGTTTCGGCGGTCTTGAGCGCCTGCTTTCTTGCAAGGTCCCGGGCGTGCTCCACCATGTGGAGGGAGGAGTCGGCTTCCGTCACGCGAAAGCCCCACGAGACAAGTGCAGGCAAGAGCCGACCTGTGCCGCAGGGGAGATCGAGCACGAGCGATTGAGCCGGAACGGCTTTGAGAGCGTTCGAGATCGAGCGCAGCTCCCGCGCGTGCGTCGCCGTGCCACCGAGTGAGCGGGCATACTTGGCGGCAGCCTGGGGCGTGCTGAACCGTGTGAGGGTCTCCTCGGCGGATGTTGGTGATCTGGATTCTGGATTGGGGCACATATTGGAACTCAGGCTGAGGGAGGCGATCTTGAGCAATTTCCCACCGTAATTTGGCACGGGCCTGCTTCCTGCCAGGGCCTGAGGCTCAAGCGAGGAGGTCGTGCACCGCGCGTGGGTGGGGTCAGTGTGTCGAATCTTGGATCCATCCGGGAAATAGACTGCCCAAAGACGCCACCCATTTCTCTCGTGGGGGAGGGTCCGCATAGTCGTTAACCTAATATCCATCGTCTTAGCAACGCTTGCAGGCGCGCTGATTGGAGGATGCGGGCACGTCGCCCATCATCGAGAGCGCGATCAAGCTCGCCGTTGGTGGTCGCCTCGATCAGCGCGACAAGCCCGGGCGACGGGCAGATCGCCTGTCGCAGTGCGTGTACGAAGACGGCTGTCCATCGCCAAGGACTTGGCAAGCATTTACGCGGTGGACGCCGAGAGTGCTTCGAAGCGGTATCCCCAGGGG
>SXIK01000046.1 GCA_005772855.1 Planctomycetia bacterium | reverse complement strand
GCAGCCGCACGGGCAGCGCCATCAAGGCATTGCTGAATCTCGCGCCGCCCACGGCGCGGCAAGTCGCACCGGGGGGCGACAATGAAGTCCCGCTCGACCAGGTGAAAGTCGGCGACTGGTTGCGAGTGGTTCCAGGTGACAGGGTGCCCGTTGATGGCGAGATAGTTGAGGGTCACTCCAGCGTGGAAGAGTCGCTGATTACTGGTGAGCCACTCCCGGTCGAAAAGAAGGTCGGTCACAAAGTCATCGCCGGCACCGTCAATGGCTCCGGCAGTTTTGTCCTCCGCGCCGAACGGATCGGAAGTGACACGTTGCTTGGCCAGATCGTGAGCATGGTCGCTGAAGCCCAGCGCAGTCGTGCTCCCATTCAGGGCCTCGCTGACAGGGTCGCGAGCATTTTCGTTCCGGCTGTGTTGATCATTTCGGTGCTCACCTTCGCCTTCTGGATGTGGCTTGGGCCGGAGCCAAGGGTCGCACACGCCATCGTCAACGCCGTCGCAGTCCTCATTATTGCCTGCCCGTGCGCCCTCGGCCTGGCTACACCCATGTCCATCATGATCGGCGTTGGACGAGGCGCGCAGGAAGGCGTGCTTGTGAAGAACGCCGAGGCCCTCGAACGATTGGAGAAAATCGACACGCTCGTCGTGGACAAGACGGGCACGCTCACGGAGGGCAAACCCAAGTTGATCGATGTCCTGCCGACCGGGGGCCTCGATCCAAACGATCTTCTGCGCTTCGCTGCTTCATTGGAGCAGAGCAGCGAGCACCCGCTTGCCGCGGCGGTTGTGAAGGGTGCGAAGGAGCAGAGAATCGATCTGGAGGCTGTGAAGGACTTTCGCTCTGTGACGGCGTGCGGAGTGCTCGGCACTGTTGCTGGTCGTGCGGTGATGATCGGGAAACCGGATTTTCTGCGAACCGAGAGGATCACTGGCCTGGAGCCGCTGGAGGCCTTGGCCGTCAAACTTCAAGAAGAGGGCAAGACCGCAGTATTTGTTGCCGTGGATGGCAAGCCGGCCGGAGTCCTTGCCGTCGCCGACCCGATCAAATCGACCACATCCGAAGCAATTCGCGAGCTCCACACGCTCGGCTTGAAGCTCGTCATGCTTACCGGCGACAACCGCCGCACTGCAGCCGCGGTGGCCAGGGTGCTCGGCATCGATGCCGTGGAAGCTGAGATTGAACCCGCCGGGAAAGCTGCCCATGTCCAAAAGCAGCGCGCGGAAGGAAGACACGTTGCGATGGCCGGCGACGGCATCAATGATGCGCCGGCACTGAGCGAAGCAGAAGTCGGCATCGCAATGGGTACAGGCACCGACGTCGCCATGCAAAGCGCGGGCGTCACGCTCGTGAAAGGTGACCTGCGCGGCATTGCCAGGGCCATCCGTCTCAGTCGCGCCACGATGAGGAACATCCGGCAGAATCTATTCTTCGCCTTTCTCTACAACGCGCTCGGTATTCCGGTGGCGGCGGGGGTGCTTTACCCGGTCTTCGGCCTGTTGCTCAGTCCGATCCTTGCAGGCGCTGCAATGAGCCTGAGCTCCGTCTCGGTCATCTCGAACGCCCTGCGGTTGCAGAGTGTGAGGTTGTGAACCGGGCGGACAGGCTACTCCCCCACGAACATGAACAGACAGCCGCGTCCATTCCCGCATGACGTCGCGTCGAGTGGACGCAATCTGCTGTAACTCCTGGACAAGGTCGATTTCGGGTTGTTCCCTTGAGGCCGCAGCTTGGGCTCGCGCTCAGGTGCGGTGTACGGAACCGTCGCGGTGACTACAAGAATCTGAGTCAAACGCGGTTCGGGTACGGAGACACTCTGCGGTGCGTGATCCAGCCGCGATTGCCCATGATGCGAAGAATCGTGGTCATGGTCCTCGTGGCCCATGATACCGACGCGAGCTTCATATTCTGTACTTGCGAAACTGACGGAAGGGAGGTGATCCTTCGTGGCGAGGTGATACTGGGTGTAGAGGCCGTCCGTGATGAATGGAAGGCCCAACGCTGCGCAAAACGTTCACGATCGGTTCTTGAACCAGGACCTCAGCCGAGCGGCAATCCTATCGGGGTGCATGGCCGTGAGTGGCGGTGTGGGATGCGAAGGTTGCTGTCAAGAACCGACGGGCGCGGGCAGGACCGAATAGCGAAGAGAATGGAGCCTTGGTGCCCTTGGTGCTAGACAGGAGCTGCGACGCTGGTTTACAACGACTTGACCGGCTTGGTGTCGCAACCCACCTGTGGGCAGCAGCCAAGTCTTCGCCCTGAAACCAATGAGTGCGGTGATCGGCTCTCACCGGCACCCGCTGCCAACAGCGGTGGCTGGACGCTCGGAGCTGATCTGGGAGTACTTGTTCATGGAGGCGGCCGTGGCCGCGTTGAAGGGTTTATCGGCTAACCATTACGCGTCAGGACTTCCCTCCGAGTGAGGAAGGAGGGGGCGCCGTGTTCTGCGCCTGCTTGGCTCTGGCCGACGCTTCCGCCTTCGTTGCCCCTTGAGGGCCGAGGTTTGCCCGTAGCGAAGTCAATCGGTCCTCGATCCGACGCACGACTTCGATGGGCTCAGGTGCCCCGGGCACTGTGCCGCCAATGGAATCCTGGGCCTGGAGGTAGCACCGAAGCGCTTCCGTAAAGTGAAGCCTCTCCTCTTCAAGTTCGCCTGTAAGAACCAGGTTGGTAGCCGCCTCGACGTGATCTCCCAGGGCCCTGGCAGCCTCGGTCGCCTGATCGTAGATGACACGTGCGCGGTCATACTCACGGCGCTCACGGGCCAGCATTGCCTGTGCCTGGAGAATCTTGACAAGGCTACGTCTGTCGTCAGCTGGCCGCACCCTCCTCTCGGCCTCCTTGAGGTAGAGGTCGGCCTCCAGGTAGTGTTTCTCAAGTAGATGGATTTGACCAATCTGCAGGTTCACGGCAGCCGAGAGCCCGTGGTCCTCGCTTACCCGGGGATTGTCAAGAGCCTCCAGATATACAGCGAGAGCTCGGGTGCGATCGCCCTGCATGTAGTGCACGTTGGCCACCTGGATTTGCGTCGCCGCCGCGACCTTCAGATCGCCGAGAGCGTTCGAAATCTCGAGCGAACTCTCGTAGCTTTCCGTTGCGGTTTCGTAGTTGCCCATCACGTACTGTGTGTTCCCGATTTGGTGAAGAACTCGCGCCAAATTGGCAGAGTCGTCGAGCGACTCGAACTCTTCACGCACTTGCTCATAGAGCTTCAGTGCTCCGCTCAGGTCGCCACAATTCTTGCGGATGATGGCGAGATTGCCGAGCGCCACGGCACGCCGCAGCCCGGTGGAAGTCCTCGTGGTCTCCTCTAGAACAAGACGTGCTAGGTCGGTCGATCCTCGCTGAAGGAGCTCCTCGACGAAGGTCTTTTGCAACTCATAGGCAGCATCGTATTCTTTCGCGGTAAAGAAGGCTCGCCATCCGTTTACCAAGTGCCAGAGCTCTTTTGACTTGCTTCCGAGGCGGACAAAGTACGTGCCGATGGCCACCTGGAGAGTTGCCCAGGCACTGGGGGCCGATGAGCGGAGTTCCTTGGCCATGAGTTCGCGCACGAGTGCCGGAACGCTCAGTGGCGGACCGGAGGCAGGGTCGAGCCCTCCTTTGGGCGCCGCGAGCGTAACGAGGCCCTGGCTTTCCAGCTCGAGCAAGGGTGGATCGTCCTCCGGGCAACGAAGCACAAGCTCCACCTGCAGGGATGCCAAGACCTCACGCAGCGCCTGGCGACTTGGTTCAGGCGGGAGCGCCGAGGCGGCGTACAGGACTGAGATCGCGCTCTCGCTCAAGTGTCGAAGCGTGTTTCCCAGAGCCGACGAGAAGGCCGCTCGAATGTCCCCGCCTCCCGTGAATCCCCACCTCGACGCGAACGGGCTGTTCTCCCAATCGACCGCGACGCATTCCATGCTGCACAGGAGCTCCGGCGGCGGAGGGTGTTCGGAAGTAAGGATGATTCGACCGCTGCCGCCAGCCAGTGCTGCGACTCTCTTGAGGAAGCCCTCGAGCCCGCCGATGCCCGGGAGCAGAAGGTCGAAGTCATCGATCCAGAGGATGACCTGCGTCTTCCTGAGCTCTTCAAGTAGAACGGCGACCTTGGCCTGCGCCATTGTACGTTGGCGCAAGACTTCTGCGAGGAGCCCGCTTCCAGCCTGTTGTAGAAGGTCTGCTGCTTGCTGGAGCACCTCCTCGAAGCACATTCCCTGAAAGCACGCAATGCGCTTCACGAAAAAAGAAGTTGAATCCCAGGTCCGTATGGCGGCAGCGACCGCCGTTGTCTTGCCGCTGCCAGAAGGTCCATGCACCCAGAGGCCGGCATGTCGACCTCGGCTGCCGATCCAGGCGGCAACTCGAAGCTGAGCGGGGGTCAGCTTGACGCCTGAACGAGGGGGAACATCCCCGAGATACACGAGGCGTGAAGTGGGGTCGGGAGGCATCGCTGAGCCAATGTTATCGACCACCAGAGATGGAAACTTGTGACCTGTCCGATCCGCAGTTGCTTTGACTTCGATTGCATCGACCCGAATAATGCCCTCCCGTTTGCGCGGGTTGCGCTCGATAACGACGGAGTGAGCCTGAGCGAGATGAATTTGCACGGCAAAGACCTCATTGAAAGTGTCAAGACACGCCTCGGGGCGATGGAGCTGCCGAGGGGGCTCGAGGTGCCGGCTGCTCGGTTATCGGAGCTTCCGAAGACCCTTGCGAACGTTGAGCGGAGGCTAACTGAAGGCGCCAACTCGCCGTTGCGTCTGGCTCTCTTCGGTCCGACAGGTGTGGGCAAGAGCAAGATCTTCAATTCCCTGCTGGGCAGCGTGGTGAGTCCCGCGGGCTTCAGACGCCCCTTCACAATGAGGCCGGTTTACTCCGTGCACGAAAGCCACTCGGACCTTTCGTCCCGCATGCAAGGGGACATTCGCATTCGTAAAGGCGACCTCTGGCGAGACATTGTCCTGATTGATACGCCCGACTTTGACTCGGTCGAGCAGCACAACAGAGAGGAGGCCGAACGCGTTCTCCTCGAGGCCGAGGCCTTCGTCTTCGTCACTGATGTTCAGAAGTACGCGGACCACTCGACCTGGGAGTATCTGGAGCGCATTTCTGCCGAGAATAAACCACTGATTATCGTGCTCAACAAGGCCGTGAGTGAGGGCGCAGAGCTGGACTTTCGCTCGCGGCTGGATCGCAAGTTTCACAGAAGCGATATTGAAGTGATCCGAGAGCGACCCATTGATGACGCGACCTTGATCCCGTCCGACGACGTTGCCCTGCAGCGCATCGGCCAGCGTGTGAGCGAAATCCTCGGTACGCCAACCGAGTGTCGCGCGCTCCTCGTCTCGGCGTTCCGGGCCGACCTGAGGAGATTGTTTGAGTCCTGGGATGCGTCTGCCAGCACTCTGCGGAAATATCTGGCTGGTGTCGAGGCGCTTCGAGTGAGGCTGAGCAACCGCTTCGAACGGGCCGGCGCCACTATCGTGGAGGATGTCTCGACACCGCTCGACCCGAGCGTCAAGGCGGAGGTTTACGAGAGAGTCCTTGAGCGTCTTCGAGCGATAGACGTTCTTCGCTATCCGCGCCGGCTACTGGCTCTGCCCTTCGAGGGGTTGAGGCTTCTTGCGGGGAAGTGGTGGCCTTCGCGGAAGGATGCGTCGCGGACCAGTCCAGAGGAGGCAAGTCGCAATCAGGGATTCCAGGTCGTCGAGTCCAGGCTGCTTTCGCTCGTGGAGGAGACTCGCGCCGATTTTCAGTCGGAAGCAAGGTGTCCGTGTCTCCTGTGCGTTGAGGTCGCATCCGCGATGCGAATTCCGCATTCGGAGCTCGTGGAGCTTCACAGAGAGAAGGAGGCAGAATTTCGGGCTTGGCTGGAGAGAGAGGCCAGGGATACGGCGTCCAGGCTCACAACGGAGAGCAAGCTCAAGTTCATCCTCTCGCAGGTGATCTACAACGGCATTTTTGTGGGCATTCAGATTCACACGGCGGGGCATTTCACGTTGCTGGAGGCAGCCACCGATGGCGTCCTGAGCCCGCTCTTTGCGAAGGCCGTCGGCATGGTCGTCTCCAGCGAAAAGGTGGGGCAGTTCGAGAAGATGGCGCGTGCCGAGCGAGCGAGGCTTCTCTCGCAGGTGCTTGATGCAGGGAAGGCTCGGTTCGAGAGGTACCTTGACTCCACAGTGGCATGGCAAGCAGCATTTGAGTCTGTTTCCCGAGACATGGAGCAGCTCGAGTCCGAGGGGGAATCTCTTCTCGAGGCCTATGCGAACGTGCCGGTGGCAGTGTCCCCACCGCCGCCGGCCGAGTCCCGTCGAACCCGGCTTGGGGGGGATGCAGTGACGTGATAGCCACCAGCACTCAAGCTTCGTGGCGAGAAGTGGGGGAGTTGCTTGCCCGAGAGTTGTTGATTCTTTCTGCTGAACCTCGGGTAATGATGCGGCGAGAGTGGGAAGTGATCACCGCCGCCGAAAGAGACCTCGACGACCGCCTCGCGGTGGGGCTCATTGGCGGTACAGGAGTTGGCAAGTCGACCCTCATCAATGCCCTGGCCGGTGCAGAGATCTCCCGGAGCGGCGACCGCCGCCCGACGACCCATCGGGTGATTGTTTACCGGCATCGCTCCACAAAATTGCCGGAGTCGATTCCCCGGGGAGACCTGTCCGAGCCCGAGGTGCTTCACGAAACGCGTGCTCTCGAGCGGGTGATACTTCTCGACTTCCCCGATTTTGACTCGGTGGAGGCTTCTCACCACGAGATTTTGGGCAGGCACTTCCCTCACCTCGATGTGCTCATCGTGCTGGTCGACGACGTCAAGTATGCGGACCTGCGTCTTTATGCTCTCTTGAGGAAGCTTCCGCAGGCTCCCGAAAACCTTCATGGAGTGCTCAACAAGATCGATCGGCTCGAGGCCCGCTACCCGGCACGGTCGAAGCAGGTAGCCGGCGAGATACTTGACGACTTTGCAGCGAAACTTGAGGCGCACGCCGGCCTGAAGTTGGCCCGGGGCGAGCTTCTCGCCCTGAGCGCCCGTAACGCCTTGCTCCATCGCTCGAAGGGGGAGGCTTGCGATTCGGGTGACTTCGACCGGCTGGTCGCGGGGCTTGAGGAGTACCGAGCGGAGAAGCGGCGACGCGCCGCGAAGGAGCTTAATCTCGAGGTCAGGAAGCTCGCGCTTTTTTCAAAACTGCGAACTGTTGGGCTCGAGCAAAAAAAAGCAGAACGTGTTGACCACTCCGCCCTGGAGATTCATCGGCGGCGCACCGAGTTTGAACGGCTTCTCTCCGAAATTTCGCCTGCGATTCTCTCGCGCAGGGAGCGGAATCGGTTGGTGTCGAGCAAGCTTGGACGAACCGCTTCCAAGCTTGGATTTCCGGTCGATCTCCTGGTCACAGCCGCAGGGCACTTGCCCTGGCGTCGCGCTGTTGGCGAGGAATCTGTGGAGCTTGGCGCTCTCCGAGTGCGGCAGCACTACAAGCCTTACCTTGACTCGCTCAAGAATCTGCGGCGGGAGCTGTCAATGGATCTGGCAGAAGTGGCGCCCGTGGCGGGGCTCGATTCATTCGAGGACTCCTTGCCCGATGTGGGGATGGAGCTTGAGCGTTGCGTCTCGGATCGCCTCGATCGACTCCCAGCACGATCCCGACTCAGGAACCACTCGCTGGCGGCGGGCGTGACGCTTTTCTGGATTTGGACGGTGGTGCATCCGGGGGTCGATGCGACTCTGCGAAGGCTTGCCGGTGAAACTGGATCCACATGGGGTTCCGTGATCAGGGAGCTCTTTCTTGCGGTTCTCTCGAGCCTGAGTCCGCTGTCGATGGTCTCCTTCATCGTGTCGCTCGGGGTCGCTTATGCAATCACGACGGTGCTTGTCTGGGCGCGACGAGTGCAAGCCATCGAGGCGGGCGTGACGGAGGCAGAAGAATTGGTGCGGGATCGTGTGCGATCCGTGGGATTTCGAACGCTCGACGTGGCACTTTCGGTGATCTCTCGCTGGCGCGGGGAACGGGCAGAGCTGGCATCGCTTGTGGGCGAGGAAAAGCCGGTTACTCCGTGAGTCCCAGAAAGATCTCCTCTAGATTTTTCTCTCTGGAGCCTCTGCGGAGGCTGTCCATGGTGCCGTTGTAGATCAAGCGCCCCTTGTGGATGATCCCGATGCGCTCCGCGATCTCCTCAGCGATGTCGAGCGTGTGAGTTGACATGAAGATTGTCACGCCCCGTTGGGTCTGCTTCCTCAGGAAGTCGATGGCAGTGCGGATGTTTCGCGGGTCGAGCCCCACCCAGGGCTCGTCGATAATGACGACCTTGGGGTCGTGGAGGAAACATGCAGCGAAAGCCAACCGTTGGCGCATGCCGTGCGAGTAGCCGTCGATGAGGCGGTTGGACTCGCTGCTCAGATCAAAAATGTTCAGCAACTCCGAACCTTGATCGAGGACGCTCTTTCTGGTCATGCGATAAAGGCCTCCGACGAAATGGAGGAACTCCCAACCGGTTAGCTTGCCGTAGAGGAACGGATGGTCGGGGATGTAGCCGATGCGGTGCTTCGCTCGTACTGGATCCCAGAGCACATCGATCCCATCGATGAGAACGGTGCCTGAGGTTGGACGCAACAGCCCCGACATGATCTTCATCGTGGTTGTCTTGCCGGCGCCGTTGGGTCCCAGGAACGTGAAGAAAACTCCCGAATCAATGCGGAGATCGAGGTGGTCGACGGCTATCTTTTCGCCGTACTTCTTCACGAGGCTCTGGATCTCGATCATCTCTTCTCCAGCTTCTGGATGTCGGCTTTCGTCGTGCGCCTGAGGACGTAGTCTTGAAGCGGCGGTCCAAGCTCCGCAAGGAGTAGCTCGCCTGCGTCGTTGACCCACGAGCGGCTCTTGATTCCCTTGAAGGCAGTCTCGAGCTGGTAAGCATCGACGAGGATGCCGTCGAACTCCTTGACCTCTCTCGAAACGACACGAACCTGCGCGATGTCGCGCTTGAGCGTGAGGGGGTCGAAGCAGGGGACGTCCAGCTTTTCGCCCACCTTGAAGCCCGCGATCGGGAAAGAAGGGCCGAGCGCATCGCCCAGGAGCAGTTCCTCGAGCGGCAATTCCAGGGTGGGCAGTGGCAGGAGGTTGTTCTTCACTTGCACTGAGAACTTACTCCCGCTACGGTGCCCGGTGACTTGTGCCTGCAACGTGTTTGTCTGGACGCTTACGGTGAGGGTCAAGGGATGCAGCTCCTGATCCGAGACGAGCGTGCCGGATATCTCGATCGGGCCGAGAGGGTCGATCTCCACGCGGGACTCGAGAGTCTGCCAGATGGCTATTCCGTCGGTGGTGAAGGTTTTCTCCAGGGTGCCGCCGGTGTAGCCCAGGTACTTGCTCTTGCGGTGGATCGACATCCACCGCTCCCTGAAGAACGCGTTTCCGAGAAATGTCGTGACCCCGGCACGGTACTGTTCGAGCGACGCGACGCGTCTCTCTCGAAGCACGAGGAGAGTGTTCATCGTGCACCAAAAGACGAGGACCAGGATTGACAGCATGGTTCCAGGACGTGTCAAAAATCCCTCCGCAGCAGTGACTGGGAGCCAAGCCGGTGGCAGAACGCTGCCAAGCACAGGGTGAATGCCAACGCGAGAAAATGGGAGGCGTAGATCCAGACAGGCTGCGGCGCCTGGCCGAAGCAAAGATAGGGTAGCGCCTCGAGGCCGATCACGAACCCGACGCACAGAGCGCTTGCGAAAAAGTTGAGTGTGCCTCCGAGTCCGACGGCGATACGCGCGGGGTTGTCCTCGTCGAAGATGGGATAGGCGGCTCCAAGGCCGGTGGCCAGGGACGTCAGGCAGACGCCAGAGCACAGCACCGAGTACATGGCGCCGAGGAAGAGTCCGGGGGGTGACTGGAGCGAGATGTTGGAGACGGCGATGGTCGAAAGCCCCAGGGTCAAGCTGACTCCGAGCCCGAAGAAAGCCTTTTGCCTGACGATATAGCCTCGAGTGACGGGCGCCATGCCGACGATCCAAAACGCACGGCCTTCGAGGCTCACGAGTGGGAAGATGAACCGTGACGTGAACGACGAAAGGATCATGCAGACGGCCCCGAGGTTGGCAAAGTGTACGACAAGCTGCAGACTTCCCCCGAAGGTCGGTATGCGGACCAGGCTGAGCGAGTAAATGACCATGAGCAGGACGAAGAGCAGGGATTGACTCAGCTGGGCCGGGTCCCTCAAGAAGATCAGGATGTCCTTCAAGAGGAGGGCCTGCAGGGGATTTTGGGGCCGCATGCGGGTGATACGACGAGATCCCTCCGAGGCCCCTGTGCCCTGGGCCTCGGACTCATCTTGATTCAGGAGCCGAATCGCCGCGGGCCGCTCGCGAGCGGCGAGCCACTCAGCGCCGTAGTGTCGACGAGCGTACGCGGCGAACAAGGGGACGAAGATCAGCGTATTGGCGAGTAACGTTGCACAATGAAACAGTGCTTCGCCGTGCTGACCGGCGCTGGCGGCGAATATCGCGGAGCTTGCCCACTGCCCGGGAAAATAGGGGGAGTTCATGGTAGAGATCCGCGACATGAAGCGGTCGAGAACCATCAGTTGGCTCTTTTCTCCGTCCATTGCCCAAAAATCGAAGGAGCGCAAGAAGGTCCAGCCCAGAAAGGCGAGGAGCAGGCAACCTGCAGCCAGGAGCTGCCGTCCCGTGAGCCGCCGGACCACGGGAGCTATCAAGAGGACGATGGCCGTACCTGTGAACCCCGCGAAAAGCAGAAAGGTCATGAGCACGACTGTCGCCTCGAAGTAGTAAATCGGCGGTGCTCTCCTCAGCCAGCCGAAGGAGGCCAGGACGGGGTAGCAGAGGAAGAGAGTTGCCCATGAGCTGAACGCGATGGCCTCGGTGAGCTTCACGCCGAGCACGGTTTCCGGAGGGATTGGATGCTGGAAGAGGAAGTCGGTTTCACGGGCGAGGAAGAGCGTCGCGTAAGCGACGATGACCGTCGAGAGGACCACGAGGATGAAGAGCGTGAAGAAAAGAGTCGTGATCATCTTGGCGTTGAGCGCTGTCCCGAACGCCGGGAAACTCTCGATGTAATTGAAGCAGGCATGAGAGACCCAGAAGCCAAGTCCGATCACGTTTCCGAGGCCAAAAACTACGATCATGGACTTGGTGAGCGAGTCCGTTCTCAGGTTCAGGGCCTTGTTCCAGAGCGAGGCCAATCGCATGCGCAGGATCGACTGGAGCGGGGTCATGGCGTTGGGCTGGAGGCCTCCGGAGTGAGAAGCTGTCTCACAGCGACGGGGTCCTCCGTCGGGCCGTGCTCCTTGAGATGGGCCATCAGTTTTCGAGTGGTCCCCCCCACCATCTTCTGCAGCGCCGCGAGTCTTGGCTCGAACTCGTGGTATCGGGTCATCGCAAGAAGGGCCGCGTTCGAGGCTCGTAACGAGGTTGCCCCCGGCGGGTCCGAGAGGTCTCGGAGCGCTTCGAGTCCGGCATCGAAGATCTCCGCCTTTCGAATCCGCAGGATCTTCTCGTTGGAACCGGAGCGGTAGAGGGAGTCGAGATCATTGCGCAGTCTCAGAAGCAGCTCTTCGCGCTCGACGGATTTCTGATGTTCGGCAAGGTAGTTCTTGCTGAGACCGCATAGCTCGGCATGCTCCGAAAGAAAGCGGATAGTGCCCTCCCTCGCCACGAAGGTGGCCAGGCTTTCGTTGAAGGAAGAGTGGCCGGGAAAGTAGAGCGTCTGATGGGTTGTCTCATGAAGCACCACGTCCACGAGATCGGCCAGTGTGCCTTCGAGCATCGAGCTGACGACAGGGTCCTGAAACCAGCCGAGCGTGCTGTAGGCTGCCACCGGGAAGACGAGCGCCTCGTGACCCTGCTGTGTGAGCCGCTTGGCCTCGGCCCGGGCTTCGGCCTCGTCAAAGTAGCCCTTGTAGGGAACACGCCCCGCGAAGGGAAAGTGCCACTGGAACGGGATGAGCGCGAAGGGATGTGCCGCCGTGACGATGTAAGTCACGGCCTTGCCTTGCGTGTCGACGTAAGTAGTGTAGGAGTCACCGGGCTCGAGGCCGAGCTCCCGCTTTGCGAACTCGAGTATTCTTGGCACCCAACGGAGCTTCGCGGCCTTCTCCGGTGGAAGCTGCTTCTCGAGATCCAGGCTTGAGATCGCTATCTCATGGGTGCGAATCGTCCATTGTCGCCAGCCCTGTCGGATCACATATCCGCTCTGGCAGCCCAGGAGAGCGAGCATGAGCAAGACCGCGAGGCCCCGCGCTGTACTTTTCACTGGCTCTCGCAAGCTCCGGTATGAGTCTTTCCTGTCATCCCGCCCAGCAGGTCCCGGCAGCCCGAGGGGACCTGGTCACGGTGTCTGTTATGCCTATCCAACGTCCCGGCGCAGCAGGTCCTCTTCTGTCTCACGCCTCACGACGATCCGCGCATCTCCCCTGGCCACGAAGACCACTGGGGGCCTGCAGAAGAAGTTGTAATTGCTCGCCATGGTGTGGTTGTATGCGCCGGTTGAAAGAACGGCGATGATGTCTCCGGGCCGGGGGAGCGGGAGCTTCACGTCGAAGAAGGTATCGGTCTCACAGTGCCGTCCGCAGAGACGCACAAGGTGACTCGCGGGCTCGGAGGCTCGATTGGCGAGGTAGACCGGGTAGGTTGCCCCGTACATGAGCGGACGAGGGTTGTCGGAGAGGCCGCCATCGACGGTGACGTAGGTGCGCTTCCCGCTTCCATCCGCGGCGTCACCTGCGGGCACCTCCTTCAAGGGGCCCACGCGGTAGAGGGTCATCCCGGACTCGCCGACGACTGAGCGGCCCGGCTCAATGCCGATCCTTGGCATTTTGATTCCGTGCGCGTGGGCGGCGCGCTTCACGGCGCCCACGAGAGTCTTCGCCAGATCGGCGACGGACGGAGGCCGCTGTTCGTCACTGTACCGAATGCCGAGGCCTCCCCCCAGCACGATGACCTCGGGCGTCCAGCCGGTCCTGTCGCGGGCGGTTCGCGCAAACTCGAGTAGCTTCTCGGCGAGTAGCTCAAAAGGCTCGAGTGTCAGGATCTGGGAGCCAATGTGCGCATGCAAGCCCACGAGGTCAACCCCGGAGAGCTTCGTGCACTCCTCCATTGCTCGTAGGGCGGCTCCGTTTTCGACCGTGAGGCCGAATTTAGTGTCGCTTCGGCCCGTCGAGATTGCATCGAGAGTGTGGCCGTCGATGCCCGGTGCCACGCGGATGATTGCACGCTGCCGCCTGCCGAGTGATTGTGCGAGCCTCGAAAGAGCCCGCATTTCGTCGACGGAGTCGAGGGCGATGAGCCCGACCTGCGAACGCAACGCGTGGGCAAGCTCGTCGTCTTTCTTGAAGTTTCCGTGAAGCGTGAGGTGTTCGGCCGGGACCCCTGCCGAGAGCACGACAGCCAGCTCGCCGAGCGAAGCCACGTCGAGGTGCAGGCCTTCCTCATGGGCCAGCCGTGCTGCAGCCCGGCAGAGGAACGCCTTGGTGGCGAAGGAAACCATAGTGTCGGGAGCCTGTGCGCGGAAGGCGCTGACGTACTCGTGACACTTCGCCCGCAGAGCCTCCTCATCCATGACATAAAGGGGCGTGCCAAAGCGCTCCGCGAGCGCCGTCGCCTCGACCCCACCCACCTCGAGCTGCCCCCGTGAGTTGATTCTCTGCGTGCCAAGTAGCATTCTTTCGTTCCTCACCACATGGAAACCTACTATTGTATCCCAGCGCCGGCAGAGCGGGAAGAGTCCCGGCAGGCTGTCTCGGGCCCGTCCTCCCCCGCAGGCGGATAGCCTCTGGAAATCATCCCTTTATTACGATAACCTCTGAACCCATGTCCAAAGAACATCGCAAAGAGAAGAACCTCAAGAAGAAACCACTCAAGACCAAGGCCGAGAAGCGCGCGGAGAAGGTTGCGAAGAAGCAAGGCGCGAAGTAACAAGCTTCCGCTGCCTCGCTTGGGTTCCCTGGATCCCCCGAGGCGTAGAACCACTTGGTAGAGGCCTACTGGCCGAAGATCGTGAACTCAGAGCCTGAGCAAAAATTGCTCAGGCTCTGAGTCTCCTTGCTGGTGGGGGAGGAAAGACCTCCCCCACGCCGGCTCGCCGTCCGAGCGGAGCGAGGGCGGAGGCAACAACGACACGCGGCCCCTCCGGTCGCACGCTGCGTGTGCGCCTCCGGGCCAGATCTCGGGAGCCGCCAGCTCGCCGCAAACCCCCTCCTTGGCGCCTGATGGGCGCCGGGCGCCTCCGGCGCAGCAGCCGACCCCGGCGGCCGACTGTGCGGTGGGCCGATTTCGGTCAGCTTGACACGGCAGTGCGGTGGTCGTCCG
>SXIK01000045.1 GCA_005772855.1 Planctomycetia bacterium | reverse complement strand
GGCCGAATGCCCGCATCAGCGTGATGGGTGCCGAGCAGGCTGCCCAAGTGCTCGTCACCGTGAAGGAGGAGCAGCTCCTGAAGGCTGGAAAGAAGCTGAGCGAGGAGGAACGTCAAGGCATCCGTGCGCCCATCCTCGAGAAGTACGAGCGTGAGGGTAGCGCTTACCACTCGACCGCTCGCCTCTGGGACGACGGCATCCTGGAACCCGCCGAGACCCGCGACACTCTCGGTCTCGCGCTGTCCGTCGTGCTTGCGGCGCCACGCTCGCCCGGAAAGTTCGGCGTCTTTCGGATGTGAGGCCAAACATGAGCTCGTTGGTCCAGGAACTGAACGATAACGTGCTGAGCATGAGGCTCCATCGCCCCGGCACGCACAACGCGCTCGACGAGGCCCTGGTTGAGGAGCTTTGCGACGCGTTCGACTCCGTGCGAGCCTCCACGGCGCGCGTGGTGCTCCTCTCGGGAGAGGGCAAGTCGTTTTGCTCGGGTGCCGACCTGGAGACCATGCGACGGCAAGGCCAGGCAAGCCTTGCCGAAAACGAGAGGGCCGCGCTACGTCTCGGCGCACTTTTCGAGAAGATCGACACCTGCCCGCTGCCCGTCGTGGCACGCGTTCAAGGTGCCGCCGTGGGCGGCGGTGTCGGGCTTGTGGCGGCTTGCGACATCGCCGTGGCCGAGGCCAGCGCCACCTTCTCGCTCGCCGAAGTGCGGCTCGGGCTCGTGCCTGCCGTGATCAGCCCGTACTTGCTGCGTCGAATCGGACTTGGCCACGCCCGGGACCTCGTACTCACCGGCCGGAAGATCCTGGCCGGGGAGGCACTCAGGATCGGGCTGGTTCACCGGATTGCCGAAACAGGCCAGCTCGCAACTACCGTCGATGACGTCGTGCGAGAGCTCAAGGCCGGCGGCCCCGAGGCGATCGCACGAGCGAAACGGCTCCTCCGGGAAGTCGACGCCCGGCTCAACGGGCCGAGAGATGCCCTGTCAAGTTTCACGGCCCATGAAATCGCCGAGGCACGTGCCAGCAAGGAAGGGTGCTCCGGCACCAGCGCCTTTCTTGCGAAGAAACCTCCGCCATGGTCCGGCAAGGGCGAGTGATGAGCGCGGCCTCAGCGACGAGTGTGCTTTTTACCCGGGTACCCAGGCGGGTACGCGTGGTCGAGGTTGGACCTCGCGACGGGCTTCAGAACGAGAAGTTGCAAGTTCCCACTGCTGTCAAGATTGCCTTCATCAACGCCCTCACCCTCGCGGGACACACGCACATCGAGGTCTCTTCGTTCGTGAGCCCAAGGCGAGTGCCGCAGCTTGCCGATGCGGCCCAGGTGCTTGCCGGGATCATCAGACGGCCCGGCGTCACCTACACCGCACTCGTTCCGAACGCGGAGGGCCTTCAGCGGGCACTCGATTCCGGAGTGCGTTCAATTGCTCTTTTCACCGCTGCAAGCGAGACCTTCAACCAGAAGAACATCGGTTGCTCGGTCGACGGGTCCTTCGAACGATTCCAGCCGCTCATAATCGCGGCACAGCGAGAAGGCCTGGGCATTCGAGGTTACGTCTCGACCGCGTTTGTGTGCCCGTACGAGGGGCGCATCGCCCCACATCGGACACTCGAAGTCGTCACACGCCTCAGAAACGCTGGCGTAAAATCAATCGCGATCAGCGACACCATCGGCGCGGCTTACCCTGTCGACATTAGTCGACTACTCGACCTCATCGAGGCCAGGCTTGGGCTCGATGGCATCGCGCTCCACCTGCACGACACCCACCGTCGAGCCCTCGCGAACGCGCTCACGGGCCTCCTCCATGGCGTGGAGGAGCTCGACTCAAGCGCCGGAGGCCTCGGAGGCTGCCCCTTCGCTCCCGGCGCGAAGGGCAATTTGGCCACGGAGGATCTGGTGGACTTTCTCGAAGGCATGGGTATCTCGACCGGGATCGACCTTGCCCTGCAGCGAGCAGCCACAGACCTCGTCCGCAAGACACCCGGCGGTAACCCTCACGAGTAGACCCACTCGAGAATCGCCTTCTGGGCGTGCAGGCGGTTCTCCGCCTGGCGAAAGATCACCGACTGCTTCGAGTCGATCACCTCATCGCGGACAACCACATTGCGCCGAACAGGCAGGCAGTGCATGAAAGCCGCCCGGCGCGTCATGTCCATGAAGGGAGTGTCAACAATCCAGTTCGAGTGCTGGAGCCGCTGCTTCGCCTCGGACTCGGGGTCCGAATAACGAGCAAGGCCGCCCCAGGCCTTGGCATATACGATCTCCGTGTCGCGTGCGGCCTCTGCCCGATCGTGCACGACTCGAAGGTTCCCGCCGGACCTCCTGGAGAAGTCGTTCGCCATGGCCATGATCCCATCCTGCAGCTCAAATCCCTTCGGGTGAGCCAACGTCACGTCCATGCCCATCAGCGTCGTTCCAAGGAGGATCGAATTCGGCACGGCCATGGGCAACGCTCTCGGGTGGCTGGCCCAGACGATCGAGATCTTCTTGCCCAAGAAGCCGCCGAATAGCTCCTTGATCGTCAGGAGATCTGCCAGCGTCTGGCAGGGGTGATAAACAGCCGACTCCATGTTGAAGACGGGAATCTTGGCACTCTCGACGAACGCGCTGAACGTCTGGTCGAGAAGGTCCTCCTCTCGACGGACACCCCGGGCGAAGGATCGAAGGCCCAGACCGTCGAAGTACCTCGAGAGGACGCCCATCGCCTCGCGGACGTGCTCGCTCTTGTCCTGGTCCATCTTCACGCCCAACTCGGTCTCTATTTTCCAGAGGCTCTGCCCCTCGAGAGTCGTCACGCCCCCTGAAAGCTGCCGGATGGCCACCTCGAAGGAGCAACGGGTACGGAGCGACGGGTCCAGAAACAGAAGCGCGAATTGTTTCTTCGCCAACGTCGGGAAGTAGGGATTCCCCTTGTGGAATAAGGCTCGGGAAAGAAACTGCTCGATCTGCTCCGGTGAAAATTCATTGAGGCTATAGAAGTGACGCATTGAACGGATGCTCCAGTTGTCTCAGTTGCTTGAAGTCAAGACCTTCTCGAACGTGGCGAGGAAGGAGTCCCACTCGGCATCGCTGACCGTCAGCGGCGGGAGAAGGCGGATCGTGTTGGCGTGGTTGGATATGCCAACGAGCACACCTTCCTTCAAGAGGCGGGACTGTATCTCCTTGCCTGGCAGATCACACTCGATGCCGAGCAGATAGCCAAGCCCGCGAACATCCCGAATACGCCCGGGCCCCATCAGCTCCCGGAGCCGGGCGATGACTCGGGTGGACCTGCGAGCAACATGATCGACGAGCCCCTCTTCCTCTATCACACGATACGTTGCCGCCACGGCAGCGGCTGCCATCGGAGCGCCCCCGAACGTGCTGCCCTGGTCACCGGACTTGACGTCCGCCGCCACCCACGCGTTCGCGATGACGGCGCCAACAGGGAAGCCGCCCCCAATCGCCTTCGCTGTCGTGACGATATCGGGCTCCACCCCCCAGTGCTGTCCCACGAACCACTTACCGGTCCTTCCGTTTCCGGTCTGGACCTCATCGAAGATCAAGGCCACTCCGTTGCGCGTGCACCATCGTCTGAGGCCCTGGTAATACTCCGGATTTCCCATGCGGACACCGCCCAGGCTCAAAATCGGCTCGAGGATGACTGCCGCTATTTGCGACGGCTCAACAGCTTCGATCGCGCCAAGTGACGCCATCGGGACCCATCGCGTGAGCCGATCGAGGCTTTCCGGAAAGGCGTCGCGCATCTTCTGCACACCCGTCACACTCAGGGCCGCAATTGTCCGCCCATGGAAGCCATCCAACATCGCAACGACGTGCGGCCGCTTCGTGAGTTTGCGGGCGATCTTCAGCGCCGTCTCGTTCGCCTCGGCGCCGGAGTTGCAGAAGTACACGCCGGTCATCGAAGAGTAGCTGTTGCGCACGACCCTCTCGGCCGCCTCGGCCCGAACAGGGGAGTAGCAAATGTTCGAGTAGAAATCGAGTGTCGATGCTTGTTTCGCAATGGCCTCGACCCACCTGGGGTGCGAGTGGCCGAGGCTCGAGACCGCATGGCCGCCGTAGAGGTCGAGGTAGCGCTTCTCGGAGTCGTCAAAGACATACGAACCCACCCCTCGCACCAGTGCGAAGGGAAATTTTGGATAGGTGGCGAGCGTGTACCTGTCCTCGATCTCACGGGTATTCATACAAACCCTCCTGGCAACCTCAGGCCTTCGGTCTCGGGGAATCCGAGCGCGAGATTCATGTTCTGGATCGCCTGACCCGGCCCGCCTTTTCCAAGGTTATCGGTGACGCTGAATACGACCCCGTCTCGAGAAGTCCCGTCCACGCCGATCACGGCACGCGGCGTGCCCTGTACCCAGCGCAACTCGGGCGAGCCTCGCATCACCGACACGAGATCATTTCCACCATACGCCTCCCCAAAAATCTGCTCCAGCTCGTCAACGCCCGTCCCGGGTACGAAGGCCGTGACGAAGATGCCTCGCACGAATGGCCCGGACTGCGGAACGAACTGGATGCTGATGGCCTCCCTTGTAAGTGTGCGCAAGAAGGCCTCGACTTCGAGAAGATGCTGATGCTGGAGAGGCTTGTACGAGCGCACGTTCATGGCACGTTCGGGATGGTGCGTCGTCTGCACCGGCTTGATGCCCGAGCCCGACGAGCCCGTAATGCCGGTGACGAAGACCTTGCCCCGCAACTTCCCGACCGCGGCGAGGGGCGCAAGCGCAAGGTTTATTGTCGTCGCGAAGCAGCCTGGGGTCGCGATGAAACGCGCCCCGCGGAGCACATCCCGGCGGTACTCGGTGAATCCATAGACGAAGCGCGGCAGCCACGGGGTAGCCGCATGATCGGCACCGTAATATTTCTTGTAACCCACAGGATCATTCGTGCGGAAGTCGCCGCCCAGGTCAATGAACACGGTGCCCGGCGCCTTCTCGGCAAGGCGCGGGATAACCGTCTGCGACTCGTTGTGAGGCAAAGCCACGAACACGGCGGCGGTCTCGTCGAGTCGATGCACAGCCTCGTCGTTCGAGACAAACACGCCCTGAACGAATCCGCGGAGATTCGGCAGCATATTCGCGATCTCCTCGCCGACCTTGGTGTTGGCCGTCACCCAACGCACATCTACCTGCGGATGAATCGCCAAGTAGCGAAGCAATTCGGCACCGATGTAACCCGATCCGCCGATCACCCCAACACCCGCTGTCTTTACAGTGCTCATGCTCACTGGACCTCACACTGGCTTGGGGGCCTTGATCCCCATGTGATCCAACACGGCCTCCGCCAGCGCCTCCGGATTTCGGTGGGCGTTAATCGCTCGCCTCTTGAATTGTTTCTCCAGGTACTCGACACCAACATCATTGTCCGTCACGGGGCCGGAAAAGAGGTCGATCTCGACGCCATGTTCCGAAAGAAATCGCTGTCCGCCCCAGGCGCCAACCATGTCCCCGGCACAGAAAGCGTGCAAACGGATGCTGGCGCGGATCTCGGGGTCCTTCAAGATCTCGAGGACTCCATATTCACCAATCACGCCGTCACCCAGCTCAAGGAAGATCACGTCCGCCCTGGCAGATGCGAGATGGGCAATGACGCTTTTTGCGACAGTGACGAGCGTCTCGGCGTTGAGCCCGGCCGTCGAGGTGTAGCCAGCGTCAAGAAACGACGAGGTCGCGATCGCCCCGTGATCCTCCATGTCGATCAGGTCTCGCCGGCAAGCGATTCCTGTGAGCTTTCCTCCCGCAATGCGGAGGCCGTCCTTCGACAGCTCTTGAACGACCTCACTCAGAAACAGCGTCTTGCCAGAATCCATGCAGGTGGCCGACACGATTGCCACCGGCGGCAAAGTGAGGCCGGAGAGAGATTTCACTTCCGGGATACTTGCGTCGGCGATGCGTACGATCGCTCCGTTCCGCACTGGCATTCCAAGCACTTCGCAGCTCAAGGGCTGGCCGAAGTCCTTGTGGTCGGAAGTGCTCGCTCCAATTACCCCACCCTTGTTGAGCAGCTGGACGATGTCTCCAGGCCGAACCCTCGAGGGCACATCGCCCGAAAAACCTCGCAGCGCCCGCCGCCTTCCCAGAGCGCCAAGAATCACATCTCCCGTGAAGATCTTCGACATGCGCCCGCTCTCGAGCTCGAGCTCACTGTAAATTCGCTTCTCCGTGAGCGCACGCACGACGATCGTGTTTCCGGACCGGGCCTCCATCTTCCGCGTGATCTCGACCTCTTTCTCGAAGCCCAGGCGGTAAACAACCGAGGCAATCTTGTGGACTCTGGCCTTCATTGGGATCTCTGCGATTCGCCATCGCCCGCCTGCCGGTAGAGCCTCGAGGGAATAGCTGCGATCGTGCTGAAGCCCCGCACATCGGAACCACTCCAGAGTTTCGGCATCTCGCCATAGACGCCAGATGCTGAACCCGCCATCGTGAAAGGGCTACGGACCCCCACCACGGAGGCGGATCCCGAATCGAGCCGCACCTTGGCTTCGCCCGTCACGTGATCCTGAGAGCTGTCGATCATGGCCTCAATGTCTCGCAGGGCCGGGTCAAAAAAGTGCCCCTCGTGCAGCATCTTGCCGTAGAACTCGCCCAAGTGGTCCTTCCAGAACCTTTGCCAGGAGGTGGTAACGATCTTCTCGAGCTCACGGTGAGCCTGGATGAGAACAAGGGCGGCGCCGGCCTCGAAGGCGATTCGGCCCTTGATGCCAAGAACGGTGTCTCCGATGTGGACACCGAAGCCGACTCGGTGCCTCCGACAAGCTACGCCCAGGTCTCGAACGATCTCGACGCCGTGCAGCCTCTTTCCGTTCAGTGAAGTCGGGATGCCTCGTTCGTAGCCGATCGTGACGTGCTCGCTCGTGGAGACTCTCTCGCCGCCAGCGGCCTGGTCGTAAACTTCCTGTGGGATCTCTTTCCAGCTGTCGTGAGTGATGCCTCCCCCGATGGTGGCGCCCCAAAGCCCCGCGTTGATGGAAAACTCCCGCACCTTGCGATCCATCTTGATGCCCCGGCTCTCGAGGAACGCGTACTCCTCCTCACGGGTGAGTTTTTCGTCTCGAATCGGCGTCAGGACCGGTACGCCGGGCAAGAGCACACCAAAGGCGATGTCAAAGCGCACCTGGTCGTTGCCAGCGCCTGTCGATCCGTGCGCGACAGCCTGGGCGCGATCCCTCAGGGCGACCTCCGCCACGGACTCGGCCTGCGCGACCCGCTCTGCAGCGACAGAGAGGGGATAGACATCTCCCCTGAGCACGTTGCCCTTGATGAGATAGGAAGCGTACCGATCGAAGACCCGTGCCCTTGCGTCCACCGTGTAGTGTTGAAGGACACCGAGGGATCGCGCTCGTTCCTCGATCGCCTTCACCTCACCGGGAGTAAACCCGCCTGTGTCCACGGTGACAGTAATGACGTCATATCCCTTCCTCTCCTTGAGGTAAGGGACGCAGTAGGAAGTGTCGAGCCCTCCGGAGAAGGCGAGAACTACTTTGGGTTGGTTGGTCACGGCGTTATCTTTTCCTTACTCCCGCTCAGCCGCGAGCAGCTTCTTGAGTCGATCGATTTCCTCATGCACTCGCCGGGGCGCGGTGCCCCCCACGACATCCTTGTCCGCCAGGGCGCCCTTTATCGAGATCGCCTCGAACAAATCAGACCCGAACCGAGCATCGAGAGCCATGTACTCCTCGAGGCCGAGCTCCGGGAGAGAAACCTGGAGTGCCTCCGCCCGACGCACGGCCTTGCCGGCAATTCGATGAGCCTCCCGAAAAGGGACTCCCTTGCGCGTGAGGTAGTCAGCGACGCTGATCGCCTCGAGGAAACCGCCCTGAAGGAGCGCCTCGGCGCGATCCTGCCGAACTTGCAGTGTCTCCACCATCAGCTTGAAGACTGGGAGAAGGCTATTGAGCGTGTCGATGGAGTCGAAGACTGCCTCCTTGTCCTCTTGCAAGTCCTTGTTGTAGGTAAGCGGAAGCCCCTTGAGCGTGGTCACGAGTGAGACATAGTTGCCAACTACGCGGCCCACCTTGCCACGGCCAAGCTCGCAGGCATCCGGGTTCTTCTTCTGCGGCAGCATGGAGCTTCCGGTTGTCACGGAATCGTCGAGGACGACAAGGCCAAACTCCGTGGAGGTCCAAAGAATGAGGTCCTCGCTTAGCCGCGAGAGGTGGACGAGCAATAGCGTCGCGGCATGAAGAAAGTCACACGCGAAGTCGCGGTCGCTCACGGCATCCATGGAGTTGTGCGTGAGTCGCGAGAACCCGAGCTTCCGCCGCAACAGCTCACGATCAACGCCAAACTGGTTGCCGGCGCAAGCACCCGAACCCAACGGGCACGCATCTGCCTGATCCGCAGCCCACAGGAACCGATCGCGATCGCGCAGAAGCATCTCCGCGTAGGCCAACAGGTGATGCGCCAGGAGCACTGGCTGCGCCCGCTGGAGGTGAGTATACGCCGGGATCACGATGTCAACAAAGCGCTCGGCAGCGCCGGTCATCGCGCTGATGAGCTCCGTCACGCTGTCGAAAGCAGCATGGGCGGCTCGCTTCAGGTGCAGACGAAAATCCGTTGCGACCTGGTCGTTCCGGCTGCGGCCTGTATGAAGCCTCTCGCCTGCGGCACCCGTGAGCGCGGTGAGCCGCGACTCCACGTTCATGTGAACGTCCTCGAGCTCTTGCGAGAAATGGAATCGGCCGGAGTCGATCTCCTCGCGAATCTTCTCGAGCCCGTCCCGGATTCTCTGCTCCTCTTCCAGGGAGATGATCCCACGGGCTCGCAAGGCCTCGGCCCAGGCGAGGCTTCCATCGATGTCCTCGGCGTAGAGCCTCCGATCGAAGTCGATCGACGCGTTCAACGCGCGCATCGCGTCGCTCAAGTCTTTTTTGAATCGGCCGCTTCGCATGCCGGGAGCTCCTCAGCCTTGCTCCTCGAGGTACTCGGCCTCTTCCTGTTGGTCGAGCACCATGGTCCCGAGGCCCTTCACTGTGAAGACCTCGTAGAGGAGCGCATTCTCTTCCAGTCCGCTCATGATGTGGACGCGTTTCACGCCCTTTCGCACAGCCCGCATCGCCGCCTTGACCTTCGGGATCATGCCTCCAGAGATGGCCTTCTTGCGGATCAGATCCTCGACCGCATCGACAGTGATATACGAATAGCGGCTTGTCGGGTCATTCACGTCCCTCAAGATTCCGTTCACATTCGAAAACAGGCAGAGCTTCTCGGCGGGAAGGGCGCCTGCGATCTCTGCGGCTATGGTGTCGGCGTTGATGTTGAGAACTCGGCCGTTCTGGTCGGCACCGAGCGAGGCAACGACTGGAACGAAGCGGTTCTCGAGCAGCACACGGAGCACGTCGGTATTGACATTTCGGATGTCACCCACGTTTTGGAAGTCGACCTGCTTCGACTCCCCTGTGGCCTCGTCCACATACGTCTGCGGCGGCCGGCGCACGGCATCAATGAGGTTGCCATCGACGCCCGAGAGGCCGATCCCTGGGGTGTCATTACGCCTCAGGGCCGAGAGGATGTCGGTTGAGATCTTTCCAGCAAAGACCATCTTCGCGACCTCGAGCATGCGGTCGTCCGTGATTCGCCGTCCCTCCACCTTCTCCGTCTCGATCCCGAGCCTTCCCGCCAGCTCCGTCGCCTGCGGCCCGCCTCCGTGAATGATGACCATCCGCACATTCAACTCGTAAAGAAGGGAAATGTCAGCCGCCAGGTTGTCCATGCGTTTCGTGTCGCACACGACCTCGCCGCCAAACTTGATCACGAAAATCTTGTTTCGGTATCGTTTGATGTACGGAAGGGCTTGTTTGAGAAGGCTGAGATCTTCCACTACGAATTCTTGAATCGGGACCCTGAATGTTGCGCAAAACAAGAAACCCACGGCGCATGGCCGAGCCCGCGCGTGGGTGGCGTTTCGTTGCACAGCGTTGTGTGTGGCACCAGCGCCACGAAGTCCTCCCACGCAAGAAACCGGCGCGGGCACTTGCGCTGTTCGACGAGCGGAATCAACTGAGCTCCTGAAAAACCGAGAACCTATAGGGTTCTCGCGGCCGGGGCAATGGAAAAATGCCGCGCTCCACCCGGGCATCGCCTTTGCTTGCTCTCCCACGCCGTTCGACTACAATTCCGGCGCACTGCAACAACCGACCCAAGACCCGGAGAGCACCACGACGATGACCATGCGCATGCTGGAGGGAAAGAAGGGCATCATTTTGGGGGTTGCCAACAAGCGAAGCATCGCCTGGGCGATAGCAAAAGCTTCGAGCGATGCCGGAGCGACCCTGGCCTTCACTTATCAGGGCGAAAAGATCAAGGAGAAGGTTGAGGAGCTCGTAAAGACGCTGCCAGGCACATCTCCGGTTTACCCCTGCGACGTGACCTCCGACGACGACCTCGCCCGGCTGCAGGAAAATCTGAGGCAAGACCTGGGCAGCGTCGACTTCCTCGTCCACTCGATCGCTTTTGCCGACCGTAAAGACCTCGAGGGCATATTCCTCGACACTTCCCGCAAGGGCTACCTCCTGGCTCAGGATGTTAGCAGCTACTCGCTGACGGCCCTCTCCCGCATGGTTGCGCCTCTCATGAGCCAGGGCGGCAGCATTATCACCCTCACCTACCTGGGAAGTGAGCGGGCTGTGAAGAACTACAACGTAATGGGCGTCGCCAAGGCGGCTCTCGAGGCCTCCGTGCGCTATCTCGCAGTCGACTTGGGCGCACGCCAGATCCGCGTGAACGCCGTGAGCGCTGGACCCGTCAACACCCTCGCAGCCCGTGGAATCTCGGGTTTCACGGAAATCCTGGACCATGTTGCCCACAAGGCGCCGCTCCAGCGCAACGTCGAGATTGAAGAAGTCGCCAACGCTTCCGTTTTCCTCTTGAGCCCACTTTCCAGCGGCATTACCGGCGAGGTGATTTACGTGGATTGCGGATACAACATTGTGGGCATCTAGATCCAACCCTCGAATAGCCCGAAGCGAATTCGGCCGCAAGTTGTCCCGACGGACCGTCCAATGTTGCGGCGTCGGAACATCCACTTCCGCTGGAGCCTGCGCTTGACGGCGTGATATTCGGGGGGGCGATGGCGGGTCTCGGAATCATGCTGGCAGCGCGCATCGATCGCAAAGCATGAAAAGCCTGCCTCGGCAGCCTGAATACAGAGATCTACTCCGTAGAGGTGGAAGCCGCCGAGTCCCTCATCGAATCGAAGCGGAAGGTTCCGGGGGACGATGAGGCAAAGCTCGTCGAGAGTCTCCACCCGGGCTGGAAGCGGACCAAAAAAGGACTCGGCACCGTTTTGCCCGGAGGCCCGACCGAAGAACTGTTTACCCCGACGGCCCATGGGCCCAAGTACCGCCCAGGGAGCTTCACCCGGAGCTTCTTCGACCACAGCGATCATTGACTGCAGATGCTCCAGCCAGGCCGGTGGGAAAATCACATCATCGTGGCAGAATACGACGATGTCCGATCGGGCTCTGTTCCAGCCGATATTCAGGGCTTGCGCTGCCGTGTAGCGGTTGGACAGGTTTTCGACCGGATCGCTCTCGACAGCGAGAGCTCCATTCCGCAGCAATTCAAGGCTCAATCGCAGTCGTTGATACCTTGCCAAATCAGCGACGCAGGTAACGAACGTGACGGATCTCCCGGCAATTGGCTTCATGGAGACAGGCCAATGTACGGCTCAAGTGTCGAAGCTCAAGTTTTCCCTCTTCAGTCCGAGAGGGCCATGCGCACGATCTCCACGCCGACGCCCTCGGGGCTTGAGCCGGAGACCTCCACCACTCCCAGCTCGTTGATCGTCAACGACTCTATTTCCTTGGAGGTCGTCGTGGCCGCAAATGCGATGCTTCCCGCTGTGACAACCGTGAAGGCAGGTCCCCCGAGCACAAACGGGGAAGCGGAGTCCTCGGTGAGAGCGCCGAAGGAGTCAACCGTTAGCGCAAGCAATTCCTCTCCCACACCCGTGACCGCGAAGAGCTTCGTTCCGTTGCGAGCCAGCGCCTCGATGCCCGAGGAGCTGACCGCGAAGGGTGAGCCGCCGAGAGGAGAGAGGTCGCCGCCGCCGAGGTAGTTGAATCCACAGATCGAGCCCGCGGACGCGTTCGCAGCGTAGATACGGCTCCCGACCGACACGAGCGCCCGAGGGCTTGAAAGCCCGCCTGTCATCACCGGCGAAAACCCATTCTCGACCAGCTCGCCGTCCGTATCGATATCAAAAATCAGAATGCCCCCCGTTGTCTCGCTCGCCACGTAGAGCCGCCCCGAGCGCGCAACCATGGCACCGCATCCGGCAGCGCTGAGACCCGAATGCACGTTCAGCGTGAGTTTGCCCGAACTGGCAAGATTGAAGACCGTGACCGTACCGCCCGCGGTGTTTGCGACGAACACATGCTCGCCGTCGGAAGCCAGGTACTTGGATCCTGCACCATCGGCGCTGAAGGGAGAATCTTCCACGGCGAGGAGCGATTCAGTCCCTTCGTCCACCTGGAAAGCCGCGACGTTGTTACTGCTCGTGTGGGCGACGAAGAAGAACCCGCTCTCGTGGAGCACGTCGTGGGGCTGGGTCCCGCCGGTGCTGAATGAGCCCTTGAAAGTCAGGCTACCATCCACGACATCGGCAAGATAGAGACGGACACGCCCTATGGCGCGATCCTCAGCCGCCACAACGAATCGGGAGTTGTGCACGCTCAGCGCCCCAGTGAAGGAGCCCGCTCCATTCTCCGGCTGCACCCGGAGAACCACGAGGGACGACCTCGAGCCCTCGATGTCGGCGCCTGAATCCCAGACGAAGGTGTGCGAGTCGCCCGCTGTGCTAACTGTAAGGTTCTTCGTACCGGAGCCGCCGGCCCCCTCCGTCGCCCGACGAAACGGTCCACCACCCTCGCTGTAGCTCACCTGGATGTCGGTCGTCGAGACATCCTCGCTCTTGAGGGTGTAGGCGAGCCGGACGAGACCTGACTGCACACCTGAGGGTGTGTTGACCGAGGCCTCAGCACCCGGACCACTCCCGAACCAGGAGTCACTGCCGCAGCCCAGGAGGAGGCCTGCCAGGACAACAAGGCCAAGGAAACACGGGACTTTTTGGGTAAACTCCTCGCGGCCATGCTTGGGAAATCTTGACCAGGGCTCACGCACCCTCGGCGCAGGAAGCCCCCGGTGCTTGTCGAGCGCCGAGAAGGGGGGGCAGGGCGACCGAGGCGGAAACACTGACGCCCGGAACCGGTGGGCCGCGGCCGGGCGGCCGGTGTGGGGGAAGTTTTCCAGCGCAAGCATTATAGCGCGAACCCCAGTGCGGGATATAATCCAGCCCTGGGAGGAATTGGTAGGTCGTGTGGATGAGTTCAAGGGTTTCTTACTTCGAGGTCGCGTGGAGAAGAAAATGAACGCTACCGCTATAGGTACGATGTTCTTATGTATCGGGCTGGCGGGGGCCGGGCTTTCGGCCGAGGGTAGCGGGGGGGCCACTGCGCGGGGACCCGTACTGGCCGGTAATGGACTTCCGAACGGCATTGGAGCCACTCTGGGTCGGTTTTTCCTCCTTCTCGAACGCTCCAGTCGATTCCCGGAAGAAAAGAGCGGACCTCCTGTTCCGATCGAGGTTTTTTTCACCTCGAGTGTCGTCTCGGTCGAAGCCACATCTTGCTCTCAGCCGGCGCAGGACTCGTGCTCCGTGATGGGAAAGGGGTTGGCGGGAGTCGCAGGGGTCCCGACCACGATCTTTGAGAAAGTAATGGCGATCAAACTCGCTGGCGCTTTCTATTTTTCCGCTCCCGATCGCTACCGGGTTGGTTCCTCGATCGAGATGGCTCTCGAGGGAAGCCTCTACGCTGGAAAGTCAAGCAAGGTTGGCGACACCTGTGAATTGCGGCTATTCCCCTGCAATCCGGACTATCTTCTCGATTGGGGGGCCAACGAGTCGAATCCTCCGATCAGCCGACAGTACCGCCAGGGCACGGGCTCGGGCGTGCTCCTGAGCGACGTTGATTACCGCCTGTTCCCCGGCTGGTTTCGCGGTCAGGTCGTGGAGAACGACGGGTTCACGCTCTACAGCGAGTTCAGCTCCGCCGAAATCTCCCCCGTGAAGATCGAGGACGAAGTGCGAGCCTGGATTCGTCCCGATCACAACGGTGCCCGCAATGCCGGCCTGCCCAACGGAGTATTCGGGCAGATGCAGGTGAACTACTCGGGAATCGGGAGCGAATCGAGAATTCTGCCAGGGGTGGGCTCAAACGACGTCGAGCTTCTCGTGACCGCTGTCCCCCAGCGCACGGCCTTCCTGCGGGGCGACTGCAATGGCGATGGTGTAGTCTCCGCAACTCTTACCGATGCCATCACACTCCTGAACTTCAGTTTCCTGGGCGGGTTCAAGCCGCCTTGCCTTGCGGCATGTGACGCTGACGGCGATGGCAAGGTCGGAGGACAGGTCGTCGATGCACTCTACCTGCTGCAATATCTCTTCTTTGGAGGCTCGCCTCCGCCGCCGCCCTTTCCGGCATGCGGCCCTCATCCAGCCTCCAACTCAAGCATGGTTGAATGCGCCGAGCCCACCTGCATCTGAAATTCACGACGCTGTGCCACCCAGCGCTGGCCCGATCCTGAAAAAAGGGACGCCTCTGGTAACGCTACACGCGGCTCCACCGCCTGGCGACCACGCACTTGCTCCGGGCACTTCCCGCACTGTGCCCTTTCAAGCGGCGAGGCGACTATTGCTCGCGCTCTCCGGTGCTGGGCCCTGATGACCCCACGCCCGCGGACCGGAGAGACGGAGGAATCAGATACCACTGACCCTGTTTCAAGATCCAGGTCTGACGTCGTATCTGGGAGTCATTGGGAACTTGTACCATGAGCGCCGCAAGTCCCTCGCTGGCGTCCTGCCACCACACGTCGAGCACCTTTGCGTGGGACCAGTCGCCTTTGCCCAGCTCGGCCACAATACGCTGGACGACCAAGGCGGTTCTGTTCCTGAAAGACCTTGCGCCGCGATCGTTGATCGCCGGGTCGAGCAGGGCTTTCAGGTTGGCCAGCTTGCCTTCCCCCACCGCCTTCTTGAACTCCTCAAAACGCGCAAGGAGCGCCTTCGCCGCTTCCGGAGCGAGCTTGTCGGGGGCCGGCGCAGGGACGGAAGTCGTTGATGGATCCGTCGATGGCTTCGTCAACGGACTCGTCGACGGCGGTGGCTCGACCGCCGAGGCAGTCGGCTGGGATCCCTGATAGAGGAGGAACCACGTGACGCATGCCAGAAGATTGGCATATTTTCCGACTCAAGACTCCGGCTGGAGTCCTTAGACAAGTCCCCCCCAAGAATAGGCGACGATTCGTGGAGGCGCCAACCGGAGGGAAGTTGACGAGCGTCTGGTTCCCATAAGCAAGACATCGTCGCTGCCCTCTCTCCAAGCCCGGGGGGCTGAAAATACTGCCGCAAAGCAACCCCCGGGAACCCGTCCAGCAGGCTGTTAGAGCCGGGCGTGCGATCCGTCGCAGAATGGCGGCTTTTTCGTTTGCCGGCACCCGCACCAGGCACAAGTCTTTGACTTATCAACAGTTACAGCCACCGGCAACAGCCCAGTTCCAGAATGAGAGCCGTCGCAGTAGGGCTGGGTCCTGGACCGCCCACACGCACACCACCAGAGCTCTCCGGGATCCTCACGCTTCACATAGGGCCCCTTTTGAGTACAAATTGGCTCAGCCATTCAGAAATTTCCCTCTCAAGAAGAACCCGCCGAGCGTCGGAGCTCGGCGGGTGTCCAATATTGGGGTGGATGACGGGGCTCGAACCCGCGACCTCCAGAGCCACAGTCTAGCGCTCTAACCAACTGAGCTACATCCACCGTAGATTCTTCGTTGAAGTCAATGCCATCCAGAGGGCAGAAAACCGGGGTGGATCCTGGCAGGAACGGCTCTGCAATGAGCACACAGTCTAAGGAAGCAAGCCGAGATTGCAATCATGAAACCTCACTCGGAGCGTGGAAGGATTGCGGCGATGACCAGAAGAACCCGCATGGCCCGATCAACGACTGGGGTGCTTCTTTGAGAGGATCGACTCGAGCCCGGAGATGATCCCCTCGAGTTTGTTCGAGACATGGCTCCAGTCGTCCCTGGAGAGTCGGACTTCCCCCTCCCCCTTGCCGGTGAGCTTGTTCCAGAGCCCACCGCCCGCATCGATCCGCTCCGCAACAGCCCGAAGCTGCTCTCGAAGCGTATCGCGGATCGCACTGACTCGCTCAAGCATGTGCGACTGGTCTGACTCCCAGCGTTGAATGCCCGCGCCAAGAATCGCCTCAAGTTCCTTCAGACTCTGCGAGACGCCCTGCCTGAACTCCTCCACTACTTGGCCCACCCCGTGGACGCTGCGACCGATGCCTTCAACGCCTCGCCCGACGTCCGTGACGCTGTCCGAGGTGGCCTCCAAGCCGCTTGCGATCGAAACCAGCTGCCCCTTCAAGTCCAGAAGCTTCTGCGCCATCGCTTGCAAATCGGGTGTCAGCGCATCGATGTTCTCCACGTGAGATGCGACACACGCCAGTCGATCCTCGAGCCGGCCCAATCGATCGTCGATCGATCCGACAGTTTCCCGACGTGGAACGGTATTCTCGAGATTTATGAGGTGCTCCCTCAACTCTGCGATTCGGGTCGACAAGCGATCGAGCATTTGGTCCATCTCCTTGCCAAACTTGGCCTCAAGCTCCTCCGCTCGAGCGGCGAGGATCCTCGGAACGGAAGCCTCAAGAGCGCTCAAGAGCTTACTGAATTCGTCTCGTAGCCTGTCCGTCCTTGCCTCCTGGGCTGCCAGGCCTGTCGTGAGCTGGGAGCTTGCCGCGGAACGAAGAGTGGAGAGCTCCTGCCCCTGGCGCCGGTCAACCTCCGACACCGTGCCCTCGAGTCCGCGAAGCAATTCGACAAGCTGCGTCTCGAGACCCGCGATGCCTGACTGGATCGCCAGGCGCGACTCGGCACGCAGTCCGGCCTCGGTCTTTTGAGCCTGGCGGCCGATCGACTCCGGCACGGAGCGCTCGAGGGCTGAGATCAAGCCGACAAGACGTCCGGACGACGCCTCGACCTCTGCTCGAAAGCTCTGGGTCAAATCTCGAGCCTTGCCCTCGATGAGTGTGGAAGTCGCCGACTTGAGATCCTTGAAGAGCGTTTCCCACGCCAGGGAGACCTGATCGATTTCGCTTCGCAGCACCGCTTCCACCCTGAACGATATCTCCGTCGCCTTCTGCATCGCAACCTCGGGCATTTCGCGGCGCAAGTGATCAAGCCCCGCTGCAGTCTCCGACCTCACCGCCGCTTCGATCCGCAGAATGCGATCCTCAATCGTTGCATGCCGTTCATGAAACTCTGCCTGGAGCTGAGCTCGCAGCTCCTCTCGCCGGGCAGCCTCGGTTTCCAGCCATGCGGCTCCTTGCCTTGCCGCCTCGGCAAACCCCTCGGCCATCGCGCCCTCGAGACGACCGAGCTCAGTGGTCGTGGCCTTTTGCGCTTCCATGAAATCAGCGCTGGTCTGCCCCTGTAGGCCTTCAAGCTCGGCAACACGGAAATTCACCTCACCTCCGGAAAATTGCACCTCCGTAAGGCGAGTCTCGAGGTTGCCCAGTTGAGCCATAACGCCGTCGAGGCCGGAATCCAGGCCGTCCAGGCGCGACTCGGTCCGCCCAACTCGAGAACTCGTTTCCCCCAGGCCGAAGCCGAGGTCATCCTGGAGGCTGGCCAGGCGAGACAAGCGATCTTCAAAGCCCTGGAGCTTGGCCAGGACCTCAGGCGCTACAGGCGCTGACCGCAAGGGAGACGAGTCTTCGGCGCTCCGAAAACGAGCTTCGAGGCCCTGGAGCCGCGAAGCAAGCTGCCCGGCAACTTCCGAAGTCACGAGCCGGGTTATCGATGGGAGCAGCTGGTCCTCCTCATGCTCCTTCAAGAGCGGAAGGAGCGCCTCCCTGACCGCCGCCTTGAAGTTGGCGCGGGTTATGTTGACGTCGCAAAGCGATCGGATAGCTTCTCGGACCTTGTTGACACCAGCAACCAGCTCCTTCAAGTCGCTGCCCATGGGCCCCTGGTCCAACCTTTGCAGGGTCTCGTTCACTCTGGCCCACTCCTCGCCAATCTTCTGAATCATGGCACCACCGTTGGATAGATGCTCTGCAATCGAGCCAATATTACCCGCACCATGGGAAGCTCGGCCCGTGAGACCACTCGTTTGGGTCCCGGCGCGGTCCACATGCTATCGGTGCCTTCCAAGGATTGCAATTTTTTCAACAACTGGGCGCGGCAATTGTCACTGCATGCTGTCTTGGGATGGCAGGAGAGCGAGTTGCCTCCGCCCAACCCTGATAGCAACCTGAGGCTGATGGGTGGCGAGGATCACCGTACGACCCGGGTGGCTGCCATAGTCCACCACAAGTCTAACGAGATCTTCCTGGAGGCAAGGATCAAGGCTCGTGAGTGGTTCATCAAGAATGAGAATCCTGGGAGAGCCGCCAACAGCGCGGGCCCAGGCGACCCGCTGTTTTTCTCCCCCGGAAACCTCGTGGGGCTTTCGGCGTGCCAGGGGGAGCAGGCCGACTTGCGACAGAGCCTCCTCGGCCAGCCGCCTACGCTCCCGCCGTCGAGCCCGAAAACCCCTGACGGAAGTCGCCCCAATCGAGAACTCCACGTTCATAAGGAGGCTCAGATGAGGCCAAAGACCCAGTCCTTGCAGAAGAACCCCAAGTCTTCGCCGATCTGGCGGGGTGACCCTACCTGGCGTATTTACACACCGGCCATCCTCAAGAACCATACCCGCGCTGGCCTCAAGTAGGCCGGCAACAAGGTTCAGAAGCGTTGACTTTCCGGCCCCGGACGGCCCAGTGATCGCAAGATGCTCCCCTTCCTCGAGTGAAAAGCTCGTCGGACGCAACGCCAAGGCGCCGCCAAAAGACCTCGTGACTTCTCGGCACTCAAGGAAGGGCAAGAAAATACCCCTGGGACAAGGTTGCCTCGCCTGGAACCCAGGTGGGCTCAGCGGCTCTTGATTACGATACTAAAGAAGCCTTTGAAGTCTCCATAGAGGTCGCTTTCAAGGTCCAACTCGGTCGAGAAAAGCTCACGACCCAGGACGGCGGAGAGCCAGCTAACCTCGATGCTCACTCCCGCTTGCCGAACCGATTCGCGATAATCAGTGCCAACGGCTCCGCGAAATGGATCCACGTCGAAGTTCAGGGCCGTCTGGATTTCGTAGTCCCTTGTCGCAACCAATGGAGCTCTTTTTTCGTCGCCAACCTCAAGGCTCTCCTCATCGGCTTCTGCCGTGACAGCACGGCCAAGATCGAACTTCAGGGAACCGGAGTCCTTCAAGATAAAGGGCCCCCATGCCAGAAAGGGAATGTCGGCCTCGCCGTCGACACGACGATTTCCAAAGAAGCTCTGCTTGACCTCAGTGGCACTTGAAATGGCGGCAAAATCGTCTCGATCCTCGACATTTTTTCCAATGTTGTTGATCTGAAACAGCCGCTGCTCATAGTCCGAGTATGTCAGGGAGGGGTGATTCAGGAAGACCGACTTCCACTCTCTCCTGACCCGTAGACGGACCTCACGGTACAGCTTGGCCCTCGCCAGCCGCTTGAGCTTGGAAGAGAAGTCGCTCTCCCAGGGAGCGAGGACGGGGAAAAGTGGCAATGGGGTGACACCGGCGAACTTGGGGGGGACGCTTGCGACACGGGTCAGAATCAGCTCTTCCTCGAAATGGGCCCAGGGCCGCGAAATGGTGCCATGGCTTTCAATGGCGCTGGCACCGTAATCGTCGGGGACATCCCACTCGACAGTTCCGACCCAGGGCAAAGCGTAGGTGGATCGACCCAGACGAGGCCGAATCGGCACTGCGGACAGGATGGAGGCGTCTGTCGAGTTCACCTGCGGCGCTGACAGGGTGCCGCTGACTCCGGAAGGATACAGATCGTTCACGCCCCGAAGGCTAGTGCCAGCCGTCGCGTAGGCCAGAGCCATGGCCCCACCCGTATTCACAACATTTTGAGCCTGGGGAGAAGCAGGCGCAGCCTGGGGAAAAACCACCCGGCCGCCAAGGTTCCCGAAAAGCCATGCCGTGAGGCTCAAGAACAGCGTGTTACGAAGGCGGAAAAACATGGTTGAAAACTCGAATCACTGAAACTCTTCAAGGTCAACAAGGACTCTTTGACAATTATGAAGGCAAATCCTGGGCCCTTCGCTCCTATTCTGTATCCAGAGAGGCCGGCGAAACGCAAACCCGGCCGGCTAACCTGTCGTCAACGGCCTTGGTCGTCCGAAAAGCCTCGGTTGCCCCAGGAAACCCCATATTGGAAAACGGAGGCTCGTGGAGAAGCGGCTCAGGTGACAAACAATCCAGTGAGCAACTGATTCTGGCAATCAGTCTGGAAGCTAACGCAAACGATCACAGAACTGGCCTGAAGTCAGAAACTAACTCTCGGGATACTGAGTGGTCCTACCCACGTTTCCTGACAAAACGTTGAGGGGTCTGACCGCAGTTATCGGGAAGCTCGTCGAAAATGCCAACTTCAACTCGCCTGCGCTTCTCTATCACTTCTAACCAGGCACGCTATCTTACGGGTGTTGCAAGAAGCCGTCAACTTTGAAGATGAAAAGCGCGACCTATCCCCGTTTTGAACAACCGCTGTCGCGCATCTCGGGATCTTTGCGCGCTCATTCGCTGCGCAGACAATCCTTGATCAGCGTCTCGGCGTCCAGCCGAGACTCACCGGCCGCATTCAAACTCCTCAACCTCGCAGTGACCCGATCTTCCGCCTGTTTGCGGTCAAATCCAAGGCTAACCAGCGCAAGCACCGCATCGGAGGCCGCGGGTTGCCCCAGAAGAGGGTCTCGAAGAGGCGTTGCGAGAAGCGACGCATCGATCAAGGTCTGGCTGGCGCCAAGGACTACGAGCAGCCCACCCACGCGATCCCGTAGTTCGATCACGAGCCGCTCCGCCAATTTCTTCCCCACTCCCTTCACCTTCTGCAACACCTTGAGGTCCCCCTGGCAAATCGCACCCGCAACATCAGCAGGGCTGAGAGCACTCAGTGCCTGGACTGCAATCGTCGGCCCCACGCCCGTCACCGAAATAAGCAAACGAAAGAGGTCTCGCTCCGCCTTGGTCGCGAACCCATAAATGCGATGCTCATCTTCCCGAACATGATAATGCGTGAAAAGACAAGCTTGCGTCTGCCCCCTTAGCCGCTCAAAGGTTGACAGGGGGATTCGCACGTCAAAACCTATCCCCCCGGCCTCTACCACCGCGCTCGCGGGAGTCAGCTCCCGCAAATCTCCCCGGACGTGGTGGTACACTGGGCAGGCCTCGAGCAGCTACGACCGAAGGCTCAGACCCACGTCCGAGAGCTTACGCTTGATTTCATTCAGCGAGGTCATACCGAAATTCTTCGCTGACATGAGTTCAACTTCCGTCTTGTTGATCAGATCCCGCACCGTACGGACACCCAGGCGCTCCATACACCGACGACTGCGAACCGAAAACTCCATATCCTCGATGGGCTTGCTCAGGGTTTCCGGGTTGGTAGTGGCCTCCAGAGGGTTTCGACCAGCGGGGACGTCTCCCCCCCCCTTGTCCTCAAGGCCTTGGCCCAGCCGAAGCCCCTTCTGGGTCAACATCTCCTTGATCTCGAGGAGAGAGGTCTCGCCGAAGTTCTTGTAGCTCAGGAGTTCCTGCTCGGTCTTCATGATCAAATCGCCGAGCGTATCGATGTTCATCTTCTGAAGACAGTTGCGGCTCCTGACCGAAAGCTCAAAATCTGACACGGGGACCCTGAGCACCTGGCTTTGCCGGTCCGCCTTCTTCTCCATGTCCTTGTCGTAGAACATGCGAGTGCAAGCGAGTGCGTCCTCCAAGTACAGCCTCGCCCGTGCATGATTCGGGTAGAGCCGAAGCACCGTCTCGTAGCACTTGACGGCATCATGATAGCGCTCACGGTCCTCGTAGAGGAGCCCCAGATTCATTACGGCGTTCGTGTGGATCGGGGTGACCTTGACGCAGGCCTCGTAAGCAGAGACAGCGTCCTCATTCGCTTCATCAGCCTCGGTGCCGTAGAGATCCAGCAGATAACCCAAACGGAAGTGCGCCTCCGCGTAATGCGGGTTCTTGGCCACAGCACGGCGGCACTCCTCGATCGCCTCGGGGTACTCGCCCATCTTCTCCTGGTACAGGCGGTAGTAATAATGGTACTTGTCGCTCCCCTCCGGCGACTTCTTGAGCTTCTGGAAGGCCTTTTCCGCCACTTCCGTCTTGCCAAGGCGTAGCTCAGCCTCGATTAGCAGACACGTCAAGGCAGTGTTTTCGGGGAACTTCTCGTGCGCGTCCTCGGCAGCCTTGAAAGCTTCGTCAAACCGGTTTTTTGACAGAAGAATTCGCACCAGATAGTAAGCTCCCCACTCGGTACGCTTCTCAGCCCTGAGAATCCCCTCCGCTGTATCCAGGTCTCCGAGAAGAAGCCATAACAGCCCCTGCAGGACTCCCGAGTTCTTCTCCAAAGATTTTGAAAAAGAATCCCACTCTGCCAGAACCGCCCTCACCTCGGTGAGGGACTTCTCGGTAGATGCGGCGATGGTCGCGACCTTGCCAAGAATATCGAAGTCGAGATCAAGGGAGCCCGCTTCCGTAAGCACGTCCCTTACGCCGGTCAGATCGAGGGTGTTAGTAACTTCCAAGCATTGCCTCCAGAGCAGAGATGAACAGCTGACGTTAGCGTATAAAGAAGCGCGTAAAGCTAAGTCTCCGGCGAGCGCATGTCAATACCGAGCCCTTGGTTTTGTGGTCGGGCAGTGAGAACACCCTCACCCCTGGAGGGGTCAAAAGAGGAGGGAAAAAATCCGGCTGCCTTGCATTCTTGCTCGATGTACTCGGGAGCTTGGTCCACTTCCTGCCCCCGCAATCGCAGGGAATTCCGCCCTGGCAGGTCTGATACCTCGCGCGCCCACACATGAGACATTCCGAATGGGCAGAGGAAGACCATCTCAAGCCTGCTGCTCGTTTCTGCTGGTGGGGGAGGCGGACCCTCCCCCACGTCGGCCGCGACACGCGGCCCCTCCGGTCGCACGCTGCGCGTGCGCTTCCGGGCCAGGCTCTCGGGAGCCGCCAGCTCTCGCTGGCGCCGGCTCCCTCCGAGCCGTTTGCGGCTCCGTCAGCTCGCCGCAAACCCCCTCCTCGGCGCCTGATGGGCGCCGGGCGCCTCTGGCGCGAGCCGCTGCAGCCTTTCGCAGGCGGCAAAACGTCTCATCACTGCCCGCGTGCGGTATAAGTGGACAGGATGGCCGGGGATCTTCGAGGCGATGGCGCGAAGCGAAGCCCGACAGCGCGACCCTGGAGGGGTCGCCGAGGCTGAGTTCGACCGAGCAGGGAGCGGTGCAGAGCTCGGAGGGGCCGAGTACCGCGAAGCGGTCGGCCCCGAGAGCCGGGCCCGGAGGCCTTGCAAGAGGACCAAGTCTGGAAAGTCCCGGCGCTCGTGCTCTCCAGGGGCGGCGCAGTGGGCGGAACAGTGGGCGGGAGGATCTTGGAAGGCGACAAGGCCAAGAGCGGAGTCATCGTGCAGATGCTGGGCAATAACCCGGTCCAACACCCCGCAACTGACAATGAAGGCCAGTTTCGATTCAAGGGGCTCAAGCCCGGCGAGTACCTACTCAACATCATCGACAGGAGCGCGATGAAAAAAGGATAGATGGCGATGAAGACGCGCACCGTGAATCTCGGGAGTGAGGAGGAGAAAACGCTCGAGGTGGTCTTCGGCGCCGGCCAAAGAATCTTTGGCTGTGTAAAGGGGCTCCCGCCAGCGCCCATGCGGTCGAAGCCTTGCCGTAGTGCGGCAACTTTTTCAGGACTCCTGCTCGATCTTGGACAGAGTCTCCGCAGCAGCTTGCAAGACATTCTCTTCCTCCGTTCTGCGGGCAAGAAGCGCCTTCAAGAATGAGATCATTTCCTCCCGAAGTGCGGCTTCCATCTGTTGGGGGCGAAGGAGGCGGTGTCGGTACTGGAAGACATCAATGTTGTGGATCCCTCCGAGCGCCTCACGGCTTCGGGACGATCCTTCCCGTGCCGTTGTACACATAGAGGAACGGTCCTTCCGGATTCCAGAAGTCTTTCTCCCAGAAGGGGCACTCATTGAACTGTCCGTGTGTTTGAGGCAAGGAGTTTCCTTCGACGCCGAAGGCCTTGATCGTCACGCGCCCCCGAATCGTCTTCTTCGCAAAAATCTGCAGCGCTTGAAGGATGTTGATCCACTTGCCAAGCCGCTGCTCGGAGTGGGAGGTGGGTGACGTGAAAAAGTTGTCGACCCACTCCAGTAGGCTGCCCCGAGGCACCGTGTCGAAGGCGTTCCATTCGTCCGACTCTGCCTCCGGGTGCAGCGTAAGGAGATGGAACCGGACGGCCGCGTTTCGGTCCATGAAAGGGAGAACGCACTGCTCGGCGTCGTGAATGGAGCACGCGGGCGCCATGTAGACGATTCGTGTGACGGGCAGGTTTTGAAAGTTGCGAAGCGCTTCGTTGATGACGATTGCCCCCATGCTGTGGCCGACGAGGACGATGTGGTAGCACACGTCGGGGGGAGCGCCGGCCCTGTCCTTGCGCGGATCCGGATGGTTGCGTCTGTTCAAGGCTCGCAGGAGCTCGGCGAAGGCTCCTGTCGCACCCTCCTCGAGCTTTTCACGGATCTTGAACGGATCCTCCTGACGTCCAGCGCGCTCGAAGTCCTTGGCTGGCCGGAACAAATTCTGCGCCCGGTGGAGCATTACTTCCCACGCACCTGTTCCCAGGCCGTCGAGGACCAGGGAGGAGGTCACGAGCTTCAGAGGAAGGAGGCTCCAGTAGGCCAGGAATCGGCTCGCCTGCGCGAGGACGCCTCGGTTGTAGTCCCCCTTCGCGAGTGTCACGCTCTTCGCGTTGACTTCGTCGAGGCTGTGCGGGAATGCCTGGTAAATTTGATCCACGTAGGTCCAGTGGTGGAATACATCGATGCCGAACGCGACCCTGAGCCCAAGTTGCGTGTCGGTTGCTCCCTGATTCGACCAGTTCCTCGGGATGTCGACGATGCCGACGAGCAAATCGCGCAAAAGGAAAAACGGAGAAGTCGGAATCGCAATCGCCGGGGAGTGTTTGGCCTGTCGAAGCTTGAACAGCCTTTCGGAGTAGGCCGAGAGTCCGTCTGAAGGCCACGTAATGAAGATCGGGTAGTACCAGTCCGACGCGTCGGGCTCCGCGAGCATTCGTTCGGCCATCTGTGCGGAGGCCTCCAGGGAAGCCATCGATGAGTTCAAGCCTCCGTGGATATGGACAAGTATCCTGCGGATCTTGGAGCAGGGACGCGTTCGGGTGCTCCGCGGCCCTCCGTGGGCAGACGTCGCACTCCGACGGAGCCGGCTGCCGCGCATCGTTCTCCCTGTCCGCCTCGTCGAGCATCTTCTCAAAGTAGTCCTTCCCTCTACTGGGAAGCTTTTCCCGCGTGAGAGGATCGACGGCGTTGCCTTCGTCGTCCACCGAAACGATGTGGTGGCGTGCAAGCTCCGGGCTGACTTGCAAGGCACAGGAGACGCCGAGGGACGCGAGAGAAAAATAAAGTGCTGTTGCGAAGGCTGGACTCTGCATATCTCACTCCAACTTCCAATCAAACTCACCCAGGATCCGCTCGACGTCAAGAGCGGCGCTCGTGCAATAATGGCGGGCCCTGACTGATCCATCATCTTCCGCATGCATGACCATGCACCGCGTGATCGCCGACGGCGCCGCGGATATGCACGCATTCCCGGTCGCATCGGTCCCGTGCGTCGTGACCTCGCCCCCCTATCCCGTGATCGAGATGTGGGACGCAGCCTTCGCCGGCGGCATGCTGCTGGATGTTTTCGGCGGCGGCACGGTCAACCTTGGCCACAACGGATGGAGCGGTGCAGAGCTCGGAGGGGCCGGGTACCGCGAAGCGGTCGGCCCCGAGAGCCGGGCCCGGAGGCTCGCACGAAGCGCGCGACCGGAGGGAGTGACAAGGCCAGCGCCCAAAAAGACCGGTCAGCCGACTCTCAGAATCGTGCCGAGCTATCTGTCTCAAGTACGTTCCAGAAGGGCCGCGACCGCGTTACCGCGCCAGCTTGTGGAAACGACCAACACGTGTGTGCCGACAAACCTCTCGGGCTCGGTCACGAGGCGTAAACCCCGAGGCAGCTCGGCAGCACCGGGAGTGGCACGAGAGGGTGGAATGGAGCCGGCTGCAATCAGTTGCACCGCGATAACCGCCTGCGCCGCCGACGTGAAGGCGAAACCTTCACCAAGAATTGTCATCGGCGCACAAATCGGCACCGCTGGCCCGGCACGATGATTCAGACTTAGCCCCGCGGCAATACCTCTCGCCTCGCATCCATCGAGAAGGCCGCCCGAGGCCGAGGTGACGACGAGCCCGACCGACCCTGGATCAACGCTTGCGCGCTCGAGAGCCTCGCGAACGGCGTCCGCCACCGACTCTCTGGCGCCACGAATGCCCTGAAGGCTTCGCGCCATGGCTGTGCCAACGAGGCGAGCCAGTGTTCTCCTCCCCGGGCGCTCGATTTCGAGCCTGAGAAACGCCGCCCCCTCGCACAGAATTGTGCCCTTCGACCTCTCGCAGTAGGCCTCGCCTGGCTCGGCAAAAATCCGACCCCTTGCGGCCAACGCGGCGTGAACGAAGTCACAGTACTCCTCGGCTCCTCCCGCGTAGGCCGTGGAGCATTCGCCAAGCGCGAGGCGATCGTGGGCATCGAGGATGGCCCCCAGACCGACCTCCTCTCCGCCCACAAGGGCGAGGCTTGCTCCACGCAGCTTGAGGTAAATCGCCACGTGCCCACTGGGAGCGTTCATGACGCTCTCTGAAAAGAGGAGCGGGCTCGCATCCTTGAGCCCGTTGCGAAAGAGCTTTTCGTAATACTCGAAGTGGTAGCTCGAGGCGCCGAAGCTCGTGCCCAGGATGACGGCGGTCTCGTCTCGCCCTGACGGCTCGGCCTCTGCGGGCACGACTGCGCGAGAGGAGGCGTCCACCGCGGCTCCGAGGCTCCAGCGCGATACGCTCGGCAATCTTCTCAAGTATTTCGGGCTGACAATTTCCTCAACTTTTTCCCCCAGAGCGCCCACGGTGGCAGCAAGCCCTGGCACGGGGATTCCGCGGGCGGAGACAGGGCTCGACCGGGAGGCGCTCACCCTCGACATCAGCGCCGAGTGGACCGTCTCGGAGCCAACGCCCAGGGGCGACACAATGCCGAGACCCGTGACCACGACTTTCGGGCTCAAGCCTCCTCGCCTCCTTCCACTGCGCATCGGCCGAAAACGAGGCTCACGTTCGACCCACCGAAACCAAAGTTGTTTGACATCGCAGTATCGAAGGACGCGTCACGGCCCACGGGCACCAGGTCCATGTCACCCAGCTCGGGAGCAACCTCGTCCAGATTCAGCGTTGCCGGCAGGAATTGGTGCTCGAGCGCGAGAAGTGTCACCACCGCTTCCACGGTGCCCGCGCCGCCGAGCGTGTGACCGAAAAACGGCTTCGAGGAGCTCACGGGAAGGGTCGCGAGGCGGTCGCCAAAGACAGATCGCAGCGCTTTTCCCTCGGCGGAATCGTTTGGCCGAGTCGCCGTGCCATGGCAGTTAACGTAGCCGATCTCCGCCGGCGAAAGACCAGCAAGACCGAGCGCGCGACGCATGGCCAACACGGCCCCACTGCCCTCCGGGTGCGGATGCGTGAGGTGATGGGCATCCGTCGACTCGCCGTAACCCAGGAGATAGGCCCCGGGGACGAATCCGCGCCGGCGAACGTCCGCTGCTCGCTCGAGGACGACACACGCATAGCCATCGCCAAGAAGCATACCTTCTCGCGTCTTCGAGAAGGGTCTCACCGTCGTGTGAGTGAGGGCCATGAGGCTTCCGAAGCCCGCAAAGGTGAAGATGCTGAGCGGATCATAGCCGGCACAGAGCACTCGATCAGCACGGCCGGAACGAAGAAGGCTCGCCCCCCGGGCGAGGCTGCTCCCGCCCGCAGCGCACGCGTTGGAAACAAGGAAAGATGGCCCGCAGATCCCAAAGCGCCGGGCCAGGCACTCGAGGTGCGACTCCCTGTAGTAGTCTTCCAGCCGGCTGTAGTCGGCTCCAGTCGGTCCATCTTCGAGATAGGAACGAAAAAAGCTCTCGCCTGTGGAGGATCCAGCGAGGCTGCTCCCCACGACCAGCGCTGAGCGTCCCTCGAGACTCCGGAGCCCAAAGCGCCTGGAGGCCTCCTGAAACGCTTCCTGGCACGCACGTTCGAGCCGATGCATCTCCTCGCAACCGTCGAGTGGAGACACCTCGAGCGGAGGAGCCTCGCCTCCCAGCGACACCGGGTAGTCCCCCGTCTCGAACCGCGTGATTTGCCCAAGGCTCGAAAGACCCGAGTGGATCCTTCGCCAGCTCTCCTCACAGCCCTCAGCCAGGCAGGTGGTCAACCCCCTGCCGGTGACCGCGATCTGAATCTCCAAAGATGTCTCCGTTTCTGACTCCCAGGTCGATGCCCATTGTCGTCGACGCTCCCCGACCGGACAATAGCGCCCCCAAGATCCGGACGACATGCCCCTTCCAACCAACCACAAGAGCGACAGGCAACCCTGGCGAGAACACGCCGCTCGCGCCGTCGCCAGGCCCTTCTTCGCCACCCTGGCCCTTCTGACGCGTCTCCTGCCGCGGACGCTGACCGAGAAGCTGGCGACGCGAGCGTCGAGAGCCGTCTTCACGCTCTTTCCCGGCGTGCGGGCCGGCCTGCTTTCCAATGCGGGAAAGATTCTCGGGCCAGGCGCGTCGAGGGCTGACCGGAAAGCCCTGGCGTTGAGCGTGCTCGCGAGCTTTGCCCGATTCCTGACCGAGCTCGTGGCCGGTCCGGGGCAGGGTCCGCAGCAGGACCTTCACCAGGACACCGTCGGCCGCGACCACTTCGAGGAGGCCGCCGCTGCCAGGAAGGGCGTGATCAGCGTGACCCTTCACATGGGAAACTACGAGCTTTCGAGCATGGAGCTTGCCTGGCTGCGACCCAACGTCACGATCGTCTATAACCGGGAGCGTATCGCGTTCCTCGAGCGCCTGCGCTCCCGTCGACGGCAGGAAAAGCGCCTCGACGAGATCGTGATTGACGACTCCCGCTTTTTTGGGATCGAGTTGCTTCGCCGCCTGCGAGACGGCGGGGTGATCCTGCTTGCGGGGGACCAGGTGGCCGCCCGAGACGGTGAACACTTTGCTTTTCTTCACGGCACCGCGCCGTTCTCGTCCTGGCCGGCGAGGCTGGCGCTGGCGAGCGGCGCACCGATCGTTCCAGCGTTCAATGTGCGCGCCGCGGACGGGCGTTATCGGCTCCACCTGGAACCCCCCATATTTCCGAAGGAGGGTCAGCAACCCAACGATCTCATGGCCGAGGTCGTGAGGGTTTTCGAACGCTACGTTCGCGACCATGCCTCCCAGTGGCTCATGATTCGGCCTTACTGGATCGAGTAGCTCCTTGTGCATGTACACGAACCCGGTAATTCTACCGCACGCGGGCAGTGATGAGACGTTTTGCAGCCTGCGAAAGGCTGCAGCTGCTCGCGCCAGAGGCGCCCGGCGCCCATCAGGCGCCGAGGAGGGGGTTTGCGGCGAGCTGGCGGCTCCCGAGAGCCTGGCCCGGAGGCGCACGCGCAGCGTGCGACCGGAGGGGCCGCGTGTCGTTGTTGCCGCCACCCTCGCTCCGCTCGGAGGCGAGCCGTCGTGGGGGGGGGCCGCCTCCCCCACCAGCAGAAACGAGCAGCAGACTTGAGATGGTCCTCCTCTGCCCATTCGGAATGTCTCACGTGTGGGCGCGCGAGGTATATCAGCGCGCCGAGCTATTCAGGCGGTGATCCCGCCGTCGACCGAGATCACCTGCCCCGTGATGAAGCTTGCATCGGGCGACGCAAGAAACCGAACCACTCTGGCCACCTCCTCGGGGGTGCCGGCGCGGCGCAAGCACGAGGCTTCCTTGAGCCACTCCCGCTGCTTTTCCGGCAGGCGGGTGAGGCTCGGCGACTCGATGGCCCCGGGAGCAATGGAGTTGACGAGGATGCCAAAACGGCCCACCTCCCGGGCAAGGGCACGCGTGAACCCGTTCACGCCGGCTTTTGCGGCGGCATAGTGCGCTTGCCCCGCGAGCCCCAGGATACCGCTTGCGGAGGAGATACTGATGATTCGGCCCGAGCGCTCTGGAATCATGGTCTTCACGGCAAGGCGTGAGACCTCGAAGACGCTGTCAAGGTTGCTCGAGAGGACCTCATCCCACTTCGCGCGGCTCAAGTAGAAAAGGAGCTCGTCATGCGAGAGCCCGGCGTTGTTGACGAGGATGTCAAGCCCTCCGGCGGCAGCGAGGAATTCGCTCATGACACGTTCTGCATCCGCGGTCACGGCGAGGTCCCCGGCTACCAGCACTCCGTCGCCTCCGGCCTTCCGGACCTCGGCGAGAAGGTCCTCTGCAGCGCAGCGCGAGCTTCGAAAATGGATCCCAAGGAAGTCGCCCTCGGCCGCGAACGCTTGAGCCATGGCTTGCCCGAGCACGCCGGTGGCTCCCGTCAGCAGAACCCGTCGTTTCTTCTTCGCCAGGGGTATCATCGGATTGCCACCCCTCGACGTGTCGGGACCGTGGAGAGGGGGAGCTGGCGTTGGTGACGCACTCGTCTCGACCGCAACGACCCCGGGAGCGCTGAACGGAACAAGAAGATGGTGAATCGCGCGGTGTCTGGGATTGCACGGATCTTGGATCGTTCGCAGGCATAGACGACAGAAACTGGAACTTGCACGATCCGAGCCCCCAGGCGAGAAGCCTCAAGAAGCATCTCGCTTTCGATCTCGAAGTGACGCGAGCGAAGTCTCAGGGCCGCCCACAGGTGAGCCGTGATCAGGCGGAAGCCGCACTGGGTGTCCCTGACACCCCGGCCGACAAATGGCCCGAGGATCCGGGTCAAGAGCTGATTGGTGATTCGACGAAGCAGCGGCATCCTGGAGAGTTCCCCGGAGCGGTCACCCAGGACGAGGTCGGCCCCCCTCGTGGCCGCCTCGATGAGGCGTGGGATCTCCCCGGGAACATGCTGGCCGTCGCCATCGAGCATCACGACGGCATCGTGGCCCTGCGCGAAGGCTTCGAGGAGGCCCGCGCGAAGGGCGACGCCCTTGCCTTGCCGAACCTCATGGGAGATGACCCTGGCCCCGGCTCTTTGCGCGAGCTTCCCTGTTCCATCGTTTGAGCCGTCGTCAAGCACGATCGCAAGCTGCACGTGCTCCAACGTGCCCTTCACGACCCGTTCAATGGAACGGGCCTCGTTGTGTGCCGGGATGACTGCGCAGACTTCCATGGTGAGCCTAGCCGCCGATTCTCTGAAGCCTGCCGTCGCCGAAGTAGTAGGTCGTCACGATCGGCGTGAGGACGATGATCTGGTGACCGTAGATCCACTGATCGCTTGCCAGGATCTCATTGCGCGTCAGAGAGAGTCCCGTCCTGCCACCCCCTATTTTCAAGGGGGGGCCGAGGCATGCGTAGAGTTGCTCCTTGGTCATGCCAACCCTGGGAGTGCCCTCCAGAACAGCTTGCGCCAGCTCCGGCGGGCCCAACGCCTCGACCTGGAGGAACTCGGAGGAGTCGAGGAAGTACTTGGCGAGAAAGCCATCGATGCCTGCGGGATCCCTGGGGAATACAGGCTCGCTGTGGGGGATCATTCGATATTGTTTGCCCTCGACGAGAAGCGCGATCTCGCGTCCTGCGTACTGGGTGATCCTTGCCTTGCTCCCAACTCGAACTGTGTTTGGGCAGATGAAAAAGTTGGAGTCGCGCAGCAGGTCTCCAACGTCGGGTCTCAGGTTGACGCGCAAGAAGCGCTCCTTGTCGATACCGGGCAGGAAGAAAACCTCGGCCGGCTCGACGCACCCAGAAGCTATCACGGCGAGCCAGGGGATTGTCCAGGTGCGAAAACTTTTTGTCGTTAATCGAAGCATCTCGGTCCTTCCATTCTGAGGTTGGATAGCTGCGCCGTGGGCTTGTGATCGAGGGGCTCCTGCTTCAGGGCTTCGGCAGCCCGGTGCTTTCGGTGGAGCACGGACTCGTAAACCTCCAGTAGCCGCGTGAACGTGCTCTCCCACGAGTACCCCGTCAGAGCACGGTGACAGGCAGGAGGGCTGCCCTTCCGTGAACGTTCCAGCGCGAGCCGTAGCTTGGCAGCGAAGTCCTTCGAGTCGCCGGCCTGGGCCAGGGCTCCCTCCACTCCCCGCAAGAGCTCCGAGGGGCCTCCCTCGTTGGCCGCAACCACCGGCAGGCCTGATGCCCAGGCCTCGAGCACAATCAAGCTGAACGTCTCATTCCTGCCCGGTACAGCGAGCACATCCGCGGCCCTGTAGAGTTCGGCCAGTCGCTCGCCGTAGGGGCAAATCCCGGTGCAAACAACTCCCCTTCGTGATTTCGCCAATCGCTCGGCCCGGTGCCTCAGGGGCCCGTCGCCGGCAAGCAGGAGCTGGGCTCCCAGCTCTGACTCAATTTTCGCGTGGGCGTCAAAGAGGACCTGTAAGTCCTTCTCGCGGCCAAGTCTTCCCACGTAGAGCACGACAGGTCGAGAGGGGTCGATGCCAGGGAGGTGAGGGCGGACACCATTCGCGCGTGGCCGAAAGAGCTGGAGGTTGACACCGAGGGGCACGATTTCGATGGGCGGAAAAGACCTCGGCAGCAATCGATCGTGGAGGTCGTGGGTGGCGACGACGACGCAGTCGCAGGGGCGAACACAGTAGCGGGCATAGCGCCAGGAGAATTCCTCGGTTTGCCGCGCAAGACTCGTGCGAAGCCAGCTGCGGCCGGCGCGGGTGTAGAGCCGAGGAAGGTGAACGTGATAAAAGCTGATCAGGGCGAATGGGCGGTCCCTGAGCGCGCGGGCGGCCATGTGCCCGAGAAGGTAGCTCGAGTCCACCTCGACGACATCGGGTCTCTCGGCCTGAAGAATCGCGCGGACGCGGCTGTAGTCGATGATGACTCGATGTTGCGGATTGCCAGGCAAGCTCGGGCTTTCGATCGTGTGGACAGTGGAATCTCCGATGCGTGATCTCTCGCTCCTTGAGCCGGGCACCACGATGACATGCTGGATTTTCCTGCCCTTCAGCACGCTTGAGTCCGCGAGCCATCTGGCTTTTTCGAGCAGGTAGGTGTTGACTCCCCCCTCGCCGCCATCGATCCATAAGGTGTTGAGGTCGAGGACTCGCATTTCTCTTCGCTTGCGGCCGAGGTTTCGGGCTCTATGATTGGTCGAAAATTATAGGTAGACGTGTCAGCGCCAAGCAAAGGTAATCTCCTGGGTGGTCCGGTCGCGCCCCTCGCGATCGTGGGGGTGGGTCTCGTGAGCCCGTCCGGATTTGGGGTGGAGGCGTTGCTACAAGCCCTTCTGGAGAGGCGGTGCTGTCTCTCCGTCCTTCCGAGCGCAGTTCGTCCTGGGGCCATCGACCGCTCAGAGCCTGCGGATATCGGTGGGCGGGTCGCGCTGGCCGCTTGCTCTGGCTTTCATCGAGCTTCTTCGCTCGCCATCGCGGCGGCGAGTGAGGCCCTGGAACAAGCCAAGGTTCGCGCGGGGCGCATCTCCCTTTCGGTGGGCACGGCCCTGGGGGAGTCCGGGGCCCTCGAGCGTGAGGTGGAGGCGGAGTTGGGGCCGCTCAAGGACCCTGCCGTGTCGCTGGTGTCCTGCGACTCATCGGTGGACGCCTTCGTCGGGGAGATCCGGGGAAAGCTTCAGTCGACCGTTCCCGGAGCCACCTGGTTGAGTCCAGGAGTCTTCAGCGTGACTTGCGTTTCCGGGCTCTGTGCGCTCGAGCAGGCCGCGGCTGACCTGGCCTTCGATCGCTCCGATCACGCAGTGGTGGGGGGGGTGGATGTTCTCTCGCGGTTCATGCACTCGGGCTTCAAGGCCCTCGGCGCTCTCTCCCCGAGTGGCAGGATCAGGCCTTTTGATGTCCATCATGACGGGATCCTGATCGGTGAGGCCGCCGCCTTCCTTGTGCTCGAGCCAGTGAGGCGAGCCAGGGCTCGCGACAGGAACGTGCTGGGCTGTATCGTGAGTCAACGACTGGTGAGCGACGCCTGCCACCTGACCTCGCCGGATCCCGAGGGCCGTGGTATGGCCCGTGCGATCTCAGGGGCCATGAGTGATGCCGGACTCAACCACGGCGAGTTGGGCGGTGTCACCTTCACGGCCGTGGGCTCCGCCGTTTACGATCGAATGCTTTCTCGAGCGCTCATCGAGGCCCTGGGGAAGAACACGGCCGAGCGCCTCCCGGTGAGCTCCTGGGAGTCCGCGACGGGCCACTTGCTGGCCGCTACCGGAGCGCTGGGTTATGTCCATGGCGTCATGGCACTTTGCCGGGGATTCCTGGATCCCCTCTGGGGATTCCAGGAACGCGACCCGGAGTGTCGATTGCGCTATGTCATCGACCGGCCCGAGCCCCTGGCAGCTCCGAGTGTGCTCGCGCTCACGGTGGGCTTCGGTGGCCAGAACGGCGCTGCCGTGATCACGAGTGAGTCCCTTGCTGCGGACCTGATGGCCCGGAAGCGATCACGATCCCTCGGCGAGGGAGGGTCATCGTGATCAGTGGCGTCGCAGTAATCAACGGCGAGGGCAGGATGCAGCCCGGCGTGTTCCCCGGACGTTGGAGTCCGCGTCGCTCGATTCCCCTCGACATTGAGCCCGCAGCCACGGCGGCGGCGACGGCGCTCATGGAAGCGGGTTGGTGGCAGCCGGGTACCGGCAAGGAGGTTGCAGGCGGTCTTGTCGTCGCGTGCGATGGGGCGAGCCTCGCACCAGCGCTTCGCTTCGCACGGGAGCTTCGCGACAGGCCCGAGGGGGCGAAGGGACCCTCGGATTTCCTCTTTTCCCTTCCGTCGTCTGTGGCGGCGACGCTGGGTCTCCTCTTCGGCCTCACGGACTACCAGTCGACGCTGGTGGGAAGCCGTGACTCCGCCGTCAGAGCCCTCCGCCACGCGACCGATCTGATCGCGCTCGGGCGTGTGCCCCGCATGCTTCTCGTCGCGCTGAGCGTGACGCCCGGGGAGCGCAGCGCAGTCGCCTGGTGCCTCGATCCGCTGGTGCCCGGGGGCCGTTACCCGGTTCGAATCGAGTCTGGCTTCCCGGCCGACAGGCTTCCCACTACAATCAGCGCCTCTTTGCCCGCCGCGAATGGATTGCTCAGGGACGCGTCGACCTGGCTTCTTTCGCAGCGGGGGAGTTCCCTGGTTACTTTTGAAGCAAGTGATGCGCACGCGTGGATCCGCCTCGAATGGAAAGGAAACTGAACCGGTGAGCGAAACGCTCAAAGCCAAGATCAAGGAAATGCTCGTTCGGCAACTCAAGCTGCAAGTGAGGCCCGAGGAGATCGAGGACGACTCACCTCTCTTTGGCGAGGGGCTCGGGCTCGATTCGATCGACGTCCTCGAAGTCGTGGCCTCGATCGAAAAAGAGTTTGGCATCGGGATCCGAAGCCAGGAGGAAGGCGAACGCGTCCTCACGAGCGTCAATGGCATCGCCCAGTACCTCATCGAGAAGGGATTCAAGGGTTGACTGGCGCCGCTCCATCGTTGCGCACCGACGGGCTCTTCACGATCGACTTTGCAAGAATCCCGCTCGAGCCCTTCTCGGAGATGCCGCCCGAGCTTCGAACTGAACGTTTCTTCCGGGTGAACGAGCTCACAAACGCCTATGTGGACGCGCGGACTCGCGACGTGGTGGCTCAAATGGGCGTGTCCGCTCCGGTGGCGGCGGACCGATCCAACGTCTGGCAATGGCTCCAGCGGAAGCTCGCTTGCGCTGGCAAACTCACGCCGGGCGCCGTCGAGCTTCGTAGGCTCATCCTCGAGGAGCTGCCCTCTCTCGGGCCCGCCCTTGACCTCATCGACGCAGCTTTTGAGGGCTACCCCGGCTTCCTGCGCGGGGAGCGCACGGGGAGCTCGATTCTCTTTGACCCGGGCGCGCCTGAGCTCTGGAACAGTTACTTTTCGAACGCGAATCCTCTCTACGCCGCGGGCAACATCCTCGCCGCGCATGCGGCGGCCCTTGCGCTGGACGATCAGGGTGGGGTGAAGAGCTCTCTGCGAATTTTGGAGGTGGGAGCCGGGTGCGGAAGCGCGGCCGAGGCGCTGATCGCCAGGCTCGCGGGTCGCATCGAGAGCTATCGACTGACCGACATTTCACCAGGCTTTCTCAGGAAGGCGCGGGAGCGCCTTGACGTCCTGGAAGCGGCCGGACCGATCGCGCGCACGTACCAGCTCCTGGACTTGAATCGTCCGAGCTCGACGTGGCGCCTCCCGGCGCTCGAGGTGGATCTCATCCACGCCGTGAACGTGCTCCACTCGGTGCGTGATGTCGTCGCGACGCTTGGCGGGCTCGGAGAGCTGCTCGCGCCCGGGGGGCTTCTTGTACTCGGCGAGTGTATCCGGCCTGCGAGGGGCCAGCCCGTCCACCCCGAGTTCGTTTTCCAGTTGCTCGACGAGTTCCGGAATGTCACGCTCGATCCACTCACAAGACCCGAGCCGGGCTTCCTCGACGCGGCAAGCTGGCGCGCTTCCCTGGAGCAGGCAGGATTCCACGGTATTCGCTTCGTCCCCGACTTCGTGAAGGCCGTGGCGGCTTACCCGGCTCATTCTCTGGGGGCCATCACGGCCCGGAGAGACTAGCGTGGCTGTCTTGCCGCTGGACCACTGGATCCAGTTCCTTCCGCAGAAGCCGCCGTTTCTCTTCGTCGACCACGTGCTTGAGCTGGAACCGCTGCGGCGGGTGCGGGGCTCGCTTCTCTTTCCCCGGGGCCATCGTATCTTCGAGAGCCACCTTCCGGGCGAGCCCCTCGTGCCGGGCGTGATTCTCATCGAGGCTCTGGCGCAGCTCTCCGGGATCGCTCTGGTCGGCGCCGAGGGGAAGCCTCTGCGTGGTTACCTTGGCGAGGTCACTCGCATGCGGTTTCACCGGTTGATCCTTCCCGAAGAAGAGATCACGCTCCACGCCGAGGTGCTTCAGGCTTTCGGCCCCTTTGCGAAGTTCCGGGGCCGTGTCACCGTCGTCGGTGAGCTCGCGGCGGAGGGGGAGCTTGTGCTGGTGAGAAAGTAGGGGAGCGTGGGGGCTCAAGCCATCGCGCGAGCTCGCCGCAAGCTCCTCCTCGGCGCGCAGCGTCGCCGCCTATCTGCCCTTGCGGGACGATTTATACCGCACGCGGGCAGTGATGAGACCTTTTGCAGCCTGCGAGAGGGTCAGCCTCCCCCACCAGCAAGGAGCCTCAGAGCCTGAGCAATTCTTGCTCAGGCTCTGAGGGGATATCGAGTGCGGCCTTCAAGGACCTGCTTGAAGATTCTCTTGCCATCGTTGGCCGTAGGGGCTGAAAATCCTGTTCGGAGCGAAGCTTGGGCCACCCATCGCGCGGTGCCAGTCCGGGGGGGGGACCCGTGGCGTTGAAAACTGTCCCTGGCTTTCCCGCGTGCCCACGGTATCATGCGTGTCTTCGTTTTAGAACCGCGAGCAGGCGTCTTTCCCCTGAAGAAGCTCGGCTCAAAAGCGGGTCCTCGATCCTTGCGGCCCCTGGAGGCGCGCAGGAGCCGGGCCGAGCTCACTTTTCAGAGGTTCATTCCAATCATGGCGGCGACCGTCAGTCCGCCAATATGTCATTTGACCCCGTGCCAAGGGGGCGCATGGGAGATTTGGACCCAATTTGAAGACGTTTTCTGATCTCGAACTCCGACCCGAAATCCTTCGCGCCATCAAGGACTCCGGCTACGAAATCCCGACGCCCATCCAGGCGAAGGCCATCCCCGTGGCACTCAGTGGAGCCGACCTTCTCGGGATTGCTCAAACCGGCACGGGCAAGACAGCCGGCTTCCTTCTCCCCACCCTCCAGCGCCTGGCGGCTCGCGGACGCGGGCGCCTGCGCGCCCTGGTGATCACTCCCACCCGGGAGCTCGCAGCGCAAATTGGCGAGAGCGTGCGTACTTACGGCAAGCACTTGCCACTGCGCCACGCAGTTGTGTTTGGAGGCGTGGCGTTCGGGCCGCAAAAGCTACAGATCAAGCAAGGTGTCGATATTGTGATCGCGACACCAGGGCGCCTGCTCGACCACATGGGACAGGGCACCATCAGCTTCTCAAGCCTCGAGGTCCTTGTCCTCGACGAGGCAGATCGCATGTGTGACATGGGATTCTTGCCTGATGTCCGGCGGATCTTGAAGGCTCTCCCCTCCGTGCGCCAGACGCTTTTCTTCTCGGCGACAATGCCCGCCGAGATCGAAAAATTGAGTCGCGAGATGCTGCGCTCCCCGGTTCTGGTCGAGGCGGGGCCCCGGGCCCGCACGGTCGACACGGTTCGCCAGGTCGCCTACGCGGTTCCCGAAGACCTCAAGAAAGAAGTCGTGGCGCACCTGCTTTCCAGGGGCAACATGCGCCATGTCCTTGTCTTCACGCGCACCAAGGCTCGAGCGGATCGACTGGCGAAGTTCTTGAGCCGAACTGGCCGCCAGGTGGAGGCGCTCCACGGAAACAAATCGCAAAACGCCCGGACCCGGGCTCTTGACAAGTTCCGTAAGGGCGAGGTCGACGTGCTCGTGGCGACGGACATAGCCGCCCGGGGGATCGACGTCGACGGGATCTCACACGTGATCAACTTCGATGTCTCCAATGTGCCTGAGGACTACGTTCACCGCATTGGCCGCACCGCTCGGGCCGAGGCGACGGGGGACGCCATCTCGCTCGTATCCCGCGAGGAGGAATCCTACGTGAAACGAATCGAGCGGCTCACGGGTGTGGTCCTTGAGAAGATGACCCTGGATGGTTTCGTGCCATCGCCTGGAGCGTTCTCTGAGCGTCGAGAGCCAGCGCACTCTCATGGACGACGACCGCAGGGGGCGCAGCAGCGGCAACACCGCGCTGCGGCGCATCACGGGGCGGCGCATCACGGCGTCGCGGCCCGTCGTCCGGACGGGCCGGCACATGCAGCGGAGCGCCAGCGCGCAGGTGCCGCGAGCACCCTGGGTGGGGGGCGCAAGTGGCAGGGAAAGCGCCGTGGTCCCAAGTTCGGCGCGAGGCGCTAGACGCCAAGCAAGTTACCGGGATCACTTGAGGAAGTGGGGGGTCTTGGGGATTATCAGCGCCTCAGGAACGGGACTGCCGCTTCCTGTGGCCTGTGGAAGTCCCGCTCGCTCCCCATCCAGCTTTTCACTTCCAGGCTTCCGCGGTAAGCTCGAGCAGGTTGTTTTGAATGTCCCAGCGTAAGCCTACCCGTGCTCTCCTCCTCAGCGGCGGAGGCGCCCGAGCTTCTTACCAGGTCGGTGCGCTTCGCCACATCTGCGAAATCTCTCGTGAGGGGGATGGCCGCATTCCTTTTGAGATCCTGGTCGGTGTTTCCGCCGGCGCCATCAACCTCGCTGCCCTTGCCTCCAGTGCCCAGGATTTCGTGGCTGCAGTCCGGATCATGCGCGAGAAGTGGGAGAACATCGCCACGCGCCACGTTTTCGACGCCCGGGCAAGCAGTATTGGTGCCAATGCGTTTCGTTGGTTTCTGGACCTCGCGCTCGGCGGAGCCGTCCAGACACAGGAGCCCCGGGCAAAAGCCCTGGTGGACACTGCGCCACTGCGGGAGCTCATTCGTGGACTCCTGAATGTCGAGGCGATCGAGAAGAACGTTTCAAGCGGACTCATCGAGGCCCTGGCCGTATCGGCGACGGATTATCGGACGGGCACGCATACCGTATTTGTCCAGTCTCAGGGGCAGCGGACGATCTGGAAGCGTTACAGCCGGATCGCACGGTACGACAAGATCAAGCCCGAGCACATCCTTGCCTCCTGCGCCATACCGATCCTCTTTCCGTCTGTGCGGATTGGAGACTCCTACTTCGGCGATGGAAGTATCCGGAACATGGCGCCCTTGAGCCCCGCGGTCCATCTCGGGGCGCGAAAGATCCTGGCGATTGGAGTGCGGGAGCTCTTGACGAGATCCACCGAGCCAGAGGCCTCTGCAACTGCTTACCCCTCGCCGGCTCGCATTTCCGGAGTCCTTCTCGACTCCATCTTCCTCGATGCTCTCGAAATTGACCGAGAGCAAATGATGCGCATCAATCGGCTACTGGAGCACCTCCCGGAGGCTGTCTCCGATGAGCACGGCGTCCGCATGCAGACGATTGACTTTCTTTACCTGGGTCCCTCGAAAAACTTCGCCGATATTGCCTGGAGGCATCGTTCTGAGATCCCCAGGAGCATCAGGTACATGTTGCAGGGCCTTGGAGCCAACACGGCCAGCGGCGGCGAATTCCTGAGCTACCTGCTCTTCGAGCAGGGGTACTGTCGAGAGCTCCTCGAGCTGGGCTATGCGGACGCCAGGGCACGCTCCGATGAAATCCGCGACTTTCTGTGGAGTACCCGATGATGGTCGGAGGACATCTTTCGCAAGGGCAATCTTTCTGCCGACATGAACCAACCTCCTCTGGGTTGGCCACTTCAGCGGACCGTCCATCGTCAAGCCAAGAAGAGCCCTGGCAAATCCGGGACCAGAGCAGGAAGTGATCGGCTTGCCCCGGAACAGGCGCTCTAATTCTTGGGTGCTACTTTCAAGGCCACGTCCAGCTTCGTCGCCGTGCCAGCCTCGATCGTGACCTCATGGCGGGTCGAAAGCAGGGGATACTCGTGCCAGATTTCGATCTCGTGCCGGCCCGGAGGGATGTTCTGGATCCTGAAGGAGCCGTCACACCCTGTGACATCGAAAAGGTCGTGCGCGAAGACCTTGATATGCGCCGCCATCCACGTGTGAAAGTCGCAATTGATCGCGACCCAGCCATCCCGGGGAAGCTTCTTGGTCTCGGACTGCCCCGGGCCGAGAGCGAAGTTGGCCTGGAGGGCAAGATTTGCGTGGAAGTTGTGGATGAAGGCGTCCGAGTTTGTGACCTTGAGCGTCGAGCCCACGGTGGTGGCCGAGACATGGGGGATGAAGGTGCAGTTCAAGTTGTCAATCGAGATTTCCCGGGGCCTTACCTTCTCGACCGGCTTGTAATTGCGAATGCTAACGACTGCGTCCTTGACTTCCTTCCTCTCGGAAAGGATCCAGCGCTCCTCCTTCAGGTGGTTCGCGCACGCGGCTTGGTCCTTGTGGTTGGGCGCGACCAGCTTTGGCGGGAGACTTGGCGCGTCACCCTCGATCGTCACCCGCCCCTCCAGAGAGCCCTTCGCGGGGTCCTGGTCCGGGTACTTCTTCTCCACTGACGATCGTGAGGACTGCTTCGTGGCGTCGGACCTGGCCTCACCGCTCGCGGGTGACTTGGGAGTGCTGGCAGGGCCATCCTCAGCCAACAAGAAGATCCCCAGAAACACCGGGGCAATTAGCAAGGCAAGGAGAGTGAGCTTGGACATGGTCATGGGTAGACTCCCAGGTGGGGGTGGAAATTCAAGCCTTGTGATTTTCTGCGGGCCCAACTACGAACGCAACAAGCTTTCAATTTGCGTCTTCAATGGCTTGAATGGGCTTACAGCGCTCTCTAGCTCCCGGCGAAAGAGATGAGCGTACTCGGGGTTCAGGAGGAGGGTCTTCTTGACTTCGTTCAAACAGTCGGACTCCAAACCAGCCTCGGCGAGGATTTGCGCCGAGCGGAAGTGGAAGTGGTCGAATTGCGGATCGAGCGCGACGGCTTGCGCAAGCTCATGGCGGCCCGTGTCGGTCTTGCCAGCGGCAAGGAGGCGGCGTGCAAGCTCGAAGCGCGGGGCGTCCGCACCCGGGGTCCGATCGATGGCCTCTCGCAATACGCGGAGCGCGTCGTCCGCCTGCCCCTGGTGGTCGAGCCGCTTCGCCAGGCTGACGGGATCGTTCCCGTGGTGGAGCGCAACAAGGCGCTTGAGTTCCTTGATTGGGGCGGGGTCATCATCGACTCGCAAGTCGACATAGCGGTCGTTGAAACCCCCGTAGCCCGCCTTTCTGCGGACGACGAGCAGGGCCGCTGACTGTCGCCCTCGAGCATCGCCCCCGACTTTTTGACCCTCTTCGAGCGCAAGGACCAGACGTTCTGCGAGGCTGCCTTTCGATTCCATGAAAGCCCTTGCCATGACTTCGACAGTGGCCTGGCTCACGAGGAAGTTACCCTGCACGCTGTAGCCTTCGGTCGATCGAGACCCGGCCCAGGCGAGGCACTGCCGGCCCGTGAAGCTTGCCGAACGTCCCCTGGCGTCCACAACGCCCACCTGGCGGTATTCACGCTCCGAATCGCCCTCGGTAAGCTTCTTGAGCACCTCCTCGGGCCCAAGGCCCTCCCTCAGGAGCGCCAGGCCCCGGGGGCCATAGGTTGTGTTGGCGTAAGATTGTGTCGCGATCGCTCCGACTCCTGCCTCGGCCCAGGGGACCACGGCGCCCACCCCGAAGAACTTTGACTGCACCGCGACCCCAAGGTCACCCGTCTCGGAATCCAGGGCAACGATCGAGAAGGTTGAGGGGAAGTCAGGAGGCGCCGGAGAAGTTGGGACCACGCTTGGAGGCTGCGAAGAGCAGCCTGCAAACAAAAGGGCAAGGCATCTGATTTGAACGGCCGCACGCATGGCAAGTCTCGCTAAACTGGAATTGGACGTGAGTGTGCAGTAGGTTGCGCTTCTTCTGAATGGAAAGGCAAAGAAATTCCCCTCATGGAGATTTTCCTCGACGCCTCAAACGCGCGACAGATCCTGAAGGCTCGACCCAACGGGGTTGGACGCCGCGCGATCGAAGTTAGTCTCGATCTGAATCTGGCCCAAACACAGCTCGAGGCCTCGAATGAGACCTTCCAGCACGGAGATCAGAGCTTCGCTTTTGAGCCACTCGAGGCCATCGCGACAGGTGGTCGCAAGTGTTTTCGGAAGGTGGACGACGAGCCGTGGGCTCCTCTCGAGGTGTTCGACGGCAAGTTCCACCAGCTTGTCGCCACTTCGCGCGCGCCCTCGCTTGAGATCGATGGCGTCCAGATGCATCGCACCGCCGAAATCGAGCCGTTTCAGGGCGCCCTTGACTGGGCACGGGCTGTCGTCAGGCCCGGCGACTTCGTGCTCGACACCTGCGGCGGCCTCGGGTACACGGCGATCCACGCGGCTCGCCTCGGCGCGTCCCGTGTTCTGTCCACAGAACTGAGCGAATCAGTAATTCGCCTTCGCGAGCTCAACCCGTGGTCTCGACTGGAGCGAGGGCTCGCACTGGAGCTTCAGCACGGCGACATCTTCGCGCTCCTGGCGCGACTTCCATCGGGGAGTCTGGATAGCGCGATCCACGACCCACCACGCTACTCGCTGGCGCCCGAGCTCTACTCGGGGGCCTTTTATGTCCGGCTCCACGATGCCTTGAAGCCAGGTGGTCGGTGCTTCCACTATACCGGGGCGCCCTACTCGAGGGGTCGCGGCCGCGACTTTCTCGGTGGCGTGGTCTCGAGGCTGGGGGGTGCTGGCTTCCGCGTGACGATGAGGCCCGAGCTCCAGGGGCTAGTTGCGGTGAAACGGCACGGGCGTTGACTGGCTTCAAGGCTTTCGTAGAATCGGCCCTGATCCTGTCACGGCCATGCCCAGAAGTATTCGGAAGGAATCGGGCGATGAGTGCGTGGGGAATTCTCAAGCTTTTGAACCGCCCTCGAATGCTGATCCCTCTTCATGCCGAATACGCTGCCTGGAAGCTGGAAGACTATCTGTCTCTCCTGTGGCCCGATCGCTCTGCTCGGGCAATCCATGAGCTCTTCACGAAGGGACGAATCCGCTCGGGAGGAAGGCCGGTCGGTCTCTCGCGCCGGGTGGGGGATTTGAGCGAGGTTGAGGTTGTGGGGGACCTGGGCGCAATGCCCGCGATTTACCTTGGAGATCAGGAATCCATGGAGGAGCCGGGAATCCTTTACGAGGACGACCTTCTCATCGCGCTCTCGAAGCCCAGCGGGCTGCCCATCGTCCCGGACAGGGAAAAGAGGCTCCCGAGTGTGCTGGGATGGTTGATCCGCCGTGAGATCGAGCAGCGCGCGTTGAAGCCTCCCGGACAGTACTTGCGCTACCGGATCGTCCATCGGATCGATCGCTTGACGAGTGGCCTTGTCATTGTCGCAAAGACCCCGGAGGCCGAGCGTGAGATCGGGGAGGCGTTGGAGCACCGAAGGGTTCGAAAGGAGTACTGGGCGATCCTTCGAGGGGTTGTCAAGCCGGCCTGTTTTGCGGTGAACTGTCCCATCGTGCCCGGCCGTAAGGGCAAGATGCGCGCAAAGCTGATCGAGCAAGACGGCATGGACGGCCCTGGCTCTGCGCTCAGCGAGTTTCAGGTCCTCGAACGATTCCCGGAGCACACGCTGGTGCGGGTCCGCCCATGGACAGGACGCACGCACCAAATTCGTGTGCACGCCTGGGCCGCGGGATATCCGTTGGCGATCGATCCACTCTACGGGCCGAAAGAGAGCGCCTTCTTGCCCGTGCCAGGAATAAACCGGCTCACACTGCATGCGCTCAGGTATGAGCTGCCCGAGTCCTGGCCGAAAGTACGCACCTTCGAGTGCCCCCTCGCGTCGGACTTCGAGCGGGCCCTGGCCTCACTCAGAGCCTGAGCAAGAATTGCTCAGGCTCTGAGGCTCCTTGCTGGTGGGGGAGGCGGACCCTCCCCCACGACGGCTCGCCGTCCGAGCGGAGCGGGGCGGAGGCAACAACGACACGCTGGCCCTCCGGTCGCACGCTGCGCGTGCGCCTCCGGGCCAGGCTCTCGGGAGCTGCCAGCTCGCCGCAAACCCCCTCCTCGGCGCCTGATGGGCGCCGGGCGCCTCCGGCGAGAGCAGCCGCAACCTTTCGCAGGCTGCAAAAGATCTCATCAATGCCCGCGTGCGGTATAACACGGCAGTGCGGTGGTCGTCGGGCCGTTCGTGGGCCGAGCGGTGACTCGCTGGTGTTCCGCGAGGATCGGCTGCCCGCCTTGCCGGCGGATCTCGTCCTGCGCCGGAGCGACCGCTCAACCGCTGATCGTTATGAACCCCAGGACGTTGTAGGTGAGGGCGAACAGCCCCGCGCTGCCAGCCGCTTTCACCAGGCCGCGCACCCTCAAAGAGTCGAGCCCCCGGTGCGCCTTGGCGTCGGCATTGACGGTCTCGGCTGTCGCCGCGCGCTGCCGGTAGATCTCCTTGGCTTGGTCGGTCCCCATGCGCTGGCGCCAGGCGGCCACCGCCTCGCTGTCCCCCCCCAGAGGCAGGTGCAGGTCACGCGCGTCATCCTTGCGGGGCTTGGGCACCGCGGCGTAGATCGTCACTTCTTGCTCGGCGGCCTCGTCGATCGCCTCGTGCTGCGCGTAGCCGCCGTGGGCCAAGGCTTCGTCCGGCCGAATGCCCGTGCGCCGTCGCCCTTGACGGCCGGCTTCTTTTGCCCCTACCGCGAGATCGCCG
>SXIK01000044.1 GCA_005772855.1 Planctomycetia bacterium | reverse complement strand
GGTTGCGGCTGCTCGCGCCAGAGGCGCCCGGCGCCCATCAGGCGCCGAGGAGGGGGTTTGCGGCGAGCTGGCGGAGCCGCCAACGGCTCGGAGGGAGCCGGCGCCAGCGAGAGCTGGCGGCTCCCGAGAGCCTGGCCCGGAAGCGCACGCGCAGCGTGCGACCGGAGGGGCCGCGTGGCGTTGTTGCCTCCGCCCTCGCTCCGCTCGGACGGCGAGCCGTCGTGAGGGAGGGTCCGCCTTCCCCCACCAGCAGAAACGAGCAGCAGACTTGAGATGGTCCTCCTCTGCCCATTCGGAATGTCTCACGTGTGGGCGTGCGAGGTATAATTGACGTAAACCACAGAGAGTGCCCATAATCATTTCTGAGTGGACGCTGGATAGTGGGGAAGTTAGTCTTCAGTTGTTTGCGGTCAGGTACGTCGGGAAAGACAGCCACTGGGGTCAAGAAGATGCCTCAGGGATGTGGATTTTTCAGCACCTTGGGGGCTTTTTCTTGTAATGGCTTCTGATCTAGCAGACCGGAAGTCATGCCGTCAGCTTTGGGCTGTATTTCTGAATTCCTGAAGCCGAATTTGATTCCTGAAGACGAAAGGCCCACGCTCTGCACCCAAGGGTCGCGAAACAAGACTCTGACCGCCAAGGATGGAGCGGTTGTCGGCAACTTCGTGGCCGCATGGCAGCTCCCCCAGTAATATTTGAAAGCTTTTTCGAAAGGAAAACACAGTGGAAAGAACAGTAGCGAGACGGATCGCAGGCTTGCTGGCCCTCGGGGCATTGATAGCGTTTGTGGCTCCGAAGATTTCTGCAGCTGACGAGATCCTGTGGCATATCAAGGCGATTCATCCGGAAGGCAGGCTCCTTGATGTCAAGGCTCTGGACAAGGCGGGTAAGATCTACAATGTGAAGGCCATCGAAGAGGCCGGCAATCTGCACGTGATGGACATCAAGGTGTTCGTCGGGGAAAAGAAATTGCCGGTAAAGATTTTGGCAAGCGAAGACAAGCACGCTCCGGTCAAGGCGATCGCCGAGGACGGTACAATCTTCGACATCAAGGCCCTGACCCCCAGCGGAGAGAAATTGGACGTGAAGGGTGTCAGCCGCTCTGGAAGCATCTTTCACATCAAGGCGATTGCGCCCAACGGCGAATTCTACGGCGTGAAGGCCATCTCACCCGCCGGTGTGGTACACGACGTGAAGGGCGTGAAGATGTCCGTGGATCGCGTCGAGGCGATGGTCAACGGAGTGTCAATCGCAGCCCACGTGAAAGCGCTACCCCAAGTGGTGGTGGCCCGACCCGCAGATCAGACCACGAAGTCCGCTCAGCGGTAGGTTCGGTCTCCAGGGCGCATGGTACCAATTGATGGAACTTATGTAAGATTACTCCTTGCGGGGGAGCAAGCTTTCCTCCGCAACAGCCGTGAGGCGGCTGCCTCCCCATCCTCGGCGCTCGATAAACATAGCCTCCCTACTATCTTTGAAGGAATGTACCCATGAATCGTCGCGGTTTACTGCTGCTCTTGGTGACAGGTGCTGGACTCTTGTCGCTCGCCCGTGGAAGGGCAGACGAACGACAGACAACCACGGCGGAGTTGATCCATCAGGCGCCCAATCCCAACCCAACTGCAGCCTATCAGTGGTTGGAAATCACCCTGGAAGCCAGCGGCCGTGATGTGGACCGCAATAGGGCACGACCAACAATTCTTTCCCGGACAATGGCGATCGTCCTGACCTCAATGTATGACGCCTGGGCCGCCTACGACGCCAAGGCGGTTGGCACGCGGCTGGGAGAAAAACTGCGCCGACCACTGGCCGAGCGGACCCAAGCCAACAAGGAGACGGCGATCGCTTATGCCGCCTACCGTTCCTTGACCGACGTCTATGCGGAAGACGCGGTCTGGCTCCGGGGCCAAATGCAAAAGATGGGATTTGACCCCGATAACAATACCAAGGACATCACAACACCTGCGGGGGTGGGCAACGTCGCGGCGGCTGCGGTCATTGCTCATCGCCACCACGACGGGGCGAACCAGTTGGGAGACGAGCCAGGCGGAAACGGAAAACCCTATGAGGACTACACGTTTTACCGCCCGATCAACAAACCGGACAAGTGCCTGGACGAGACCTGCTGGATGCCCATTCCGTTCAACGACGGCAAGGGGGGCACATTCTCGCCCGGCTTCCTCACAGCGCACTGGTATCGTGTCAAGCCCTTCGCGCTGGAACGTGGGGACCAGTTCCGTCCCGGCCCACCGCCCTTGTGGGGCTCGGCGCAGCTCAAGAAAGAGGTCGACGAGTGCATCGAGTTCAACGCAAACCTCACGCTCGAGCAGAAAGCCGTTGTCGAGTTCATGCGTGACGGACCCCGTTCCACGGGGCAATCGGGGCACTGGCTGCGCTTTGCCCAGGACGTCTCACGCCGCGACCATTACGGCCTGGACCAAGACGTGAAGCTCTTCTTTTCAGTTTCGAATATCGTGTTTGATGCGTTCATCGCCAGCTGGGAGACGAAGCGATTTTACGACACCTCGCGTCCCTACTGGTGGGTGCGGATGTACTACCCTGGCAAGCAAGTACGCGGTTGGGCGGGACCGGGGAAGGGCGTGGCGTCCCTCGCGGCTGATAAGTGGCACCCCTACTCACCGGACACCTTCGTCACGCCTCCATTTCCCGGTTACCCGTCCGGTCATGCCACGGCCAGCGGAAGTGCGGCACGGATTTTGGAACACTTCACCGGCAGCGACCGTTTCGGAGCAATCTCCATCCGCAGGGTGGGGATGCTGACCGAAGACGAATTCTCCACGTCTCAAATGCAGGCGGTTGATGGTAAGCCAGCCGAAAACGTCCCGGAATCCAAGGAAGTTCGCCTGGATCTGCCCACGTTCACCGCCACTGCGGAGATGGCCGCCGTCTCACGTCTTTGGGGCGGTTACCACATACGCACGGACAATGATGTAGGCCTGATTCTGGGTCGCAAAGTCGCAGACTACAGCTGGCCAAAGTACGAGTCCTACTTCAACGGCACAGCCCCCCCGCCCGAGCGGTAGTTATATCGCACGCAGGCATTGAAGAGGCCATTTGCAGCCCGCGAAAGGTTGCGGCTGCTCGCGCCAGAGGCGCCCGGCGCCCATCAGGCGCCGGGGAGTGAGAGGGTCCGCCTTCCCCTCCAGCAATAACGAGCAGCAGACTTGAGAAGGTCCTCCTCTGCCCATCCGGAATGCCTCACGTGTGGGCGCGCGAGGTATATACGGCGGATCTGCGGCGCAGCTACCCGAGATGGATCGAGCGGCACGACCCCAGGGGCGGCCTGTCCGTCGTGGTACCGCCGCGGGAAGTCTCCTCGCCAACGTGAGTCGCTTCGAGGCGAGGCACGCGGAGGCTCTCATGCTCCACGAAAAAGAGGCGCTCGAAACGTTCGAGGATGTTGAGAACGCCTTGGTGAGCTACGGACGAGAGAAGACCCGGTGAGCGTCGCCAACACGAGCTGTGGCCATGAATCGCCGGGCGCTCGAGCTTGCCAGGGAGTTCCACACGACAGGACGTCTTCAAACCATCTCTCCCCGGCGTACTCTGGCACTCCACTTTCTTGGCCCACCCCGGGAGCCCTTGGCAGGAATCTGCACCGAGTCGCCCGCGTGCCTTCCAGGCATGCAGGGCACCCTCGGCAGCCCGAATGCCGCGCCCCCGCTCGTAGCATTGTCCAAGAATGTCTTTGCCCCGCCGGCCGCAACTGCCGATAATGCGGCTTCCATTCGGGCCGGCGTTTCCGGCGCGAATGCGGCCTCGAAGAGGAAAGAGCGTGGGGAGGTCGCCACGCAGAGAAGAAAAGAAGTTTCGTTCGACAGAATGTGAAGTGGAGGAACAATGCGCACGAAAAGCGTGTGGATGGTGGTGTTGCGTGGCTGTGTTTTTTGCACATGGATCTTCGCGATGGTGGCCTCTGGCCTGTCTTGCCGAGGGCTGAGTCGACAAGCGTCCACACAGGGGCCAAGAGGGCAACTCGTCAAGGACGGGGAGGTGCCGATTCTCATGACGCGCCTGGGCCAGTACCCCAAGCGGCTTGTCACCGCGGCCGATTCCGTGGCAGTGAAATTCTACTTTGACCCACAGCTCATCGACCTCACTCAGATAACGGGCTACCATCTCTGGAGTCTTGACGGAGCGACCAGGACCTGGCGAAAAATCGGCGCTGCCTCCACGAATGCACCACAGCTCCACATTCAGCCAACAGAGGGAGTGCACGGCCTCAGGGCCTCAGTGACCTGTGCAGACGGACGCGAGAGATTGGTACCATCTTCGAATGACGAGCCTGCCGTCTGGCTTTGCGTCGACCGAACGCCGCCGGCGATTACGTGGATTTCACCGATGGCCGAGAGCCCGATCCGCGGTTTGCGATCGCTCGATCTCAAGTGGTCCACGAACGAGGTGCAATTTGGCGACGCGAAGGCCCGGCTTGAGTGGAGCTCCGATCGAGGCAACACATGGAAGCCCATTGCCGAGGTGCCCGTGGCTTACGGGCCGCAGGGATACAGGTGGCGTTTACCCTCCGAAGTCTCGAGCAACATCTTGGTCCGCATCTCATCACGAGACATGGCCGGGCACGACTCCTTGGCCGCCCTGGCCCTCACGTATCCGGGGAGCGTGACTTCCGCTGGCCCGGCGATCGCAATGCCCACGGCCGTGGGCGACGAGGACACAAGAGAGCCGAAGCAGTTGGCCGAGCCCTCCACCCCGGGCCTGGTGCAGGCCAGCGTACCCAACGAGCCCGGCAAGTCGGAACCGAATCCTGCCATCGCGGCCCCGGCTGCGACAGGATCCGTGGTGGCCGGTGGCGCGACTGCATCACCAGGCAAGATTGAGACATCAACCCCTCCGGGGGTCACCGTGGCACCACTTGATGGATCGCCCCCGAATGAGACTGCAGGCCCCTTGCCGGCAGGCCCGGTCAACGGATCGCAGACGATCGAAATTCTCTCCTCGCCGAGGGGGGGCCGCGCCCCCGGCTCCACGGCCTCGGTGGTTTGGAATCCAATTGCTGCACTACTCGGCTCGGCGAGCGAGATCCTGGTAAAGGCAGAGACGAGCGATGACTCGGGCCAGACATGGGTGGCGGTTGGGCAGAGCCAGCTCGCAAACGGGAAGGTGGAGTGGACGTTGCCTGGCAGGACGGTGTCGAGAGGCCTGGTGCGGCTCAGTGCAACCCTTCCCGATGGCACACGCTTGGAGGCAGTCGCGAAGGAGACATTCTCCGTGGACGCCGACCCACCCCGGGTGAAGTTCGTGGATCTGCCCGAGGTACTGGCCTCAGCAGGCAGGCTCACGGTGAGCTGTAGCGATGGCGCTGGCTCCGGGGTCGATCGCCTGGCGCTCTTCCTCAGAAGAGCGAGCTCGAAAGATTGGCAAGAAATCGACGTGGCGCGGATGCGCGTTCAGGGTGACGCCATCGAAGTCGATCTTTCGGATCAGGTCGAGGACAGCTACGACCTCTGGCTCATGGCGTTTGACAAGGCTGGCAACAGCTCCCGTGCGCCGTCCGCAGAGGCTGGACCGTTCAAACTGAGCGATTCGCAAGACCCAGTGGGCCGCTTCCGCCTCGATCGTACGCCCCCCTCGATCCGTGTACGGCCGGGGCCGATCGCCTGGGTGGCTGGATTCCCGACAGAGCTCTCAGTCGAGGTCGATTGGACCGATGGCGTTCCGCCTCTGGTCCTGGAAGCCGAGGAGCCGGATGGCTCGTGGAATGAGCTAGGTCGGTGGGCCAGCGTCTCACCGGACCAGACCGGCTTTGCCTTCATCGTGCCTGCCGGAATTTCACAATATCACGTGCGTTTCAGTGTGACGGACTCGGCCGGAAACAAGGCGATTGGGGATGTCGGCCGACACGCCGTGGAGTCAGCTGTGAGGCTTGGAGCGTTTACGGATGGCAAGGTGTACGCCGCAGGCGACAGCGAGAAGATCTCTTGGTCTCTCCACCCCGTCGCCCAGGAGGTTGCCGATGAGCTCACGGTGGACATTGCGCACCAGCCGAGCCGAGCCGCCAACTGGGTCATGATTCACGACAAGCTGGCGCCCAGGAGCGATGTTTACTGGGACCTCCCCGCGGGAGATGGCGAGGAGCACCGGCTTCGCGTGCGGATCCTTCGCAAGGGCAAGGTCCTGGGCGAGGACATCTCGCCGCCCTTCACCATCAGTGGCGGCAGCGCCGTGATGCCAACTGTGGTGCGCATCAAGGAGGACTCAATCTTCGAGTCAGACCAGGCCCAGAAGCTGGCGCAAAAATTCTTCGTGGCCACGGAGGCGGGGACGTCGGGCGCATCGGAGCTTGCGCGACTGCAAGAGAGCGTTATCGCGGCGTACGAAAAGGCCCTGAAGGTCGATGCAAGCAACTATCACGCAACTTATGGCCTGGCGCAATTCCTGAACAGGACGGATGGTGAGAAGAGTGCCGCTCTCGTGGCCCGGTGGCTCGAGAAGACCCTTGAGATCAAGCCCGATCACCTCTGGGCACTCAACGACCTCGGAGCGGCTTGCATCCGCGAGGGGCAGTTTCAGAAGGCCGAGGAGGTCTTGCGTAAGTCCGCAGCTATCGAGTCCGCCCCCATCGTCCTGTACAACCTCGGCCTCGCCCTTTTCTTTGCGGGAAAGCAGGTCGATGCCCGGGAGCGTTTTGAAGCAGCCCTCAAGGAGAGCAAGGGTACTTTGCCCGAAGGTGAGATCTACTACTACCTCGTTCAATCCTTTCTCCAGGAGGGCAACGTGGAGCGTGCCAGGAGCCTTTTTGGCCAGAAGCAAACGAGCATGCCCGCCGACATGCGTGAGGAGATCGCGAAGGCGATTCAGGGATAGAGCAAGCGTCTGGCAACCGGGAGCCTATCCCAAAATTCTCTCCATCGATCCGAGGCCGAGCGAAGGGCCAACAGGCGCAGTACCACGCACCGTAAGTTAGGGCCTGAAAATGTAGCTCGTGTGCGGTACTCGCCAAGGGGAGTGTGAGGGGGGCAGCGTGGCCCCCTTCAGAGGGAGATTTGAGGGGGTGTCTCGGCCCGCCGAAGGCGAGCCGTGGTCTACACCTCGCGCGCCCACACGTGAGACATTCCGAATGGGCAGAGGAGGACCATCTCAAGCCTGCTGCTCGTTTCTGCTGGTGGGGGAGGCGAACCCTCCCCCACGACGGCTCGCCTCCGAGCGGAGCGAGGGCGGAGCGAGGGCGGAGCGAGGGCGGAGCGAGGGCGGAGCGAGGGCGGAGGCAACAACGCCACGCGGCCCCTCCGGTCGCACGCTGCGCGGCCCCTCCGGGCCAGGCTCTCGGGAGCCGCCAGCTTCTCGCTGGCGCCGGCTCCCTCCGAGCCGTTTGCGGCTCCGCCAGCTCGCCGCAAACCCACTCCTCGGCGCCTGATGGGCGCCGGGCGCCTCTGGCGCGAGCAGCCGCAACCTTTCGCAGGCTGCAAAAGATCTCATCACTGCCCGCGTGAGGTATATTGCTCAGGCTCTCAGGCGGGCCTGAAGATACTTTTACTCGATTCCGTACTCTCCCCACCGTCGGTTGACCCTGTCGATGATGTGGGGGTCCATCACGAGGGGCTCCGGATAGCCCGGTTTCATCGTCGAGTCAATGCCCATCGGACCGTTGTAGATCGGCGCAGCTCCCCTGAGCTCACAAGTACGAAAAGTAACGTCCAGGGCCGGGTCAAATCGCGTGAAGATCCCCCACACCACGCTCTCGAGATCCTGGATGTCGACATCCTCGCTCACGACAGCTATCAGCTTCAGAAAGCCAAGCTCGGGCCGGTGGAGGAGGCGATCGAGAAGTTTGCGGGCCCGACCTGGCTCACCGCGCCCAGTCTTCACAACGAGGAGCGTCGATTCCAGGTAGGCATGTGCGAGAGCCTCCGGCTCGCCCTCGTGAGGATCGGGCAGCTGCGAGGGGACCCCGCCGGGGGGCGGAAAGGGGCCCAGGTCGCCCGTTGCGTCGATAATCATCTTGCTTCCGAGGTTCAGGCCGTGCCCGGCGAAGTCGAGCGTGTCCATGCTCGTTCCAGGCAGAAGGAGGAAATCTCGAGATGGCTTGAAGCGCTGGCCGATGGCACGCAGGAGAGAGCGAAAGTCGCGTGCGTTCGTTTCGTGGTTGACAACAACGACCGCCTTTGACAGCGAGAGTTGCCCTTCGCCAAGGAGACTCAGCGCCGACTTGAGCCCCTCCTTCTTGTATCTCGACTCCATGGACACGGCCAGTAGCGTGTGGAAGCCGCCCTCGTAGAAGCTCCAGAGGTCGCGAATCTCGGGGCGAGTCATGCGCGCCAGGGGTGTGAAGATCTCCTGTACGGAGTTCCCGAGGTACATGTCCTCCTGCGGCGGCTTGCCGACAACGGCGGCGAGGTAGACGGGATTCTTGCGCCGCGTTATTTTTTTGATCTGAAACACCGGGAAATCGGCCGCGTGCGAGTAGTGGCCGTAGTGGTCGCCAAAGGGGCCCTCGAGACGGCGAGCTCCTGGAGGCACGATGCCCTCGAGCACCATTTCCGCGTCGGCAGGGACATCCATCGAAAGCGAGGCAGCTCGCGTCATGCGAGCAGGGCGACCACGAATCAATCCGCTGAAGGCCACCTCGTCGAGGCCTTCAGGAAGTGGCCACATGGCAGCCATGGTCAGGATGGGATCGGCTCCGATGGCCACGGCGACTTCCAGCGGCTCACCTCGAGCTTCCGCCTGGTGGTAGTGGAAGCCGCCGCCCTTCTGGATCTGCCAGTGGAGGCCGGTCTCGCGCTTCGAGTAGACGTGCATGCGGTAGAGGCCGAGGTTACGCTCACGGCCGCCCTTGCCGGTCGTGATGATGAGTGGAAACGTGATGAAGCGGCCGCCATCACCCGGCCAGGACTTGAGAATGGGCAGCCGGTCGAGATCGGGGTCCTCGATCACCTCCTGCGACGGGGCGTTGTGAGTACGCTTGACGCGCATGTGGGTTGCTCGCCACAGGAAGTGCCGACTCTGCCAGAGGCCCTTGAGTGACGGAGGATTGAGGCGAACGATGGTCTCCGCAATCTCCTGCCCGATCTCCTCCGGCGTGCGCCCGAATGCGATCTCCAGTCGCCTCGCGCTCGCGAACACGTTGATCGCGAGTGGATAGGGCGATCCCTTCACTCGCTCAAAGAGAAGGGCCGGCCCACGCGCCTTGACGACTCGAGTGGCGATCTCGGTGATCTCGAGTTCGGGATCAACCTCGACCCGGACCCGGCGTAGCTCCCCGGCCTGCTCCAGCGCTTCGAGGTATTCCTGCAGATTGTCGTGCAAGGTGTCACTCCTACTTGAGAGTTCGATCGCGCCGGCACCAGCTCGTGGCGCAAGGGTTGGTGTCGACATGCCTCCAAACTTGGCAGCTCTGCTCCATTGAAGGGGGGTCAAATGCAGCCAGGAGAATTGCGGTGAACGTCATGGGGGAGTAATGTACCGCAGAAATGGGGACAGTCCCCTGATCGCCTTTGAAAGTTTCTTGGAATCGGAGGGAGTTCTCCCCGTATGTTTGGACGCGCGAAGAAGACGGTCGATGAGAGCAAGATCCTCGAAGCCTTGAGGACGGTTGAAGATCCCGATTTGCACCGGGACATTGTTTCCCTTGGCTTCATCAAGGAGCTCAAGATTGAAGGGGGCAAGGTAAGCTTCAAGGTCGAGCTCACGACGCCCGCCTGCCCGGTCAAGGAGCAGCTCAAGGCAGAGTGCCATCAGAAGGTCAGTGCCATCGTCGGCGTCGAGCAGGTCGACATCGAAATGACCGCCCAGGTCCGCCGCATGAACGTCGGTGCCGCCACTGCGGTGCTCCAGGGCGTCAAGAACATCATTGCAGTCGCCAGCGGCAAGGGCGGCGTTGGCAAGTCCACAACAGCGGCGAACCTGGCCATGGCGCTGAAGGTTTCAGGCGCCCGCGTTGGCCTCTTTGACGCTGACATCCACGGGCCCAGCATGGCCATGATGTTTGGGATCAACAGTCGGCCCGAGGTAACCGAGGACCGCAAGATCGTCCCGATCGATGCCCACGGCATCAAGGTGATCTCGATGGGATTCCTTTCGGGGCCTGATACGCCGGTCATCTGGCGCGGGCCGATGGTGCACGGGGCGATCCAGCAGCTCGTGCGCGACTCTGCCTGGGGCGAGCTTGACTACCTGGTAGTCGATCTTCCTCCGGGTACAGGGGATGCACAGCTGTCGATTTCACAGGCGATCGCTCTCTCCGGCGCCGTGATCGTTACGACGCCGCAGGATGTGAGCCTGCTTGACGCCCGCAAGGGCCTCCTCATGTTCCGGCAGCTTCGCGTGCCTGTCCTCGGGATTGTAGAAAACATGAGCTACTTTCTGTGCCCTCACTGCGGTGAACGCACCGAGATTTTCCGGCACGGAGGAGGCAAGAAGACGAGCGAGGAGTTGGGCGTGCCGTTCCTGGGGGAGATCCCGATCGATCCCTCGGTGCCGGTGGGTGGAGATCTGGGGAACCCCATCGTTCGCGAAAAACCGGATTCTCCTGCCGCACAGGCCTACACAGCCTTCGCGAGGCAGGTGGCCGCACAGCTCTCCATGTTGGCCGAGTCGGGCGGAAAGAGCTTGCCGCATGCGCCCATCATGCCGGGTCCGATCGATTGGAAGTGACCCCATGGCAGAGAAGGTTTCCCCAACGAACATGCGCCAGGTTGGACCGAAGGACCTCGAGATCACGTGGACAGACGGCCACGTGAGCACTTACCCGGTTGTGTACCTGCGGAGATCCTGCCGTTGCGCCGCGTGCGTGGACGAGTGGACCGGAGAGCGTACCCTCCGGCCGGAAGCGGTCCCCGAGGATGTGAAGCCTGTCCGCATCGAGCCCGTCGGCCGTTACGCGCTTCACTTCGCGTGGTCCGATGGTCACTCGAGCGGTATTTACAGCTTCGACCACTTGCGAGCGATCTGTCCTTGCGGGGAATGTGTGAAGGCAGCTTCCGGCGAGAGCCCTGGGAGTTGAAGGGCTCGGGCCCCACGAATAGGCCTCGATGAGCGATTCAATCCACGTACCGGGCGTGGAACGTGAAGCCCTCGACGTGCTCGAGCCGCGCAGTCTTTCCGCCTGCTACCCACGTCAGCCTGGCAATACCATCGAGGACCACCTCGGGCACGCCCTCGTGGGTCAGACGAAAGGCAGCCTGAGCCTCCTCACGTTCCACACGGGTCTCCTCGTGGCGCACTGCCCGCACACCGGGGACCATCACGAGCGAGCCCTGCAGGAGTCCAATCTCGGGGTCGGTGCGAAGCCCCTTCACTTCCATGCGGAGATGCGAGAGCTGCCCCCGGGCGAGCTCGAACCAGTAGCGATTTACCTGGGCGAAGGCGTCATCGGTGGCGATGGACAGAGTTGTGTCGGCCTTGCCCTCGAACTCGCTGCGGGCAATGAGGCGGCCGTCCCGGGTGTCCCTGGCGAAGAGACGGACCTGTGTGTTATTGCCCGGGAGGATGGTGCCAGCAAGGAGAACATCGGCCACTCCTGCGCCCGACTGCTCGACGAGTGCCGCCGTGGCTTGCTCGAGGTCCCCCGCAGGGAGGGTGCTCCGGGAAAGCGCAAGAGCTGTCACGTGATTCAGGTCCAGTCGGGTCACAACACGGGACGACCACTCGGGGGAGTAGGCAGCCTCCGTTGCAGAGCCCGTCTGCGGGAACGCAAAAAGGCTGACAGCGAAGCGAGGCACCGGCATCTGCGGCAAGGTGCCGATCGTTCGACCCGGAGGCGGGCTCGCAAGCGGCCCTGATCCTTCACCCGTCACTCGAGGTGGGGGAGGTGGCGGTGACTCGATCACGGGGAGCGTGCTCTCGCACGCAGCGATGAGGCTCGCAAGAGTGACCGCACCCGAAAAACGGACCAGGAGCAACGAAAGATAGTTGCTCGGGAGTCGGCAAGGTCTCATTTTTTCTCCTCCTCGCCCGCGGGGTTCTGCTGCGCACGGAACGTCCATCGGTTCCCTTCGATCTTCGTGCCCGCCAGTCGAAAGCCCAGGTCCCATTCTCGCAAGATCTGCTTGAGATCGTCCGACTTGCCGCTCCAGCCGACATCAAACCTCGCCGTGCTCGACGGAGTTCCCTCGGGGCCGAGCTGGAAGCGCACATCCTTCACCCAGAGCACGCCCTTCGTGGACTGGAGGGCCTTCTCGACCCTTGCCGCCTCGGCTTCCGAGCGAAGACCTTCGACGGTGAGCACCACCTGGGATGCTGGAACATCGCGGTATTCGTAAAAGCTCCTGAGTGCGTCGTCAGTTGCTTTCTCGAGCGCGTCTCGCTTGGCGTCGACCGCCACTGGCTTGCGGGCGGTGGCCGTTCCGCTCCCGAGTGTCACGGCATCGTCGACCCTGATCAGGCTCACGTTGGCCTGCACGAGGTGGCTCATGTCGCGGATCTCCTTGCCGACGACCGCAGGGTCGCTGCTTTCGATCGTCACCTCGCCCATCGCAAGCAACTCGCAACCCACGTCCGAAAGATTCCTGAGCACCTCGGCGCTCACGTCCTCGCGGCGTGTCAGTAGAGCCTTGAGGTCGCGACCGATCGTCTTCTCGTAGACCGACCGATTCAAGACCTCGATCCGCGGAAGCGGCGGGCGGGAGAGATCCCCGGGTTCAACGACCCTTCCTGCCAGGAGCGCATTCGCAACGACAGCCTCGGACGCCGTGTCTTCCGCCGTCGTCCGGCCGCTGACCGTTTCCCGCACGAGCACGGCGACTTTCCTCGCGGGCAGGGGAAGCTGGGCGAGCGGCGGAGCCTCCGGCTCCTTCGCGTCAAAGATGGCGAACTGATTCACCGGGGGGGGCTCGGCTCGAGGAGGGGGCGGCGGCGCTGGCTCAATTACAGGCAATCCCGTCGAGCAACCGACGAGGAAGGCCAGGGTGGGAACGAAGAGAGCATGGCTGGTACGAGACGAGATGCGGCGAAAAACAGGCACGGGGTGAGGACTCCTTGTTGCGGATGACATCAGCGGGCTGGCGAGATCTGAACACGCACACGGCGGCCTCGATTGTTGCCGCAAACGACGCGAAGGGTCTTGATCTCCTGCGCAGCAAACGCTTCGCGGAAGGGAGGAGGGTTGTCGACAGCCACTCCCTGGTCGTCGAAAAAGGTCGGCCGGACTTGAATGAAGAACCCTTGATCCGAGTTGTTTTGAAGCTGGAACTGGTACTGAAGCAGACCATCGGCAGTGTACGTGTAGATTTGAGGACCCTGGATGTTTGGAACCGCCAGCACTTCCTTGAGATCGCTCGAAAGAGTGACTGCGGTCTGGGGTGAATCGGTCAGATTCGGAGAAACGGGGCCAGGCGATTCGCAAGCCGAAAGTACCAGGAGGGTCAGCCCGAACCCTGCGCGTGTAAACTTCAATTGCATTTGGAGCTCCTTTCTTGGGGACGAGTCAGTTCGAGTTAAATTCATTCTCATTGGGAGCTTTGCCGTGGCCATCCACCTGGTCCTCGCGCGGCTGCTCCCAGGACCCGCCTTTCCTTCCGGGTAGAAGACGAGTCCAGTACAGATTCATGCCCTTTTCGACAGGTACATCCAGCCACTCCTGCGAGAGATCCTGTACGTCGCCTCGGCCTCGAACCAAGAGGCGAGCGCGCCCACCCGGCATCGCACGACCGACCGCAAGGCTGATCTGGCCGGGCAGGGTGGCCCACGAGCGCACGTCTGCGCTGGGGTCGATCACCAGGTCGGCGATGATCATGGCGGCGATTCCGGCTGCCAGCGCGAAGAGACCGGCCATCTGGATGTTTCGGTCGGCTCTTCGGTGGCCGCCGGAGCCTGCCGCAAGCAGCATGTAGCCTGCAACCGCGGTGGTAAAGCCGGCCGCCTGGAGAACCTCACGACGCTCGGCCTTGAGTTGGTTCAGTTTGTCGACCTCGCGTCCACCGACAGTCGTCGCCTGGTAGTGGAGATCCTCGCAAGTGCCGGTCGAGAGCTCGCTCTCGCCCAACCAGACGCCGTCCACCGTCGCTCGCGGCCCTTGCACGTAGCCCAGCTCGGCGCCGTGGGGGCCGGTTTTCCGCTTCAAGGGCGCCCGGCCGCTCTCGACAATCACGAGGACGTTCGTCTCGGGGTCGAGCAGATCCTCGAAGAGCGGCTTCATTACGGGCAAAGTGGTCGAGGCGCGTTCGAAGTATTTTCTTGCTTCTTCGGGTTCGTCCAGGAGCTGATGGCACTTGGCGCAGAGGATCTGGAGGAGCGGCCAGTCGTCCTCGAACAGATATCGGTCTGCGTTGTCCGAGCCTCTTTTCGCAAGATGCCGCTCAACCGGAATCCAGTAGGAGCCACGGTCCTTGTTCATGGCAGACCTGAAGGCCGAGAGAGCCCCCTCGAAGTCCTGCTTCTGAAAGCGCAGGAGGCCAAGGTAGAGGTCGACCATGACCCGTTCGTGCGGTTCGCCCTTGAACGGCTTGTCCTTCTCCTGACCGAAGAACGAGATCGCATCGCGCTCGCCGCCCTCGTCGGCCACGAAGATGTTGCAGAGCGTGGATGCGCGAACCGCAAGAGCCTCCGCGGTCCTCCAGTCATTTTGCAGCAGAGCGGCGCTCAGGAGTCGCTCGACGCCCAGGAGGGCGTTGGGGCCCGTGTCGTCCACAGCACTCCGGTACGCCTCAACCATCGAGCCCGCATCGTTACGCCAGTAGCCGTCATCGGCGGTGTCGTAGTACCGAGCGGCGCAACCGGAGATGGCGGCTGCCAGTAGGCTGATCCATGCGCCATGGCCGGGTGAGTGGCGGCAAGTCACCGGTAGACCGCTCCCGTGATTTGCTGCTTCACAACTTCCTTCGAGTCTGTCCAGATGATTGCGTCGTCCGAGACGCGCGTGACGGCCAGCGTGTATTGCACCGTGCGCCGCTCGAGCTCACCCCCCCGGGGCGTGGCCTCCCGATGAAGGAGCTCACGAACCTCGCCGGTCAGGATCAAATCGGCGCCCGTGGAAAGCTCACGGGCATCCTCGGCGGGCACCGACCCCCGCCGGATGAAGGCATAGGCACCGCTCGTGTCTGCATTGAGGAGACTGGCGAGAACACGGTTCACGAACAGATCCTTGTCAAAGATTGCGATACTCGTGCGCTGCTTGAAATGGCCGACGAGCACGCGAACGGGCTTCTGCTCCGCCCTGATGCGACCCAGAGTCGTGCTGGCATTCATGGATTGGACCATCTCCGTCGCCACCGACCGAATGTCCCCGAGGGACACCAGCGTGCCCTGGTCCGTGCCAATGGCGTCCGGGTCGAGAAGGCCTTGAGTGGAAGCACTTGCGCAACTCATCGCCAGGGCTGCCAGGACAAGCTGGAGACAACGGCGGACCTGCGTGCTGTGGGGGAGAATCGGCATCCTCGCCTGGGGGTCAGGTCCTTTTCTGGATCTCGAAGCTGTCGGACCAGAGGATCTCGTCCGCAAGGTTTGTGAGCGAGAAAGTGTACTGGATGGCCTTCGACTTGGGGCTCGAGATCTGCCGGAGCTGCAAGTCAAGGATCATGTCCGCTCCAGCGGGGACCGCATCCACGCCGCTCGACTTCACCTGGCCCGAGAGTTGAAGGTCTCGCTCCCGTTTTGTTCCACCGTCGCGCTTGAGGAAGATGAAGCGACCGCCCGAGTTGTTGATGAGGCCGGCGAGTAGACGGTTATAAATAATCGTCTCATCGTAGCCCGGAATGCCGGTCTCATTGAGGACCTTGTTCAGGACAACGCGGTTTCCCTTCTTCGCCTCGAGGTGCTGGCGAACGTTCTCGCTCAGGAGTAGCGAACGAATCGCCTGTTGCGTGGAGTCGTAAATGTCGTCCGTGCCACCCACGGTGCTGGTCGTGTCCGTGGGGTTTCGAAGCGCCGGGTTTGAGGTGACCGCGACGCCGGAGCAACCCGGGAGCAGGGCCCAGAGCAGGGCGAGAAGAGATGGTGCTGAGAGGAGTTTACGCATTCCTGTGGATATCCTTTCGAAACAAGCTTTGCTCAGGTTTTCAGAGATGGCCCGTATCTTGGTGGGAACCGAACGGATTATCAAGGCGCCGGGTCTTCCTCCATTGCGAATTCCAATTACGATGACTCAGGTGGTCGTATTCAACCCAGGCCTCGTTATCGGAAGAGAGCTGTCACGTGAAAAATAACGCAAGCCCCCTCGGCATCGCCATTGTCGGCTGCGGGATGATCAGCGAGTTTCAGAGCCAGGCCATTCAGGCACTCGGCGGAGCCCGGCTTGCGGGCTTTTACAATCGCACCCCCGAGTCCGCCCACAGGCGAGCCCGGCAGTTCGGGGCGCCGGCCTTTGAGCGCCTCGAGGACCTGCTGGCTTCGAGCGAGGTCGATTGCGTTTCGATCTGCACTCCGAGCGGCGCTCACCTGGAGATCGCGCTTCTGGCCGCGCGGGCCTCAAAGCACGTCATTGTCGAAAAGCCGCTCGAAATCACTCCCGAGCGCGTGGATCAAATCATCGCGGCGTGCCAGAAGGCGGGGGTGCTTCTCGGGGCGATTTTCCCGAGAAGGTTTCAGGAGTCCAGCCGCGCCCTGAAGCAGGCGATCGACCGGGGGCGTTTTGGCCGCATCGTACTCGGGGATGTCCACATCAAGTGGTTCCGAACCCAGGAGTATTACGACACGGGCGTCTGGCGGGGCACGTGGAAGCTCGACGGGGGCGGCGTCCTCATGAATCAGGGAATCCACGGAATCGACCTTCTCCAGTGGTGCCTCGGGGGGGTGGCAGAGGTTTCGGCCTTCACTTCAACCCTTGCCCACGAACGGATCGAGGTCGAAGACACCGCCACGGTAGCCGTGCGCTTCCACAACGGGGCGCTGGGTTCGATCGAGGGGACCACGGGCGCCTGGCCGGGTGCAAAGATGCGACTGGAGGTCTGCGGCTCGAAGGGAACGGCGGTCCTTGAGGACGACGTCATCGTCACGTGGAAGTTCGACACCGAAGAGCCACAGGACGAGGAGATCCGCAGGAAACACGGACCACGGGAGGGCCTCCCGGACGGCGGTGCGGCGGACCCGAGGGGCATCTCGTTCGAAGGGCACCGGAGGCAGTTCGAGGACTTCGTGCGGGCCGTCCAGACGGGTACGCAACCCTGCTGCTCGGGTCTTGATGCCAGGGGCTCCGTGGAGGTGATCTGTGCAATTTACAAGTCTGCGCGAGAAGGCCGACCCGTTCGGCTAACGACCCGTTGATCAGCTCCGCGTGGTGGGTGGCGAGCCGGCAGTGCTTCTGGCGAGTCGCATCCAGTGACTTTCCCTCTACTCGACACCGATTGCGCAGGTGAGCGGGTCGAGTGGAGTCGGATCCTCAGCTACCTCGGGAAACGGGGCCGGCGGCTGAGCGCCTCCCTGGAAAAGGAATCGCAGGAGAACGATCGCGTCGGTGATGTTCAAGCTGCCGTCGTCATCCACGTCGCCGGCGTCCATGCAGAGCGGTAGTTGGCCTTGCTGGAAGAGGAAATCCAGCGAGTAAAGGGCGTCCGTCAGATTCACCTGGCCGCTTCGATCGCTGTCACCACGAAGGAATCGTTTCTTTTCTGCGACCACCTGAATTGCGAAGGGATCCGATTGAATCCCTCCAAGGTTCTCCACGCGCACCTCGACCATTTCGAGCGGAACACCCGCGGGGACCGCGGCCACAATCTGTTGGCTCGCTTCAGGGTTGAAGGTCACCTGCGCGGCCTGGACTTCGCCGAAGAGCACCCTGGAAGTTGCCCTGAATCCTGTCCCGGTGATCGTCACGAGCTCGCCCACAACCGCCTTGAGCGGTGTCACTGCGGAGATGACGGGTGGGACGGCGGGCAATACGGTCACGGTGATCGAAGTGGAGGCCACAACCGCAAGGTCACTGGTGAATCCGACGAGCTCGACTGTGTGCTCCCCAAGGCTCAAGCTGCCACTGACTGTCCAGCCGAGAAGGTCCGTGGAGGAGAACTCGACTCTCCACGGCGGTGTGGGGTCCTTGCCGTCGATCCTCACGACGATATCCCGAATCTCCACGGGCGCCTTGCCCTTGAGCTCAAGCTGTGTCCACTCAATCTCAAGGGGCTGGCCGCCGTTGGTCGTGATGGTGAAGCTGATCGTGGGCATCGTGACTCCCTTGACGACCGTTTGCAGCATCTTGCGTCGAGTATCGATGAACCCCTTTGGCTTGCCGATATCGGTCCACTGGGCGCCCACCGCATCCAGTTTCTGCATGTAAGGGAGCAGGAAGGATGATTGAAACTGTCTGTCAATCATCTCCTTCAGGATGCCATAGTAGAGGCGCTTGATCCGCGGGCGATTGATGAAGCGGGTCACCTCCGCGAAGGTGTTCAGATAAGTGGAATTTGAAGTTGCCGTCAACGCGGGCGGAAGAAAAGATGACGAATTCGTGTAGGTCAGCTCCATATCCCACGGAATCAGGTACCACTTGCCGGCACCCTCGGGCCGGTAAAGATAGCAGTTCTTGCCGCGATTCGTGCCCCAGCAATCCCAGTCGTCGGTGTTCATGCGGATCGACCAGTAACGGCAAAACGATTCGACGTCGACTTGATCCCACACCAGCCGATCAAACTCGTTGTCGGGAGTCTGGGAGGTTGTCAAGAGTCTCGCCAGTTTGATCAGCTCGGAGAAGTCATCTTCCTCCTCCTTGAGACGCAGATTGAAGTAGTGGCGGTACTGCTCCTTGTCACCGCCCAGGCCAGAAGCGCCGTAGGGGGGGTAGAGGAGCACTGCGTCCACCGAGTTCTCACGACTGCCATCGTCGGTAAAGGTGTGACGATCATCCATTTCAAAGAAAGACCCTCGGTCGTCCCCGGGCCACCAGCGGCCAATGAACTCCGCGTTGGGTGTTTGGACCAGCTCCCGAAGCTCGTTGACCCGATCGTTCACCTGCAACTGAACGTACCACTGGAGCGAGTAGGGACCAATGGTCTGTCCCTGATGCCAACGCAGGAGGTAATTCGAGATCCGCTCCTTGGCGGAAACGGCGCCGCCATCCTGGTGGTCCTCCATGTTGAAACTCTCGATCGTACCCTGTAGCGGATTGTCTTTTGGCAGCCGCATGCGGTAACTCTCCGTCCAGGCTTGACGAGCAAAAGGGCTCCCGGAGAAGCGGATTCCGGCGTTGTAATAAACGTCGCGGGATTGGAACAATAGAGTGCCAGCGACAAGGTCGTTTGAGTGGAGCGGCCGCGAGGAGAGGTACTGCTCGTTGGCACCGTGCATCCAGAAACGGAAGGATTGTGGCTTGCCCGCAAAGGGGGTGTCATGGCGGTAGACGGCGTACTGGTCGTCGTTGGCACCTGCCAGAGAAGGATCGAGGATGAGCGGGTTCGTTCTGTGGACGTGGTCAAGCGGCCAACGGCCCAACTGACCTCTTGAGTCCCTGGCCACGATGCAGTAGACAACCTTCTTCTTGAGGGCCTGGCCCGGAATCTGTGCCGTGTAGACGCCGTCGCCGTCTTCATCGGTCATGGGCACTTCGAGGAGCGCCGGGTCACCCGGGACCTTCGGCGTATCCAGGCTGTACTTGACCACTGCGCTCGACACCCCGTCGGGGTCGTAAATGCGCGCTTCGATCGTCACGGCCTCATTCGCTGCCGGGAGCGAGGGCGCATGTTTCACCTGCTTGATCACGGGACCGAGGTTACTACTCGAGCCGGTCTCGGCGACTTGACGCAGCGTGACGCTGTTGGGAGCGCCTGGAGTGCCCAGATTTCTCGGCACCATCAGTGGGGTCGAGGCGGCGTAGCTCGGTGGGTCCGAGCCCTGATAAGAGCCGTGCGTCAGGAGAGTTGGCGTACCACAAATCCATTTCGCCAAAAACGAAATATCGTAGACAGTCCTCACCCTGGGGGCCGTGAGGCCCGTGTTGGAGGTTTCGATTCGGTTCACCTTGTTGTCGCCGCCGCCAGTGGAAACAATCTTGAGCGATCCCTCGCCGGAGATTGCCTCGGCGGTCGTGCGGCCGGAGCGAACGTGGGTACCCTGCAGGACCCAAGCTGGCTTGTCGGGGACGGTCTCGAACGAGCCATCCTTGAACAAATTTGATCCCTCCTCGGTGCTGATGGTCCCACTCGCGAGCTGCGCGGAAAAGCGGGCATCGTTTGAGACCAGCGATTGGTTGTGCACCTGGATCGCGAGCACGTTGCGACCGGCGCGCAACACAGGCTTCCAGGCCGCGAGGTCGACAAGGTCTTTTTGTTTCTCCCTGACGAGCAAGGCCAGGGACTTGTATGCCCGATCCTTCAGGTCCATGTTGCCCGAAGCAACCTCAACGCCGTTGAGATAGGCGACGAAGCCATCGTCATACTGGATCTCGAGGACGAGGTCTTTCAAGGCTGCCAGGTCGGCAACCTGGAAGGTCTTGCGAACAAAGAAAGAGGCATACCCCGGGTTGACGCCGAACTTCCTCATGTCGTCAAGAACGGTCGTCTCGTCGAACTCACCAAATCCAATAATCGCCTGCGCATCGGTCCAGGCGCTGTCGTCATACTCGAGCTCTCGCCACGCCGTGACCGGCACGGAAGCCTCCTCCGTGCCCTTCTTGAGCTTCCACGTGTCATTGCTCGTGACATAAATCGTCTCGGGCGTAAAAGTACTCACCCGGGAAACCATGGTGAGGTCATCGACGACCGTAATGCCTGAGCCCGTCATCACCAGGTGGAACTCCGGAGGGTCTGCGAAAGTGGTGCTGCTCGAAAGCGTGCCCTTGTAGGAGTACCGGGTGGCCTCTGATTTTTGCGACTCGTCGGATGAATCCCACGCCTGCGCGAAGGAGTTGTCCTGGTTGGGGTCAATGAGCTCCATGGAAGAGCCGCCGCCGTCGGCCCAGCGGGGCCACTCGCCGCCGTCAAAGTAGCGGACCGTGTCGACAATGTTTCCTCGGGCATCAGAAATGGATACTCGTTCTCCCGAATCGGCCAACGTACCGAAACGATCGAGTGCATCGCTGTCATCTGGCGGGCCGAGCACCGCCGTGGCAGGAAGGCCGTAGACGGCCCGGATGTTTGCAGGGTCTCGGGCGACGACGAGGTGACCATGGCCGTCGACCACGGTTCCGTCCGGGAATTCGAAGCGCACGCCGTCGGAGACGCTCCAACCTGTCAGGTCGATCGCTTGCGAGCCACGGTTGTAAAGCTCGACGAACTCCCCCCGCGGGTCGCCATCGATCGGATGGTAGAAGATCTCATTGATCACGATATCGGATTGCACCGTGATCTGGTTGGCCGCGTTGGGTGTCGGGTCGGCGGAGCTCGAAAAGAAGGAATCGCCGTCCGGGATCCTGGCCTCGCTCAGGCCGGGGTAGAGGGTATTCGGCTCGAAGGTGCGTGCGTCGATCACGCGATCACCGGTGGGGCTCACGAGCGCGAGAAAGGACCGCCCGCTCTTGTCGGGGCCAAAGTCGAGCCCGGTCAGTCTGTCGCTCAGGACGAGCCACTTGCCAGCGGCAAGGGTCGTTCCGGCCGCGAGCGTGGCCCTGCTGAGGTCGTCTTGATTGTTCGAAACGTGAAAACCAGAGAGATCGACGTCGTCCTTTCCGTGGTTGTATAGCTCCATCCACCGTTCGCCCGAATTACCCGTCAGGAGGGCCTCATTGATGACCACCGAGACTGCGCCAGGCAAGGTGTTGTTCGGCTGGCCCGGTGAACCGCCCATCTTGCCGCTCAGGGCCCAGTGGTCCGGGTCGTCCATGTCGGCGTAGACGTCCTTGAGCTCGAGCGAGTGCCCGGTGCCGTCGGCGCCCGAGGGCCACTTTCCTCGATCATTGTAGGTCACACGCGCCTCCACCACGCCGGCCGGATTCGAGAGCTCGATCGATTCGCCCGAGTTTTTCAGCGAAGTCTCCGGGGACCAATTCCCCACGACGTTGGTGATGCCGTACGCGGCGGCGATCCTGTCCTTGTTGGCGCAAACGACAAGGTAGGCACCCGGGTCGAGGAAGGTCCGGTCCGTGAACGTAAAATCTATGCCCCTTGAAAAAAAGTAGCCGGTCAGGTCCATGGGATCCGGCGTCTCGTTGTGAAGCTCGATGTACTCGAGCTCGGAGTCATTCCCTCGAGGGTGGTACTGGATCTCCGAGATCACGATCACGGCGTTGAGAGACGGGGCGGCAATGAGTCCCAGGGCCAAAAACATTAGCCGCAGGAGAGAACGACTCAAGCCGCCGGCTGCCGCGGGTTTCTGCGTGAATCGTGACGACCCATTCATGAGATCGACAGTTCCATCTTTCTGGCTCCGCTCCGCAATCTGGCTCCGCTCCGTGGAGGGCAGCAGCGGTGCACATCAAGTAGCCTCAAGGCAAGTAAGAGAACGCACAACTCAGGCCTGCGACCTGCCGTGGCGTTCGATTGAGTACCCACAAAGTATAAGGGGTGATGTGCCCTCGGGTGGGAAATGAGGCCGAGCGTGCCCGATGGGACTTCGTGCAAAGGGGGAAAGGCGCTCACTGGCTCCCGGAGCTACCCGCGAAGCCCCGTCCCACGCAAGCAACCTTTTCTCAAGGAACGAAGCTGTGGATCACGGTACTACACTCCACCCTCTTCGAGGTGCACCTGCTTGTAGCCACCCTGGGATCTGAAGTAGCCCATGAGGAACAGGTAACCCACGAGCATGATCAAGGGGAAGATCACCATGCTCTTTAACGCCTTCTGACTACTATGCTTGCGAAGCTCTTCAACCTTTGTTTGAGCCTGTTCCCGCGTCTTCGTATCCGGGATGGCCTTGAGCTCGGCGTTCAGCTTGTCGTTGTCGATGGCCTCATAGGGGATAATTTCGTAAATTCTCTTCTCCGTGACCGCTGCGAGTTTGTCGCCCCTGACGAGGCCGGGAGCCATCGCTCGTACTTCGGCGCTGGAGGTCAGAGCCTCAATTTCCTTGTCCGCCTGCAGGGCTCCGATGTAGGGGAATCCCAGCGTCCCGACCGCCAGCATTCCGATTCCGCTGATGGCATTGAGGGTCAAGGCGCCTCCCCTGGGAGTCTGCTCCGCGACCACTCCAAGCATGGTGGGCCAGAAAAACGTCTTCCCGAACCCATAGAGCGTTGCGGCGACAAAAATCATGACCCCGGTCGCGGAAGAGAGCGTCCACAGCCCAAGAATTGCGAGAAAAGAGCTGACCGCGAGAAGCCCGAGCGGCGAGAGCTTGTGAACAATGGGCCCTGCGAAGAATCTCAGGACCATCATGATCGCCGACGTGTAGACGAGGATCAAACCGGGGTGAAATTCGTACTTCTTGGCGATGCCTTCCATGATCCCGGTGATCCAGCCATCGGTGCCAATTTCGGTGGTGGCCAGCGGCATCATGATCAGCACGAGCAAGAACATGAGCGGGCGTCCGAGAGCGCGGGTGTAGGCTCCAAAGCCCACAACGATGGCGATACCCACCGCCACGAACAGGCTCTTCTGGGTCCCGGACAGGCTGGCCCCCTGGCTGAAGAAATCCATGAGCTGTAGTGTGACGAGAAAGCCCACGATCAGGGCCCCGAGAGTGCCGAACTCGCTGAGCATTTGTCGATAGCTGACTCCAGAAGCAACCCGCTCCTGGACCGGAAACTTACACGGCAGGAGGATCAGAAAGTACACGAAGGCCGGGATCGCTATGATTCCAACCTTGTAGCCCCAGGGGATGTGATCGAGGTTGATCAGAAGTATTCCGGCGGCCACGAGCCCTCCTGGCCATCCCGCATGAAGGATGTTGAGCCACTTCGTCTTCTCGCGGCTGAACATGGTGGCCACCACCGGGTTGATGAAGGATTCCACAGTGCCGTTCGCCAGGGCGACGACGAGACTGCCCCAGTAGAGCAGTTGATAGGCGGTCTTGGTGTCGCCGCCGAGCGAGATCTTGTACGCGGCAAAGCCAAGGACTGCCCAGATGAGATGTCCGAGGAACGCGAACACCATGGCGACCTTGTAGCCGATCTTGTCGATGATGAGGCTGAAGCCGATGATGCTCACGGCGAAGGGCCAGATCCCGATACCCGCGAGGCGACCTGCCTGCGCGGGATCCAGCTTGAACTCGACTGCCCAGGTGTTGATGAGGAACATTCGTCCGATGAAACTGAACGCGGTTGTTATCAGGGCGATGAAACAACCCCAGAAAAGCACTTTGTCCCGGGTGCTCTGGCCACTGGCAGCAACGTTCACGGTCATGTTGGCACTCCTATGCGCTGACATTGAGGATGAAACGCAATGACTCCGCCACCGTGCTGGACAACAGCGTTATCGACAACAATGTGGTCGACCCTGATGAGTCCCGAACCGGTGACCGTGGGGTTCGCCTCGAGGAAAACCCTATGAATTCAAGCTTTATGTGGGGCTCGACGCTAACGGCGCTCACTGTGTTTGTCAAGGGGGCAGGGGTAGAAGTTGGGTTTGCCGCGGCCAGCTTGCCATGACCGACAGGGCGCTGCGCTCACCTCCGCACGAACACCTCGGCGTCCGCGTCAGCAAACACGGGCTCGCCCCAGAGCCGCCGCAGCGTCTCTCGAGTCGCATCGATTACCTCCGCCTTGGTGCCGCGCTCCGGGTTTACGACTCGGGCCCGGCGCGTGCCGGCCACGGCTCTTGCCCTCTGCTCGAGCCGCTCTCGCTTGCGATCGAGGTGAACGACCACGACACGGATGGGCAGGCTCTCGAGCACCTGGGCAACCCCGGCGGCGACGTCCACCGGCGCCTTCGGCCTTCCCTCGAAGACGAGCCCGAGGAACGGGAGAGAGGCGATCCGATTCTCCACCCCGGGCGGCACGCAGGACGTGTACCCGCCGACGATCGGCCGACGATGGATCGTCTGGAAATACAGGTCCTCGGCGCCGCGGGCCCGGAAGCCTCCGGGAACATCGAGCAGCAACCCCTCGGGCTCGAGGCGGAGCGCTTCGAGCCATTTGGGCCGCGGCAGCTCACGCAGGGGAAACGGCACGGCAAGAAAATCGATGGCGATCAGGATTCCCGTGGCGCAGACGACCCACGGGGCGGCGCCAGAGCGCCGGGCTTCCGCCAGCCGGGCCAGCTCGCGAGTACCGATAGCAACGAGCACGGAAAGCGCGATCATTGCGGGAACCATGAAACGATTCGGAATGCGAATCGTGCTGAGAATCGGTACCGAGCGAAGGCCCGAGAATGGAAGCCACAGACCTGTATCCCAACCTCCCGTGGAGAAGGTGTCGCCCATCGCGAGCACGACCGCCAGCGCAAGGAGTGCTGACCAGAGCCTCCACGAGGGTCGCATCCGGCTCAAGTAACCGCCCGCGAGCCAGAGCGCGAGCGCCACGAGCCCCGCGTAGCACGTGAAGCCGGCCGAGGCATAGCCTCTGAAGCTCGCGTAGAGCCCGGAGAAAAGTCCGCCCCAGAAGGGATGTACCTCGGATGGGACCAGCAAGAAGAGCGGATCGATTGCGCGGTTGACGGGGGGCTTCAGGAAGTAGGTTTCGCCCGCCAAAATCTCCCGGATCATGGGCCACGCAAAGGGCAGCAAGACGGCGAAGGCGACCAGGCCGGCAAACACGGCATCGAGCGTCATTCGAAGGCGCGGCTGCTCGCCACGCCAGAGGGCCTGCACAAAAAACACAACCGCGAAGGGCAGCACAAGGAGCCCGTTGTGCCAGGAATAGAGCGCGTTTGTGGCATAGAGTAGTCCGGCCGCGATCGAGTGGCGCGCTCCTCCCCTGCGAAGAAGCCGCAAGAAAATGCAGAGGAAGAACGGCATCGCTTGAAAGCTGACGAGGTTCAGGTGCTCGAGCGACTGCTCGATTCTTTGCGGGTAGAGCATGAGCACGAGCCCCGCAACAAGAGCGGCCCCGGAATCGTGCACGACATCGCGGGCGAGGAAGTACCCGCCCCAGCCACACAGAATAAAGCTCAAGAGCAGGGCCGTGTTGAGGGCTGCGGGCACGCCCAACGCGAGCTGGACGGGCATCGTCAAGAGGACGTTGGCTTCGGAGTGGGTATGGAACGCGAGCGACACAGGGCCGGGTTGATAGAGAACGTCGGTCGAATAGGGGAGGCGCCCCCGCTCAAGCAGAGCGGTTCGCCACCAATCAAAGTTCCAGTAGTTCTGCCAGAGGTCGTTGTCGCCAGCGGGCAGTCGGTCGGTCAGGTGCCCTGCCAGCGGCCAGGTCAGCAAGATGGCGGCGAGGACATAAAACCCGAGTGCGACTCCTGGGCCCGGCCGGCTCTCGGGCGATGTGGGCGGGTCCGAGTCCTTCATTTGCCTGGGCAATTCGTGCCGTGGGGTTGTTGCATTGCCAGCACGCCCTCCTATTGCGAGGCCTTGAGCCTCGTCCAGAACTGCTCTTCGGCCTCGCGGTGACGCCTCAGACTTTGCGCCATCTGTCGTCTCGCCTCCTCCAGCAACTCGGGCTGCTTTGCACCCGCCGGGTCAGCCTCAAGGCGCGAGGTGAAGTCGCGGATACTACGGTTGAGCTCGGTTGCGCCCAGGTTGTAGGCCCACGCAGCGTCGTAAAGGTCCATGGCCTTGAGCTCCGCCTCGTTGGGGCGGTAGAGGAGGCGCCAGGGCCTTCGTTTGACCTCCGACGTGAGGTTCGAGGCATTGGTCATCACCTGGCGCAGGTCACCGACGATCATGTCGAAGCTCGAACGGTTCTCCTTCACGAGGCCGCCGATCGCGGCTCCCGCCTTCTCCAGTTCGTCCAGGCTTCGCGCGATCTGCTCGGGAGTCGACACGAGCTTCTCCAGGAGGCCCTTGGCGGCGCCCGAAGTCTCGCGCAGGTTGGCCACGGTGTGTCGGATGTCGATGCGATTTTCATCGAGGATCCCCTGGAGCTGCTCCATCGCTGTGCTGAGCTTCTCGCCGAGGGGGACGAAGCGAGTGTTCAAGTTTTCAAGTAGGGCCCTTGCCGCCGTGAGGGACTTCTCGATTTCACCTTTCGACTCGATCTCGCCCACGAGCCTTGACACCGTGCGAACCACGTTCTGCGCCTCCTCGAGCAGGCTGCTCGCCTTCTGCGTCACGGTGGCGAAGTCGGCTGTCGCCGTTCCAGCGAGCCGACCGCCATCCAGCAAAGGCTCGCCGTCGGACTCCTGGATAATGACGCTGATATTGCCCGTGAGCTGCTTGTCAATCTTGACAATCGAGTCCTTGCGCAGATATTCGAAGGCTGCCCTGGGGATCCGCAGGCTCACCCGGACCTGGGCGCGCTTGCCAGGCTCCTTGGGAAGCAGCGTGATTGCCGCCACCTTTCCCACCTTGTTGCCGAAGAGCCAGACCGGATCTCCGACTTGCAGGCCTTGCACATTGCCAAAATCTGCGTCCACCGTGGTGGATGAGACCAGGAGGCTGTCGAGCGACCCCATGAGGAAGAGGAGCAGGAAGAACAGGAGAGTGGCGCCGGCTACGAAGCCACCCACGAGAATTTCATTACGCTTTTTTCGGGGCATTGGGGGTCCGTTCCATCAGGCGAGGAGGTCTTCGGCGTAGTCGATACGGGAGCGCCGTAGCGGGATTGGCCCGTCGGGCTCGCCGTTGATAAACTGCTTCACAAGCGGGTGGGTTGAGGTGCGCATCTCCTCGGGGGTGCCCTCGGCGACCACTCGGCCCTCATGGAGCATGATCATGCGGTCGGCAATGCGGAACGCGCTCCCCATCTCGTGCGTCACGACGATGCTCGTGACACCTACTTTTTGCGAGAGGTCCATGATCAGCTTGTCAATAACACCCGCGACGACAGGGTCGAGCCCGGCGCCAGGCTCGTCATAAAAGATGATTTCGGGATCGAGCGCCAGCGCTCTCGCCAGCCCGACCCGCTTCTTCATGCCGCCCGAGATCTGAGCCGGCCGGAGATTTTCGAAGTCCCTCAGGCCCACGAGTTCGAGCTTCATCTTGACCATGATTCGAATGATTTCGTCGTCGAGGTCGGTGTGCTCCCTGAGGGGCAGTGCGACATTCTCGCCCACCGACATCGAGTTGTAGAGAGCGCCTGACTGGAAGAGAATCCCAAAGCGCTTCCGGAGCGTGTTCAAGGGCGCCTCCTCGAGCTTGTAGATCTCCTCACCGAGCATCTGGACCGAGCCCTTCAGGGGCTCCTCGGCCCCGACGATGCTCCTCAGGAGCGTTGACTTGCCACAACCGGAGCCGCCCATGATAACGAGGATCTCGCCCCGATAGGCCACCAGGTTGATTCCCGCAAGGATGGAGCGCTCGTCGTACGAGACGTGCACGTCTCGTACGTCAATGACGACCTCGTCGGTCAGACGCCTTCGCTTCCTGGGAGCGGTCACTTGTGGGGGGGCGCCTTGCATCAGAGCATGTAGTAAAAAAGGGCTGTGAAGAACATGTCACAGATAATGATGGCCACGATGGAGCGGACGACCGAGTTGGTGGTGGCTCGTCCGACCCCCTCGGCTCCACCGGTGACCCGAAGCCCCTCCTGGCAGGCTATCAGGGCCACGATCACGCCGAAAGCCTCTGCCTTCACGAGCCCGGTGAAGACATCCTTGTACTTGAGGGACTCGAGAGTACGGTTCAAGTACTTCTCGGCCTCGATCCCAAGCAGCACATTTCCGACGAAGAAGCCCCCCAGAATGCCAATGTAGGTCGCTACCAGCGTCACGAAGGGCATCACGGCCATCGCCGCGAGTACGCGAGGCACAACGAGAAACCTGACGGGGTTCATGGCCCCCGTCTCCAGGGCAAGGATCTCCTCGGAGACAACCATGGTTCCAATCTCTGCGGTGATCGCTGCCCCGGCGTAACCCGTCATGACCATGGCCACCAGGAGCGGAGCCATCTCGCGGGTCATGGCAACGCCGGTGATATTGGCGACGTACTCGGTCACGCCCAGAGTGCGGAGCACGTAGGCCATCTGAAATGCCAGGATGATCCCGACGAAGAAGATGACGAGCGACACAATCCAGAAGGACCGTACGCAAAGGCGCTCCATCTGGTAGAAGGTCTCATCCACCCGGAGCCTGCCGCTGCGTCTCAGCGGACCGAGCGTCATCCACCAGAGGCTGTCCCACAAGAGGAGGACGAGGCCACCCAAATAGTCAAACAAACCGAGAACCTGGCCGCCCGCAAGTGCGAGGAGACTTTTCATGGTGGCGATGCGTCCATCATCTCTCGATCCCCAAAATCTCGGTGAGGCCTGCGATCTCGAAGGTGTCGCTCACGGCCTCCTGACAGTTCTTCACGATGAGCTTGCCAAACCACTTCCTGACGATCTTCAGGGCCTCCACGATCGTGGCGATGCCCGATGAATCGATGAAGGATACGCCGGCGAGGTCGACCAGAAGCACCGTGGGTTTCGACGACGCCGCCTCCTTGAGCAGCACCCTGAGCTCGGCCGCCACGTGCATGTCGATGTCACCTTCGATGACAAGGCAGGCCTGGTTCGCTTGCGCCCAAAGCTTGTGCTTCAAGGCGAAGTCTCCTGACCATCGCGTCCCTTGAGCTTCCTCAAAACGAGGCGCGTCCCACCGCCAGGCTGCGGCTCGTACTGAAAGTGATCCATGCAGGTTTTCATCATTTGAACTCCAAGTCCGCCCGGTTCGAGCTTGCCGCGAGGCGGCTTCTCGAGGGCGCAGGGGGGAACGGTCTTGCCTTGATCGAGCAGCTCCAGCTCGATTCCGCCCGCGCACTCTCCAATCCTGAGCGTAATCAGCTGGTTCTCGTCGCCATCGTAGGCGTGCCGGATGATGTTGGTCACGGCCTCCACCAGGGCGAGCACGATTCGTCCGCACTCCTTGTCGTCGAAGCCGCAGCGCTTCGCGTACCACCTGGCCGTGTGGCGCAAGAGAGAAAGGTACTCCGGGCAGCTCGCAAAGCGCAGCTCGAGCGGAGCCCTGGCGCCGCACGCTGTCTTGACTCGCGAGGGCCCTGCCTCACGACCTCTGGATTGAGCCATCCTGCGGCTCCTCCTTTCGTGCGGTACTCGGGTCCTTCACGCCACTGTCGGGCAGTTTATTTTGAGATGCGATCCACTCGACCCACCTGGCTCTCGCCTCCTCACGTTCGGTCGCCGTGCCGTGCGGCTTGAAGTCGAAGTCCTTGTTTGTGATCTTTCTGAGCGCTATTTCTGCGAACATGCGCACGGCGGGGTCAGGATCCGAAAGAGTGAGCGAAAGGTCCTCCAGTAGATCTATACGGCTCGCCTCGGCGGCAGCCCGGGCGCCGTGGATTCGGATTCTCGGATCCTCACTCCTCAAGTCAACCCTGGGGTCACCACTGGACGGCTCGGTGGTAGAGCTGCAGCTCAGGAGCAGAGCCAGGGAAAGGACCACGCAGAAGAGCAAGATGGAGTCGCACGACCGTGGACGCTTCACGGCACTGAGTCTATAGTTTCTCCTCGCAAAGCTCAATCGTTCCGGTGATCTCGTCCCCGAATAACGTTCCACGGAGTCTCCAGTTGCCTCGAGTTCCTGAAAACGTTCGAAACACACTGCTTGCGGCCGCGAGGAATCCGCGTCAGGGATACTTCGAGAACGACCCAGTGAAGTTTGTGCACCTCTATTCGCGGACGGCGGACCAGGAGGTTGTCGCCCTGGTCTCCGCGCTACTGGCCTTCGGCAAGGTCAGGGCCTTCTTACCGAAAGTGCAGAGCGTACTGGAGGTGATGGGACGCTCGCCCCGAGACTATGTGTTGAGCTACGACCCGGCGTGCAACCGGAGATTTTTTCGGAACTTTCGCTCTCGTATTTATACAGGAGAGGATCTTCGTCTGCTCTTCTGGAACCTGAGGAGAATCCTCGGGGAGTTCGAGACTCTCGAGGATGCTTTCCTCGCCGCGGGAGGGAACACGACGTTCCATGCCCGCCTCGCCGCGTTCGCACAGCTATTCTATCGGGAGGATCCGTTCTCCATCACGGCTCGGAGGACCTATCCACGGAGTTATCGCCACCTCGCCTCTGATCCGGGCCTGGGCGGGGCATCAAAACGCTGGAATTTATTCCTCCGCTGGGTCGTGCGCCGTGCTGACGGCGTTGACCTTGGAATCTGGAGCCGGGTGCGCCCCGCCGAGCTTGTGATGCCGCTCGACACGCATGTTGGGCGGATTGCGACGTTGATCGGCCTCAGAAAACGTCGAACCAATGACTGGATAGCGGCCGAGGAAGTGACAGCAAGCCTGCGGAAGTTGGAGCCGGACGACCCGCTTTGGTTCGATTTTCCGCTGAGCCACATTGGCATCTCCGAGCGCTGCCGGGGACGATGGGTGGCGGAGGTCTGTGGCGCTTGCTCCATCCGCACCATTTGCAAGGCTGCGCGGCGGCATCAACTGCCACCCGAAGGGACCGTGAGGAAGTGAAGAATCGAGGACCACTGATCCTGCTCGGATCGCTGCTTTTTCTCTCCGCATCCTGCGGATCGCAACCGAAGCGATGGGGCAGCGGACCGGTTGCAAGCTCGGGCACCGGGTCGAGCGTGAAGGCATTCTGGAGCGCTCATGGCAGCCCGGAGGCATGGAAGAGGCACGCTGCAGTGAGCTTCAGCTACTCCGTCGAAAGCTTGAGGGACTCCGAGAAGACCCTTTTCGCGGAGGTGGCATTCCAGCTTGACCATTACCGGTACTTGTGGGTCCGCAAGGAAGGGGAGGAGAAGCTCACGCGCCTTGATCTCTCAAGAATGCTTGAGTGGGAGGGCTCGAACGCGATGGGCTGCGCTCTCCACACTCTGCGATATCTCTTCTCGGTGCCCGTGGCCTCAGCTCGGGGGCGGTGGGAGTTCCGCAGGCTCCTCGCGCCAGGTGACGTGGAGACCCGAGATCTCTTTGAGGCCGCCCCTCTCGACTCGTCGTCGGCGGTGGGCCCCTGCTTGCTTGAAGAGGATCCCCGGACCGGCCTGCTTTCACGGCTTACCTATCTCCCTCGGCATCCCTTTGCTCTGGGTGAGCCCCGTTGGGTGACGTTCGACTCTTACGTCGAGGTGGGGGAGGCACGTATCGCGCTCCTGCGAAGGAGCTCACTCTTCAAGGAGGAGCTCAGAGGAGTGAAGTTCCTCAACTCCACCGAGGCCGCCCGGAGGCTCGAGCTGCCCGAAGCCGGCGAGGAGACACCAGGGCAGTGAGGCCCCGAGCCAGAAAGTTACTGGGGGCCGGGCTCGCGGTGGCGGGAGCGCTATTCGCGGTTCTCCACTGGGTGCTCGTTCCCTACCGTGTCTCGGGCCCGTCAATGGAGCCGACGTTGCTCGACTCCGGGCACGGTGACCGTGCCGTGGGGGACATCGTCCTGGTGAGCCGTCTTGCGTACCTCACAGGCGGCGCCGAGCGATGGGACGTCGCCGTCATCCAGCACGAGGGGCAGGAGAACGTCAAGCGAGTGGTGGGGTTGCCTGGTGAAACACTCGAGATCCGTGACGGCAACCTCCTCGTGAACAACGCAGTGATTCAGTTGCCCGCGCCGCTTCGCATCCGTACCCTCGTGAGCAAGGGAGCGTTTGGAAGGGGTCCTGTCCAGCTCGGGAAGGACGAGTATTTCTTGCTGGGCGATGGGGGCTACCTCTCGAGGGACAGCCGGGTCTGGGGTCCGATCCGCTCGGAGTTCTTGCGCGGCAAGGTAATCGCGGTCGTGTGGCCCTGGCCCAGGCTCGGCTTTGTGAGGTGACTATACCTCGCGCGCCCACACGTGAGACATTCCGAATGGGCAGAGGAGGACCATCTCAAGTCTGCTGCTCGTTTCTGCTGGTGGGGGAGGCGGACCCTCCCCCACGACGGCTCGCCTCCGAGCGGAGCGAGGGTGGAGGCAACAACGACACGCGGCCCCTCCGGTCGCACGCTGCGCGTGCGCCTCCGGGCCAGGCTCTCGGGAGCCGCCAGCTCTCGCTGGCGCCGGCTCCCTCCGAGCCGTTTGCGGCTCCGCCAGCTCGCC
>SXIK01000043.1 GCA_005772855.1 Planctomycetia bacterium | reverse complement strand
TCGCAGATCGAGCGTCAAGTTATTAGGTTAACGACTATGGGGAGGGTCCGCCTCCCCCACCAGCAGAAGCGAGCAGCAGACTTGAGATGGTTTCTCCTCTGCTCATTCGGAATGTCTCACGTGTGGGCGCGCGAGGTATATGAGACTGTTTCAGTTCAGCAGGCGTAAGTCATCTTCGGGGAGCTCTCGATCTGCCCCGCACCGGACGCCTCCGGCGCCGATGGTGGGTGAGCCCTGGTCAGAATGTCCCAATCATGGCCTTGAGGTCGATTACGGATTGACCGGTTCTGTGAACTGCGTCACCGTCCCGGTGAGGGCCTTCATGAACTCGACCAGGTCCTTCTTCTCCTGATCGGTGAGTGTCAGCTTCCTCATCTCAGGGTCGAGGAATGGGTTTGGGTTGCCGCCTCTGGCGTAATATTCAACCACGGCTTCCAGTGTGTCTTCGCTCCCATCGTGCATGTAGGGGGCCGAGGCTGCGACATCACGGAGCGTCGGCGTTTTTTGTGCACCCTTGTCCTTGTCAACTTTCGTTACCGCAAAACGGCCGATGTGACTCTTTTCCCAGTCGAGCTTGTCCATGCCGACGCCGATATTGTGAAACTTCTCGTCGGTGAAGTTGAAGCCGGCATGACAGATCGAGCAGCGGCCCTTGGTGTTGTCCTTGAAGATTGCGAGGCCGCGCACTGCTGACTCGCTCATCGCCTTCTTGTCGCCGGCCTCGTAATGATCGAAGGGCGAGTTTCCGGAGACGATCGTGCGCTCGAAGCTCGCGATCGCCTGCGCCACGCGTTCCGCCGTGATCGTCTCGTTACCGAAGGCACTCTGGAAGAGGGACTTGTAGCCTGCCACGAGATTCAGGTTGGAGAGCATGCCCTCCAGCGTGTTGCCCATCTCGATCGGATTTGCAATGGGACCGAGAGCTTGCTCCTCCAGGCTCTTGGCCCGTCCATCCCAGAATTGGGTCGTGCTGAAGAGTCGATTCACGATCGTTGGGGAATTCTTGTCGCCAAACTGAGCAGAGATACCCTTCGAGCTTTTCTGTCCGTCGGACCAACCCTTGGCGGGGTTGTGACAGGAAGCGCACGAAGTCGTTCCATCCCTGGAAAGGCGGCCGTCGAAGAAGAGATGTTTCCCGAGCTCCACCTTGGCCGGCGTGATGGGGTTGTCCGTCGGCACTTTCGCGGCAAAGGAGTCGAGACCCAGAGGCAGAGCCTCAAGCTCGAACGTCGCCGGGACGGCCTGCGGGCCCGGCCGCGTCTCGCCGGACTTTTCCTCGTTCCTGGAGGGCTGCCCACTTGGGCTGCATCCCAGGGAGGTGAACGCCACGGCCGCGACACAATTTACTTGGAGCTTCCAGTTCATTTTGGATCCTTGAACAAAGCGTTTGAAACTGCCGCTGGGTCTCAAGCAGTCATTTCGGCGGGGAGTACTCAAGGGTCAGTTGGGTCGACTGTCCCGCCACAATCTCCACTTCGCCACGCTTTTCCCCCAGACTCTCATGCCATGCGACGTAGGGATACCTTCCGGGCGGGATGTCGGCGATCTTGAGCTGGCCAGTCCTGTCCGTCAGCTCGACATAGGGGTTTGTATGTACGTACATGTAACCGCGCATCCACTTGTGCACGTCACAGGTAATTTCCATGAGCCCCGCTTTCGGGATCGGTCGTGCCGGCGGTGGTTCGTCGCCGGCAGCGAGCGACAGGTTAAAGAAGCTGCTACCCGCAAGGTACGGATGCGTCGTGTGAAGGACCGGGTCAGCGTTCTTCAGAATGATCTTCGTCCCCTTGACGGCCACCGACACGTGGGGCTGGAACGCACAGTCCTTGTTCATGACTGTGACCGTTTCCGGCTGTGGCTTGCCCCTTGCAATGCCCTCCAGACGAACCACCACGTTCTTGAGACCCCGAGTTTCCCTGTCGATGAGCAGGTTCTCGGTGAAGACCTTCTGTCCGCAGTGGGGCACATCAATATTTACCTGCACCGGGAGCGGCTCGGGAATCGGATCGCCGGTAAAAGAGACCTTGGCAACGAGAGCTCCAGGGTTTGCAACGGGTGCCACCACATAACCGGAACCTCCCTTCAAGGCGGTGGCAGCCTTTGATGGCTCTTCCTTCAAGGTGTCCGTCTGTCCGCCAGCGGCTGCTCGAGGCGGCTGGGGTGGCGTCGCGGGCGACGGCTTGGGCTGGCAAGCAGAAACAACAATCGACAGGCTTGTAATTCTGGCAACGAATAGCCACCTGGATTTCATGTGATGCGTCTCCAACTGGTGCAGTCCCGAAAAGTGCCAGGGGATCCTATACTCCACGCGGGGAAGGAAGACCTCCCCCGCACCGGCCGCCTAGCAGTGCTCGTCCCGTCGCACGCTGCGCAAACTCGCCGCAAACCCCTTGCCTGCGACTGCTTGGCGGTTCCGCAAACTTCGACCACCCGTGGTGGGAGAGCGTTGAACAAGAGGTCTCAATCATGGCCACGAGTAGCATATTTTGAATCCCACAGATGCGCCAGCTATGAATCCATGGAAATGAGAGCAAGAGATCTTGAGTAATAGAGCCAGATTCCAATACTGGCATGTGACGTGACCAGCGCGGCGATCGCCTTTCGTGGTGATTTTTTCGTGTAGGCGGTCAGTTGTTGCCAGACTGTCAAGATGATCAGGAGCACAGCCGAGACGGGCAACAGGATCCACATGAGCCTTGCCAGGGTGAGCCAATCCGACTCTGGGCCAATCTTTGCCCGACTTAGAATTTGAGCCACTGTCACCGTCAACGCACAATTGGCGAGACCCCACAGGGCGTTGTAGGTGCGCGTACCGAGCTCCGAGAGGTACGAACCTGGCTCTTCATCAACAAATTCCGGCTCGGGAACCGGCTGGTGGTTGACAGGAGGCTTCAGAGGCTCACTCATGCCCAGGCAAGTCAGTCCAGGGATGGCTTCACGGAGGGGAGAGTCACCTTGCGCGACATTTTGTAGCCGTCCTCATGGAAGTTTGGGTAGTAGTTGCGAAGGATCTCAACCGCCTGGTAGTTCATCTTGCGGTAGAGGAGCTGCGCGGGGAGGTTCGATTCCTCAACCTCAAGATAAATCTCTCCTTCGCGGGTCGGCACCCCGTCGACGACATCATCCCGGGTGGCGCGTGCGAACTTGGCGCTGCGCTTCGCGACAGGCTGCAGATCCACGGGGTCGCGAGAGCGGGCGATCTCAAACGCCCTGATGGCGAGCTGATCGATTGCAGCGAGGCAGCGGCAACCATGGCCCTGCCGGCGGTGCTTTGCATGTACCGCCAAATTGGAAATGTGCAGGGAGTTTGCACGGATCTCGACAACAAAGTAGCCCAGGATACGACCGTCGTCCTCGAGCACCACGCTCTTGCACCCGCTCCGTGGGTTCAGCGCTTCCAGGAATCGGTTCTCATCCCACGGAGCCCTGAACGAGGCTCGTTCAATCTCGAGCAGTTGGGGGATGTCCTTCTTTGACATTTGGCGAAACTCTGCGTCGCTCTTGCTGCGGGCTTTCATGGGGCTAATGGTAGCGTATTCTAGCGAGTCCCGCTACCGACTCTCCAACCGAGCTTGTGTTCCCATGGACTCCGAATCGCGCCGCAGTATTTAGTTGCCATTGCCCACTGATTGGCTATGAATAACTTGTCTCGCTTCATCTGACTTCGTTGTTTTTCCTCCCCTTCGAGAGACTTCTGTAGGCCATGATGCACTTTGCAGCGCTTCAGTCCGTCGACCCCGAGATCGCCAGGCTCGTCCAACAGGAAGAGGTTCGGCAAGACCAGTGCATCCGCCTGATTCCCTCGGAGAACTACGTCTCACGCGCGGTGATGGAGGCGACCGGGACAGTGCTCACGAACAAGTATTCGGAGGGGTACCCTGGAAGGCGTTACTACGAGGGCCAGCAGGTCATCGATCAAATCGAGACGCTAGCCATTCAGCGCGCGAAGGCGCTTTTTGGAATGGAGCACGTTAACGTGCAGCCTTATTCGGGTTCACCGGCCAATCAGGCGGTTTACCTCGCTCTACTGAAACCTGGCGAAACCGTCATGGGTCTGAGCCTTCCCTTCGGCGGACACCTGACCCACGGCTGGAAGGTGAATTTCTCGGGAATGACGTACCGTGCGATCCAGTACGAGGTGGACCCTGTCACGCACCGAGTCGATCTCGACAGGGTCAGGGAGCTGGCGCTCAAGGAGCGGCCGAAGTTGATCTTTACCGGAGGCACGGCCTATCCATGCCTCTGGGACTTCGGAGGCTTTGCTCAGATTGCGAAGGAAATTGGGGCGGTATTGGTTGCGGACATCGCCCACATCTCGGGATTGGTTGTCGGAGGCGCGCATCCGAGCCCGGCGGGTCACGTTTCGATTGTCACCACCACCACGCACAAGACGCTTCGCGGCCCGAGGGGCGGCATGATTCTCTCGACCGCCGAGCATGCGCAGGCGCTCGATCGGGCGGTTTTCCCCGGGCTTCAAGGAGGGCCGCACAACCACACGACTGCAGGGATAGCGGTGGCGCTCAAGGAGGCCGCCCAGGTCGAGTTCAAGACTTATGCGCACCAGATCGTGAAGAATGCGAAGGCACTCGCAAACGAGCTCCTTGCGAGAGGTTTCCGCCTGATCTCGGGCGGCACGGAGAACCACTTGATTCTCATCGACACGACCGTCGCCGCCGGGGAACGTCCGTCCATCAACGGCAAGCCGGCCGCGAAGGCCCTCGACAGGGCAGGGCTCGAGTGTAACTACAACACGATCCCATTTGACCCGCGCAAGCCTTTCGACCCGAGCGGCGTCCGTATCGGGACACCTTCCGTCACCTCGCGAGGCATGAAGGAGGACGAGATGAAAAAGATCGCTGACTGGATGCACCGCGCGCTGGTTCATGTCGGCGATGAGGCGCAGCTCGCAAGGCTCCGGGCTGAGGTGATCGAGGTCTGCGAGGCGTTTCCGCCCCCCGGCATCCGGATCTGATCCGGCGTGGGGTTTATTCCGAGCTGGCGCAGCCGCAAACGGCCCGGAGCGTGCGCGAAACGCAGGGGGCGCCTGCGGCTCAGATGGTGGCTGAGCGTTGGCCAAGATGTCCCAAGCATGGCCACTTGAGCATAACTCACGAGTCTGCGAAGACGGTCAAGTACTCTTGCCCCGAAGCCGATCCTCTACCCAACTCTGGTCTTCAACCGGGAATTCAGGCTTTGGAGGCGGCTTGGCATAGTCGATCCGTACCTGATACCCGGCCTTCTTGTAAACGGCTCGGACCGCGGATCCCAGGTCGAGCCGTACGTCCGAGTCGGGCTTCGACAGCGAGACAGGCAGCACGGGAAGCGCCTCCTGAATCCGGAGAGGCCACACATGCACTCGCGGGCGTTTCTCGCTTCTGCTCAGAAAAACGAAGTGAGGGGTATCAGGATTCGGAGTTACGAGAGGGGGCCTCCCACCCGACCGCAGGAGATCGATTTCCATGAGGCGGACGTCGGAGCGCATGAGGTCGCGCCGCTTGCTGCGGTAGGTCTCAAGGGCCTCGCTGCCTGAGCGCTTTTTGACGGGCGACAGGATCTCGATCGCGGTGACGAGCTTGCGCGTCCCAGTCTCGCGGATCTCGAAGGCCTGCTCCTTCACGGGAGCTTCGATGGCACCAAGCGCCGTCACTGGAGCAGGGGCAATCGCGACTCCGCCGGATCCCGCGAATGGTCCTTCGCTGACCTTGTGAACGCCGACGTCTGGCTTCGCTACCCGTGTCTCCTCGACGACAATCTCATTGTAGGTGACGCGAGGCATGAGTACGACGAAATAGCGGGGAAGGAGCTGGGGCGTGAGTTGGGCGCGGATCTCGGTCGCCAGATCCGCGTGAAAATGCTCCCAGATTTCCGGGTCTTCCAAGTAGGGGTCCATCCCAGGGAAAGGTGAGGGCAAAGCCGGCTCCATGCTCAGGGTCCTCGAGGAATTCGTTCTACACGGACGGAAGCCTGCAAGCAGCGAGGGAGCGGCGAATTGCGCGCGCCGGGAACTCGAAGGTTGCCCCCTCTTCGTGGGCCCAGGGGACGGCTCAGTCTGCGCCTCTGTGCGCCGACTTGGTACCGCCCGCCGCAAATTATACCGCACGCGGGCAGTGATGAGATCTTTTGCAGCCTGCGAAAGGTTGCGGCTGCTCGCGCCAGAGGCGCCCGGCGCCCATCAGGCGCCGAGGAGGG
>SXIK01000042.1 GCA_005772855.1 Planctomycetia bacterium | reverse complement strand
GTCGATTCGGTGCTAAGGCCCGGCAGGAACGTCAAGGAGAATTACGTGGCGATCACCCTGGTGACGAAGTTGGGCGAGGTCGTTACGGGCACAAAGGTACGCGAGACGGACAAGGATATATATCTACGTGAAGCGACTCGAGGCGAGTTGAAGTTGCCGCTATCGAAGATGGCGGAAAAGTCCGAGGGCGGATCGCTCATGCCGGAGGGACTGGCGGACCTCTTCACAGAGCAAGAGCTCCTCGATCTCGTCAGTTTTCTCGCTCAACTCGGAAGACCCGGCGCCCATGCCATTGCCGACGTGCCTGTGGTGCGACGTTGGCGCATCATGGGCGACGCGCCGGCAACCTCTCAGCAGAGCCCTCCCGGGGAGGAGGTCGTCACCTGGGAAAAGGCCTACAGCGAGGTTTCAGGAATTCTGCCAGCAAGAGACCTGAAAGCACCCCAGTCATGGGTCGAGTTTCAGCTCGACGTGACGACACCTGGTCGGGTGGGCCTCTGCGTCCAGCCGAGATCAGGGCTCCAGATCTGGATCGACGATGTGCGCGTGGACACCCAGGAGCTTCTACACACACCTGCCCTGTCACGAGGAAGACATCGGGTGACCTTTCTTGTGGATCTCATGGTGCGGGGGGAGGCAGGGCTCCGTTGTGAGATCGTTCGGTATCCCGGGCTAACCGGCCGGGCCCACCCCAGAGGGGGAAGCTGACAGAGCGGTGATTTCTTGGCCGTGACCGTGCAATGATCGGGGGGCCATGCACGAGCCTTCCTGCACCTCGTGGTCTTGGACCCAGGTATCCATCCCTGGCGGGGAGCGAGAGAAAAAACATGGCGCAAGAACGACAGGGCGAATCATCCGGAAATGTTGCCCGAGATGTTCGTGAGACAGTCCTTTATTTCCAATAAAAAATCTGGATCTTGGGTGGCCGGGACATAACATAAGAATAAAAATCTCGGAAGATCGATGGGGGCATAGCTTGAATGGTTCGTTTGAACGGTAATAGAAGGCACGGAGAACTTGCCGCATGCAGATCAAGAACAGATTTCGATCCGTGGGTTGCAACCCTTCTGGGAAAAACTCTGCAGTTTGGTCGCAGGTGAGCTTGCGGTACCCTTGGGGCTTGCAGCTCGCCATCTTGTTCGCACTACAATGCTTTGGGTCCGGCCAACTTTATGCGGTGGAGCCAACGATTGCGTTGTCGATCGACACTCCGGCCGGGGCTGTTCTCGCTGGAGCAGACGCGAGGTTGCAGCTCGTTGTCACTTTGAAAGGTGCCACGGGTCACCCCCGGGACGTCACGCGGGATGTGACTTACGAGGTGACGCCCGCGACGGTTGCGAGTGTGGATGCGTCAGGATTTGTGACTCCCCTTGCCGACGGCAAGGCGAGAATCAGCGTGGTAAGCGGCGAGGGCCCAACGGCCACGACGGAGATCCAGGTGGTGAGGTTTGAGGCGGCACCCCAGGTGAGTTTTCCCAATCAGATTGTCCCAATTTTCACCAAGTACACTTGCAATTCGGGCGGCTGTCATGGGAAGTCAGGGGGTCAAAACGGATTTCGATTGTCGCTCCTTGGGTTCTACCCGGAGGATGATTATGCCTATCTCACGAAGGAGGCGCGTGGACGGAGGCTTTCCGCCGCTGCGCCAGAGCAGAGCCTGCTTCTCAGGAAGGTGACGAATGCGGCGCCGCACGGCGGTGGGCTTCGTATCGAGGAGGATTCGCCCGAGTATCTTCGGCTCCGGCGCTGGATGCTCCAGGGCATGCCCTACAGCGGTCCGAACGACCCACGCCTGGAGCGGATCTTTGTCGTTCCCGGATCACAGAAGATGGCTCTGAACAGTTCGCAGCAGCTTGCGGTCTTTGCCCGCTACTCGGACGGCGCGGTGGAGGATGTGACGCGCATGAGCCAGTACGAGGCCAATGACAAGGGGATGGCGGAAGTGACTGCCACTGGGCTCGTGAAAGTCTCGGATCAGTCGGGGCAAGTCGCGATCATGGCGAGGTTTCAGGGACAAGTGGACGTTTTCAGGGCAACCATCCCAATGGGCGCCAAGATCGAGAAGCTTCCGCCCAAACGCAACTTTATTGACGATCTTGTCCTGGGAAATCTCGAAGCCTTGGGCCTGCCTCCCTCCGACGTTTGTGACGACGCGACCTTTCTACGCAGAGTCACGGTTGACCTGGCTGGGAAGATCCCCACTCTTGGTGAGACCCAGATGTTTCACGCTGACAAGGATCCAGCCAAGCGAGACAAGCTCATTGATCGCCTTCTTGTGAGCAACGAGCACGCTGATTTCTTTGCCAACAAGTGGAGCGCTATTCTTCGGAATCAGAAGCTCGACTTGAACTACACGCGCGGAGCGTACGCTTTTTACCAGTGGATCCGCGAGAGCGTCCGCACGAACAAGCCGTACGACCAGTTCGTCAAGGAACTCCTCGCAGCTACGGGAGAGACAAGCCAGAATCCGGCAGTGGTGTGGTACCGCTCCCTGCCCACCCTGGACCTCAAGGTTGAGGACTCTGCACAGCTTTTTCTGGGGATGAGGCTGCAGTGCGCCAAGTGCCATCACCACCCCTTTGAGCGATGGAGCGAGGACGACTACTACAGTTACGCAGCTTTCTTCTCCCGGCTTGAGAAGAAGCCTGGAGCTGAAGGTCGCGCCGAGGAGCCGAGGTTCTACCACCAGCGGGGGGCTGCTTCTGGCAAGAATCCAAGAACGAAGAAGGACTTGAAGCCGGCTGGCCTCGGTGACAAACCCCTCGATGTCCCTGTCGAGCAGGATCCGCGCCTCGCTCTGGCCAACTGGTATTCGAATCCCGAGAATCCGTTTTTTACCAAGGCCCTGGTCAATCGTTACTGGAAGCATTTTTTCAACCGAGGCATTGTTGAGCCTGAAGATGACATGCGGGTCACGAATCCACCGACCAACCCCGAGCTTCTGGATGCCCTTGCGAAATCGTTTGTGAAGAGCGGCTTCGACCTTCGGGCCTTGATCCGGTTGATCTGCCAGTCAACGGTCTACCAACTCTCTTCGGTTCCCAACGAGCACAACGGATCCGACAAACAGAGTTTCGCTCGTTATTACGCAAGGCGACTCCAGGCCGAGGTGCTCTACGATGCGATCAGCGCCGCCACCGATGTGCCTATCAAGTTGCCCGGGTTTCCTGCAGGCACTCGTGCCGTACAAATCCCCGACTCGAGCACGAGCAATTATTTTCTCACGGCATTCGGCAAGCCGAAGGGCAATAGCGCCTGTGAGTGTGAACGGTCGGGAGAAGCTACTCTTTCGCAGAGTCTCTATCTCCTCAACTCCACCGAGGTGCAGGAGAAGCTGGGCGCCGCCCAGGGTCGGGTCGCCCGACTTGTGGCCGACTCTCGGCGTTCTGACGCGGAGAAGATCCGTGAGCTTTACTTGGCACTTTATTCCCGCGAGCCTTCGCCGGAGGACATGGAAAAGGCGTCGGGATACATCAATGCGGCTGGGGAAAAGGCCAGCGCCTACGAGGATCTACTCTGGGCCTTACTGAATACGAAAGAGTTCTTGTTCAATCATTGATGAGGGGCTTTCGGGCTTCTTCTCACTCGTTTCCGGTTCGAGCCATGCATTTCGTGACCAATGGAGGGCTCAACAGTAGTCTAATCATGTTCGGATCTTACAAATTCTGCTTGATACTTGTCGCCGCAGTCAGCCTTTCGGGGTGGGCTGAAGCACAGCTTCCCAACGGACAGCTCCTTGCCTGTTTTCCTCCCGGCGGCAAAGCAGGCACGACGTTTGACGTCACGGTGCACGGGGTGGACCTCGATGAGGCCCGCGGCCTCTATTTTTCCCAAGAAGGTGTAAGAGCCGTTCGCAAGACGGGTCCTTCTGGACTGCTCGAAGGGACAATTGGGCCTGGCCCAACCATTTTTACTGTGACCGTGGACTCCAACGCCTTGCCAGGGACCAGCGAAGTTCGGGTTGTCGGGCTGTACGGGGTCACGAACCCCCGGGCGTTCAAGATAGGTACCCTTGTCGAAGCCATGGAGACGGAGCCCAACAGCTTGCCTGGCCAAGGCAATCCCGTCGAGATTGGAACCACAGTCAACGGCAGCATAGATGGCGAGGCCGACGTGGATACATTCAAGATTCGGCTCAAGGCCGGCCAGAGGATTTTCGCGGAATGCTCTGCGCGGAGCATCGATTCACGGCTCTCTGCGGTTCTCGTTCTTTCGGACCCCACAGGGCAGGATTTATTGTTCGCACGGGAAGCGAGCCCCCTCGATCCCGTCATCGATTTTACGGCTCCAGCGGACGGTGAGTACCAAGTCAAGGTTTACGATCTAATCTATGGCGGGTCCCCAGGCCACTTTTACCGGCTCACGTTTTCCATTGCGCCCCGCGTTGATTTCGTGCTGCCGGCCGCACTATTGCCCGGGTCGAAGTCCCGGGTGACCTTGGTGGGAAGGGGGCTGCCGGGGGGGGAGCCAGTCCCGGGCGTCGCGCTGGGCGGGATCCCCCTGGTTCAGCTTCCAGTGGAGCTGGAGCTTCCTTCCGATTCCGTTCCGCATTCGCCTGCTCCCGTGCTCCTCAGGGACGCCTTCGCGGCGGGCCTTGACTTCTCCGTGTGCCGCTTGCCGCCCAGTCTTGGTGTCCTCGATCCGTTGGCCCTGGGAATTGCAGTGGGACCGGTTGTCGTCGAGGCCGAGCCGAACAATACGGCTGCCCAGGCGCAGAAGTTGACTTTACCCTGTGACGTCTCGGCCCAGTTCTATCCAGGGCAGGATGCGGACTGGTTTACTTTCGACATGAAGGCTGGCGAGGTTTGTGTCGCCGAGGTGATTTCGAGGAATCTTGGTGTAATGACCGATGCCTTCCTCGTGGTTGAGTTCGTTCAAAAGAATGAGAAGGGCGAGGAGCAGGTGCGGGAGCTCAGCTCGACAGATGACGCGGGAGGCAACGTTGGCGGTCAACACTTCGTCACGGATTCCGAGGACCCCCGGTTGCGAATCAGCGCCCCCGCAGACGGGCGCTGCCGGGTGGTCGTGCGGGATCATGGCGTGGCCACGAATGCGGACCCACGCAGGATCTACCGTCTCCTGATTCGGCGTGAGTTGCCCGAATTTCGTCTGGTCGTCTTGCCGGTCTTCTCTGGCGCTGCCTCTGCGCCCAACGACGAAGTGAAACCGGTCTCGATCTGGAATCCGCTCCTGAGGCGTGGAGGGGCGGTGAGTTTTGACGTGTTGGCTTTACGCCAGGACGGTTTCTCGGGTGAAATCAAGGTGACCGTGGGTGGTTTGCCCCCCTTTGTGACTTGCCCGGGGGCGGTAATTGCTTCTGGAGCCAACTCGGCAGCGCTTATTTTCAATGCCACAGCGGATGCTTCGGACTGGGTGGGAGAGATTGACGTGCTGGGGCGTGCCCATGTCGACAAGGCTGAGATCGTCCGGAGCGCAGTTGCTGGTACCCTTCTTTGGCCTGCAATTCCCAATCCGACTGGGATTCCCCAATTTTCCGTCGGGGCTCGATCGCGTGTCACAAAAAAAATTGTTCTTGGGGTTTCGAGTGAACCGTCGCCTCTTTCCCTTGAAATTGGGCCGGGAGGTGTATTTGAGACGCCGAAGGGCGGAAAGCTTCAGGTGCCGGTCACCCTGGTTCGGCGCGGTGATTTCAACGGCCCGGTTGAGATTCGGGCCATGGGGCTGCCTGCCAATGTGAGTGCAAAGAGCGTGACTCTGGATTCCAATACTTCCAGGGGCTTCCTGGAGCTTGTTGTGGATCCGGGCGCCACGCCAGGGATATCCTCGTTTTACTTGCGTGCCGGGGGGCGAGGGTCTTATTCCAGGAACCCTGACGCCGTCAAGAAATCCATGGCCCGGAAGGCGGAGCTTGATGTGCTCCTGAGTTTGGCGCAGGAAGCGGCGAAGGCTGCTGTCGAAGCACGGGCTGAAGCTGAGAGGGCGTCGAGCGAAGCCGCCTTTGCGGTGAAGAATGCCGCCCCGGCTCCGGCTGCGTCGGCCAGCGAAAAGAGTCTTGCCTCGGAGCCACTCAGAGTGTCACTTTCCGAGCTGACTCGGGCGGCAGATACGCTCAAGGCTGTGGCTGAGAAGCTGGCCTCCAATGCAGAAAAGCGAGCCAAGATGGCGGCAGAGGCCCAGGCAGCGGCGGCAAAGGTTGCGGCCGACGTCGCAGAAGCTGCCAAGCCGCAGAAGTTGAGCTTCGCATGCGAGTCTGCCCCGGGGACGATTCGCATCCTGGCGGCGCCCATCTCGCTCCAGGTGGTCGCCCCGGCGGAACCGCTTCGGCCGGGGGGGAGTGTCCATTTCCCCGTAATTGTGACTCGCCTCGCTGGCTTTGCGGATGCAGTCCAGATCTCGATCAACGTTCCGAAGGAAGTCGTCGGCTTGAGTATTCCCGCCTTGACTCTGCCGGCAGGGCAAGGCGTCGGCGTGCTATCCATTCTGGCTGACGCCAGTGCTGCCGTGGGACAACACAAGCTCATGGCGACCGCAACTACAAAGTTTGCCGGACAGGACGTTAAGGTGGAAGAGCCGCTGACGGTAACTGTGGGAAAGCCATGAAATGCGCGGAAGCCTGAGTTTGTTTCTTTGACGAGGTGCAACCTTGCGATTTGATATCCGATATATACATCTGGGGCTATTCTTGTTCTGCAGCCTCTCGCCTTCCACGAACGAGGCGCTTGGGACCGAGGCGGACACCATCCCGGTTGCAGACTTGAAACGCGAGAGGCCTGTCGAGTTCGAGCGAGAGATCTTGCCGATACTCAAGCACTCGTGCATATCCTGCCATAGCCGGTCGGATTCCAAGGGGGATCTCGTCCTTGAAAACCCCGAGTCGATCCGCGAGGGCGGAAAGCGCGGCCCAGCTGTGATTCCTGGCAAGAGCGACGAGAGCCTCCTTCTGCTCACGACGCGCCATGCGAAGAAGCCGTTCATGCCGCCCAAGCAGAATAAACTCAACGTTGGCCCCTTGTCCTCCGAGCAACTCGGACTTCTCAAGCTTTGGATTGATCAGGGCGCGAAAGCTGAAGGCAAATCTACCCAAAAGGTCGAGTGGTATCCCCTTCACGAGAGGCTCCACCCGATTTATGCCTTGAGCTTGACACCTGATGGTCGTCTTGCCGCCTGTGGTCGTGGAAACCGGCTCTATGTCCATAACCTTCTGACTGGCCAGGTAGTGGGGCGTCCCGGCGACCCCGCTCGCGGGGGCACTGCTGATCCTGACGGCGTTTTTTCACTCGCATTTGATCCCAGGGGTCAGATCCTGGCTTCCGGTGGATTTCGGTCCGTGAAGCTGTGGAGGCGGCCCAAGGCGGAACGCGGCACTGCCTTGACAGACCTCGGCGCCGAGGTGACTTCCGCGGCCGCCTCTCCAGACGGGGCGCGCCTGGCTCTGGGTCTTGCCGATGGAAGGGCGCTCCTCTGGGTGGCGTCCCAGGGAGGGGCCCTGAAGTCGTTTCCCGCTCACGTGGCTCCGGTGCGGGGTCTCCAGTTCTCAGCGGACGGAGCTCGAGTCTATTCCGGGTCGCAAGATGGCACAATTGCCGCCTGGAGCTCAACCGATGGCTTGCCAGCGCTGCGAATTGGGGCGCAAGCTGCAGTTCATGCGATCCTGCTTGCGGGTAAAGACACTCAGCTTGCGGCTGCATGTGCTGATGGTGCCGTCCGGGTCTGGACGCTCCCCTCGCCAGGAAATGTTCCCTCTGCCCCGATGGTGCTCGCCGGCCACACGAAACCCGTCCTTGCGCTCGCAGCATGGCCAGGGGTCGACAACCAGATTGTCTCCGGTGGGGAGGATGGCATGGTGCGGTTTTGGGATCTCACCTCGGGCAAGGAGGTCCGTCAGGTGAGCCATGGGGGCCCCGTCAGTGCCATCGGTGTTCGTCCCGATGGCAAGACCCTTGCCAGCGGGGGAGCTGACCGCCGCACGATGATCTGGAACGCCGTCGACTTGAAGCCCATCCTGGAAATCAAGGGTGATTCGCGTGCCAGAGACATTGCCGAGCTGCGAGCACGCGAGGAGGAGTATCGCGGAGCGATCGCAAAGAAGATAGAAACCGAGCTTGCCACGGTTACGAAGGAGATCGTGGATCGTCAGAAAGCAATCGCGGAGGCGAAGGCGGCCCTCGACAAGCTCATTCAAACTGATGTTGCAGAGCAAGCAGCTCTAAAAACTGATTCGTCTGAAGCAAACAAGGCAACCGCCGAAGCTGCAGCTGTAGCGAGGATGAAAGCGGAAGCTGCCTTGCGGACTACCGAGAATGAGTTGAAGCATTCCTTGACCCTGGAGTCGATCGTCAAGGTTCGCCTCGAAGGAGCCAGGAAGGATCTGGAACCCGTCAAGACGGCGCACGAAGCCTCGAAGAAGGCTCTTCTGGATAGTGAGTCACCCGTTTGTAGCCTGGCCTTTTCGGAGGATGGACTTGAGCTTGCGACTGCGTCGGAGGACGGTCTCTTGCGTATTTGGCGCGAGAAAGACGGCGCAAGCATCGACGAGTTCCAGGGTCATTCCGGCCGGGTTTCCGCTATTGTTTACGTCAAGGGTCGCGGGTGGGCAAGCGTTGGAGCCGACAAGACGGTTGCCTTGTGGAACAAGAGCACTGACTGGCCCTTGGCGGGCTCGATGGGTTCTCCGGACGACCCCTCCGTGCTCATCGACAGGGTGATGGCGCTTGAGTTCAGCCCGGACGGCGCGCTCCTTGCGACGGGCAGCGGAGAGCCATCGCGTTCCGGTGAGATCAAGGTGTGGAAGGTGGCCGATGGCAGCTTGGTGATGTCGAATAGCAAGGCGCTGAGCGATGGGGTGCTTGGGCTCGCCTTCTCTCCCGACGGACGCCGGATCGCCACGGGAAGCGCCGACAGGACTGTGCGGATTTTCGATGCGTCTGACGGTCGGGTCCTCGCCAGCCTTGATGGACACACGAATCACGTGCTCGGCGTCACATGGAGCAGTAATGGTGAGGTGCTCGCAAGCGCCGGAGCAGACAACTCGGTAAAGCTCTGGAATGTCACACTGGGCGAGCAGATCTCGACGATGAGCGCTTTTGAAAAAGAGGTGACGTCGGTTCACTTCCTGCCTTTCTCTCAGGAGTTGGTAACATCTTGCGCCGACCTCAAAGTCCGAATCCACAACACGGCCGACGGTAAAGTGCGGATTCTCGAGGGAGCTACCGATTATATCTATTCCTCGGCGATAGCGAACAACGGCCGTCACGTGATTGCTGGAGGTTTCTCGGGTGTAGTTCACCTCTGGGATTTTGCGACCGGAGAGGTCCGCGGAGCCTTTGCCTCCCCCTGAACAGGCAGAGAAGCGATAACATGGAGTCATTTGCCCCGCAACGCATGCGCGACCTTGAAACCATGCGTACAAGCCTTGCGACCCTGAAGCCCGTCCTGGGAGGTTGACCATGCAGGAAGCGGATCCGTCGAAAAGCCCAGCCCTGAGAACTCTTGTGAACTCCATCGGCATGAAGTTCGTGCTGATTCCGGCGGGCAGCTTCGACATGGGAAGTCTCTCGAGTGAGAAGGGCTCGACTGCTCCCGAGAGGCCTCAGCACCGCGTGAAGATCAGCAAGAGTTTTTATCTGGGAGTCCATGAGGTGACGCAGAGTGGGTACGAAAGCGTCACGGGCAAGAACCCAAGCTACTACAAGGCCCTTAATGCAGAGGACGCGAAGCGCCTTCCGGTCGAAAGTGTGAGCTGGCTCGACGCCTTCGCCTTCGTCAACAAGCTTTCGACAATTGCGGAGGAAGTCGCGTTCGGCAGGGAGTACCGGCTGCCCACGGAAGCCCAGTGGGAATACGCTTGCCGCGGCGGTACCACTTCAGCATTCTCCTTTGGGGATGCTTGTTCCTCTGCCGAAGCCAACTTCGATGGTGAGCATCCTTACGGCGGAGCGCCGAAGGGAATGAGTCTGAGGCGCGCTGCTCCTGTCGGGAGTTACAAGCCGAACGCCTTCGGCCTGTACGATATGCATGGTAACCTCTTTGAGTGGTGCGCCGACTGGTACGACAAGGAAGCTTACAAGACCGCGCCGTTGTCGGACCCTCAGGGGCCCGAGCAGGGGCAACACCGTGTGCTTCGGGGCGGGAGTTGGAACTCGATCAGCCTGTTCTGCCGTTCTGCCGACAGATATTACGACAAGCCTTTTCGACTCTATCCCGACTACGGCTTTCGTGTTGCGTTCGTCTCGCCCGAGACGGAGCAAGCTGATGGCCCCGCCCGCTAGAGATTGCAGTCTGCGGAACATTCTCCTCGGGGGGGGGGGGAGAAAGACCTCCCCCGCACTGGCCTCCTGGCGGCGCCCCTTCGTCTTGCGCTTCGCGCTCGCTCCGGGCCAGGCCTCGGAGCCGACCGGCCTGCGGCCGGTACTCGGCTCCTCGGGCCGTTCAGGCTCCCTCCTCGGTCGCCTTCACCCCCCTTACTCGGCGCTCGACAAGCGCCTGGCGCCTCCGGCGCTGATGTTGGGGGAGCGTTGACCAGGGTGTCCCAATCATGACCGCGCGGAGTATCGTCCGCGCGCCGCAAGCAAGGTCCTCGGAAGACAGCTTGGGGCTGTGCCATGGCGGCGAACTCCGGAACGGATCGTCGGAGCTCTTATTTGTTCGGCGGTGGGGCGGTGAGCTCGAAGACTTCGGATGCCATGTTTCCAGCAATCCCCGTCGCCTTGACGGTATAGGCCCCCGGGGCATCGTTGAAGGCTGTCGCAATCACAACCTCGATGGGTTTCTGGCCAACGACCCAGACCTTCTTGGCCAGGCGGAACGCGTCTGCTCCGCGCGGATTGAGAATCCTCACGCGTAATGCGTGCTCGCCTTCCGAGTGGGGAACTGAGAGGCGCACGGAGACTCTCTGCCCGGCCGTTAGTTGGCCTCTGTCGAGGGAGAGCTGGATTTGAAGTTCAGGTGCAGGGCTTAGCACGAAGAAGCGCGCCCGATTGGGTAGCAGCGCAGTCGTGAAGCCAGAGACCATGCCCAGGGAGCGTCCCTCCATGAGATCATGAACATACATCTCTTTCGCCATCTTCACGCGCACCGGCTCAAATGTGCCGTACCCGCGATAGAGAGCGAGCATTTGACTCTCCCCTTTTTTCCAGCGAAAAACTTCCAGGTTGCCCACCGGGCCACCCACTACATCGGCCACGCCCACTGCGGGAGCGACTCCGGCGGCCCGGAACAACGTGCCGGCGAATTCCAGCCACTCACGCGGTGACTCGAGGGCGTTTTCCGAGTTCCAGGGGCCGCCGATGGATGAGCCGAAATAGCGAGTTGGAAAGCTGGAGATCATCGAAAAGTTCAACAGCAGGGTCTGGCCCTTTCCCACGTCATGGGTGATACAGACCGGCGATCCAGCGGCATGACCCTGAGCCTTTCCTCCGGCAAGCAGGATCGCCGGATCGATCCGCGGGCCGAACTGTTTATCCACGTCGTAGAGGCCATCTCTCTGGAAGGCTTCCCTGGCGTTGTCTTCGTCCCAGGACAGAGTGACTCCCTGGCCAGCGACGGCACCATCGATGCGGAAGGGGGAGATGACGGCTTCCCGATTTCCCTCTCGCCTCACTCCGAAGAGATCATCGAGCGCTCCCCGTTCGAGCGGTTTGCAGTGCCCGTCGTAAAGTCCAGGCCGCAAATCGGCGATGACCATTCCACCCGCCTGGGCGAATTCGCGAATTACCTCCGTTTCCTTGGGCCCGAGGGCCTCAACCCTGGGCAGGATCAGGACCTTGAACCGCCCCTTTTCAAACTCGCCCTGGCGCAGCATTCGGTCGGTGACGTATCGAAATTGCAGCCCCAGGTCACGAATCAGTTGAATCCAGCTCAAGTCGTCATAGATGCGCCGATCGGAAGCACCAAAGGTCGGTCCCTTCTCGAGGTTTCGGCCAAGGTTGGAGGGCATGGAATAAAGAATCGCGATCTGGTCGTCCAGGATTTCAGAATGGTTGAGCTCTTCCACCAGTCCCTCTTGCGCCATGCGCAAGTCGTCCAGAAATTCGCGGTTGTGTTCGTAGGGCGAGAAATCGGGTGCAAGGAAGCCATGCCAGTTCCCTGTTCCCTGGCACTCCCACCACCAAGTGCTGTTTGCGCCGTTCAAAATGGTCTTCCAGAAGCGCCTTTGCTCCTCGCCAGGTGTCTTGCTGTAACCGATCCAGGAGGATCGGATAAGTCCCCGCGGCGCGATGGAGCGAATTACCTCGTCCTTGGTGCCCGAGTAGGTCACCCAAAAATCCATTGTGCGCACGATGAGATCCAGATCTTCCACGCGTCCATGGCCGAATGTCGATTCAAAGGTGAACTGTCCCTCAAATCCCGTTCGCGCCTGCGGATCGAGCGTGCGGAAGTCCTGTTGCAAGCGCCTGGCCTGTTCCACGAAATTGTGGGCCTGGAAAGCCCTGCGGTCGTACCAACGCGCGTAATTCTTGCCCTCCAGTGCGGAGATCTCATTGTTCCTTGCTTCGAGAGCCACCATCCACCCAGGTTCCGACGGGGAAGTGGGGAGCGGGATGCGCTGAAAATCCTCATGGTTTGACTTCCAGGCGTCGTTGAGTTTGGAAATGTTGTCGAATTTATCCCGCAGTCCCCGTTGAAATCCGGCAGGTGTCAACTCCGGCCCCACCTCCGAGAAATCGTGGTGCGTGGTGTTCCACGACTCGTTGAGGGCTGCAATCGTGCCGTAGGTCTCCTTCAAGTAGCAGCGATAGGCTTCCGTGTCATGGGCGCCAAGAGAGGATCCAAAGGTGAGGATCTCGTCTCCCAAGTTGTACACGAATACGCCGTGCTGGCGATCATCACGCCGCAATTCCATGAGGGCCTTGCGGCGGAGTTTTTGCCTCTCGGGATCATTCCAGTCGCCGCCGACTCTCACTCCGTTTGCATCAAGCCCCTGGGGCGCCACATCGAGGCCATCGCCTGCGGTCGGAACCCAGGGAGCATCAAAGGCTGCTTGCTCCAGTTGCGCTCGGCCGACCTCCAGGACGCAGGTTACGCCCAGGTCCATCATCCGCCGCTGAAAGTGGGGTGCGAGGGTGCCGTACGGGCAGCCCCAGATAACCGTGTTGTAGGAATCGTGCCGACGATGCGTCACCCTGCAGAGCTGAGAGGCCGTGCGGACTTCTCGACCATCGCTTGTGACAATGGCCTCGACTCGGATCAACATGGGAAACCAAGACTCGAGGACAACTTCAAAGGAGGCCCTGTCTTTCGTGGCGGCTTCTGGGGGCTGCCGGGCGATGATGCGTCCAGCGGTGTCCAGAACCTCCACATGGATCATCTCTCCGGGCAGCTCCGTTCCCTTCAAATCCACGGTGCCGCGAATCCTGTCTCCGGTCTCACCCCACTGCGGATTTATCGAGAGTGCTACAGATCGTGACGTGTTGACCTCGAAGGGCTGAACGGCCCAGGTCTCGACCTCCTTGGCTACTTTTGCCCAGACTTCTAGGTAGTAGTGGTCAGCCCGGAGGCGTGGGAGCTCAAATTTCTCCTGCCCGCGGGGGCCACTGACCCCTCGCGTGCCGAGGTTCAAGTGCATTCCATCTGCACGGCGCAGCCGAACTTCCAATCGGAACGGCCCTTCCGCACGACCTTCCCAGCTCACCTGGACGGCCTTGCTCGGTAAATCTCCCCAGGATATGGAGGCGGGCTCGACGGAGACTTGCAGGCGGTACTTCGGAGGCTTGTTCGCGGCCCAAAGGAGAGCACGACCGAGACGCTCCTGCCAGTGGTCGTACTCGACTTCCCAACCCGGCTGATATCCCAACACGGGCCGGGCTGGCAGCCGAGCAACCCGCCCCATCCCCAGTCCATACACTTCGCACTGCGGAAGACTGCTCAAGCTCTCTGGCGGGCTTTGCGGCTGTCCCTCGGCCTTCAAGAGGCCGCTGTCGTCTCCGCCAATCAAGACAAGACCCGCTCCCGCCTTGAGCGCCGAGACGAGCCTGGCACGTGCCTCCGGAGGGAATTGTTCCAGTGTCAGGTGCTGTACTAGATAGACAGCGCGAGGTTTTTCGAGCAATCGCAGCATGCGAGCCTCGCCCAGTTTGCCGCCGACCCAAATATTTGGAGGATCGTCAAAGCCCGTGGCGTAGTACACGGCCTGGGCCGCGAGATCGAATCTCTGCATGAGCTCTATGATCTCTCGGGCGTAAGTGTCCCGCCGGCTCATGGCCGTGAAAAAGAGGACTTCCGTGGTGCCCTGCGCATAGGGCTGCGCCCAATCCGTATGAGGTGTTGCGTACCCCATCGAGAGCCGATGCTCCTCCTCGATCTCCGCCTCGGCCCCGATGGGTCCTGAACGGAACCTTCCCTTGGCGGCTTGCTCCGCCCCGATATCCAGGGAAAGTGTTGCTGTCCCGGGGAGGGAGAGAAGGGCCGCCGTGACGAGCCATGGAAACGAAAAAGAGGTGTGCATCATGGATGTCTTCTCGAAGAATCGTTTGAAGCTCCGGCAGTATCGCGATGGGTCGGGCGGATGGGTGCGAGTGTATCTCCACTCTGTCTCAATGGGGTCACGACTCCAGGGAGGGGCGCTCGTGCTTCCAACGCTGCAGCGTGCTGGGGCTCGTCCGGGAGGGAGGTCGGCCCTGAGACGCGCCGCTGGCACGCCCTTGAAGTGACGGATCATGTGTTCCAAAAGGTCGACTTCTGCGGCACTTCGTAGCGGATGGCAAGGTGAGGAGTCTCCACGCGTTTTCCCCCCTGGGCCAGCGATACCGAGCCCGCGATGCTCAAACCCGAGGTCAGGAGCGTCCGTTCCACGGGATAGGTAGCTTTGCCGGTCACGAACATCTCTTCCACCATGGCCATCTGCGCAGCGGTGGAAATGAAGTTGGGCGTCGGTGGCAGGTAAAACAGGGTGGACAGTGGCTCACTCTGCCCCTTGAGCTGAGCCGCGAAGGTGAAGTCCTCGACAATCCCTTCGATCAGCAGCATGGTCGCCTTCACACCGTCAGCATATTCGAAGCGGTAGGCAAGTGGTTTCTTCGCCCACTTGCGAATCTGCTCACGGGTTGGATATCGGTGATTATAGGTTGGAATCTGGGCCAACCTTTGGCTTCTTGAGAGGCAAGCCTCCAGAAGTCGCGGATTCCAGCCGCCTGCCTTCCACGACCCCGCATCCATTGCCTTCCAAAATTCGTCACCGCTATAGGCCTGGAGGGCCACGACGCCCGTCTCCCCTCCCCTTCGACGTTCCGCCATGCACTGAATCATCTCGAGCGAATGGATCGCGTAGCTGTCGTGTTCACCCACGGCCACACTGAGCATCTCCTCCACCTCGGCGCCGTGGGGCATATCGATGCTTGGCATCCTCCAGGTCACCGGAAGAGAGGACCCTGCCATGAAGGGAAAGCGCAGCTCACGGGAAGTCTCGACCATCTCCTTGGCCCATTCCCACTTCCAGGACAGGTGCTTGTCGCTGAAGACCGGAACCGAGCGTCCGTCTTGTCGGAAGACTTCCACCATTTCCTTGAAAAACTCATATCGGGGGTATTTCGTCTGCCCCAGCTCGTCGAGCGGATAGTTGCCGTGTTCCCCAATGAGAAGCACGGCATCGACGGCAAGCTTGTCGCCGCCTGCGCGCAATGTCTCCCGGATGGTGGGATAGATGGTGAAGCCGTACTCCTTGGCACGCGCACGGCTCAGATCCTTCTGGGCCAGCTGCTGGACATAGGCCGTCACCAGTCGAAACTCAGGTATGTGCCACTTGCCCTTGAGCGGGTAGCCGACAATGAATCTCTCTGCAGTGTGCCATGCATGACAGGGCTCTCGCCATTCAGTCGTCAAGAGCGCCACTCTCTTCCCTGGAGCGGCAGGCGGTGCGCCAGGGAGCCCAAGAGAAGCCCCAACTATTCCGCAGCCCACGGTCCCGAGGAAGTTTCGTCGTGTGATCATGGTACGTTGGCTCCATTGGTTAAGTGCTGGGGGGGGGGAGAAGGGGAGGATACCGTATGCGTCCGGGTCTGTCACTCACTGGCCCTGCCAAGATCCCCAACTCCTCCAGGGGTGGTTGTGCGTACCTGCCTGCTCCAGGCAGACCCTTCGCGGGGCTTCGAGGGGATCCCTCCAGGCTGGGCCGCCGTACCCGTCACCCGTCTCGGGTGGAACGGCAGGAGGGTCCAATGGGGATCAGGAATCTCTCGCTGAGGACTCCGGTGGAGAATGGAGGCGAGCCCCGGGCCTGAATGCAAAGGGCCGGTAATTGTTGGGGCAACACCGGTCGACCCTGCTTTTTGTCCTTGACTGGGACGGTGCCTTGGTCAATCGTATGTCCGTGGACTTCTCTATTTTTTCAGAAGGGTGAATACCATGCTCAGCCTAGACTTGCCTGAAACTGGCACCTCAAAGCGTGATCCCAGCCGACGTGAATTTCTTGTCGCGGGTGGATTGCCTTTTATTGGATTGCAGCTGTCCGGGCTTCTGAAGGCACAGAGTGCTGAAGTCACCTCTCAGAGCACCAAGCTTGGGTCTCCAACGTTTGGGAAGGCCAAGTCCTGCATCATTGTCCTGTTGAAGGGAGGTCCATCCCATATCGACACCTTCGATATGAAGCCCGATGCGCCTTCAGAAATCCGGGGGGAGTTCCGACCCATTTCGACCAACGCGTCGGGGATTCAAGTCTGTGAGCACCTGCCGAGGCTGGCAAAGAACGCAGATAAATTCGCGCTGCTTCGGTCCATGAGACTTCGGGGGGACGCAACCCACGGAACTGGAGCGTACGAGGTGACCACGGGGCATCGGTATCCACGCCCTGGTGAATCCGTTTATTCCCCAACGGACTTCCCTCACTATGGTTCTGTTGTCTCGGCGGTGGATGGGGGCCAATCGGTCATGCCCTTCGCCATGCTTCCAAGCTACTTCATTGTCAATGGCGACCTTCGGGGAGGGCAAAATGCTGGAATGCTGGGGGCTCGGCACGATCCCTTCGTCCCGGGAGGTGGTCCGGGTGGCCCCACCTGGAAGCTGATGCAATCGACCTTTGCCCCGCAAATCGAGGTGCCCCGATTGCGCCATCGAGGCAAACTCCTCTCGGCTCTGGACGCGAAATTTAGTGAGCATCTGAAAAGCCCTGTCTTTGCCGAGATGGACGGCTTTAACCAGAGGGCCTTTTCGCTCCTCGAAAAAGGTACCGTGCGGAAAGCCTTGGACATTGAAACTGAGCCACAGAAGAACCTCGAACGATACGGGAAAAACGATCTCGGCGAGTCGAGTTTGCTTGCAAGGCGACTCGTGGAGGCTGGGGTCCGGTTGGTACAGGTGAACTGCATGTCGACCATCCTGGACAGTTCGCATAGCTGGGATACCCACTACAATAACTTCACTACCCTGAAGGAACGGCTCTTGCCGAAGATGGACTCCGCTGTCGCTTCGCTGCTGGAGGATCTCGCGGCTACGGGGCTCCTGGATTCCACCCTCGTGGTGGTTCTGGGCGAGTTTGGACGCTCCCCCCGGGTCAATGCGCAAGCGGGTCGAGATCACTGGCCTGCTTGCTTTTCGGCTCTCCTTGCAGGTGCTGGCATCCCGGGTGGCCGTGTAGTCGGTGCGTCGGATAGATACGGAGCAAGTCCGATCGACTGCCCCGTGAGCACAGGCCAGCTTGCAGCAACGATCTACCATGCGTTGGGTATCGACCCAGGGCTATCGGTCCAGACCTGGCAGGGTCGTCCATTCTGGATCACCGAGGATTCTCCGGTAATGGAGATGTGGGGATAGTACTGTCCCGCACGCGGGCAGTGATGGGACCTTTCGCGGCCTGCGAAAGGTTGCCGCTGCTCGCGCCAGAGGCGCCGAGGAGGGAGAGGCCGCGTGTCGCGGCCAGCGCGCGAGGTAGAGCAGCAGTCTGCGCACAGCCTCGAGCTTTCGCTGCCTTGCGTTCTTCTCGTTCCAAGGTGGCGCCAATTGCATGGGCGGTCCTGGTTCTGTTGTTTTCGCCGAAGATCTGCAAGCAAGGCTGGCCGAGTCAAGTTTGAACGGGAGTCTCCTGATTCTTTCGTTGGGCTGTGGCCCTGAAGGCACTCCCTGAAAGCTCTCGTGGCCAGTTCAGTGGAAGCCTCTTGAATGGCCCCTTGCAGCCCGGGCGCGTTCGAGCCACCGGCAATCCGCGCCGCGCACCGTGTGCGCAATCGCATCGACCCCCGGAAGGATGGGGGGGGGAAACCTCGACGTACCCAGGTTCACTCCGCGGCAGACGTTCCCTGGCGCCCACACCCATCAAGGTCTTTTTCTCAAGATGACCTGCGCGCTGCACATCGCACCCGTCAGCACTTCGCGAACGCGGAGGGTGTAGGTGCCTGGCGGATCGTCATGGGCGAAACGGATCTGAGGCGGTGTTCTCGCCGCTGAGTTCCTCACCCAGGCACACGGTTTGCCGTCTGGAGCCAACAGCTCGTAGTGCCAGAACAGGGGGCCGGGTTCGCCGGTGAACGAGGCATCCATCTCGATGGTTACGGTGTCGCCCTGCGTTGCAGGTTCGGGGGTCCTGAGCGAAAGTCGGCTGATCTTGAACGGAAGCCACGCAAGGATCCTCGGGGTGTCCTCGGCAAGATCCAGGGTTGCTCGGCCCTCCTCGCCAAGGAGTCGACCTTCACGGCACTCATGGACGAAGCCTTTCGCGCCAAAGTCGACGGTCAGGGTTTGTCTCCCCTCCGTCTGAAGGATTCCCAGAAGACGGCCGTGACCTTCCTTGAGATCGAATCGAAAGGAGCGCACGTGGCCTGGCCAGTTGCCGGTGGCATCGGTGAGCTTGAAATCGCTCTGTAGCTTGTCATCGAACAGGAGCCTTCGAAGAATCGCGCGGATCTCCTGGCCACCATCCTTGCCCTGGTGACGCTGCCGGGAGTAGCTCCCGGCAAAGAAGTTCAGCAGAATAGCCTTGCCGCTTCCGGCCTTGTGCTCGATGCAGCCTGGCAGATTGCCAATGCGCGCGCGAGGCTTTCCCCCTGCCAGTGTGATTGCCGCGTCCGAGTGGACTTTCATGCCAGTTTCATCAATGGCGGCCACGCGGAGTGTTTCCTCGACCGTGCGTTCTGTGTTCATGTCGTGGTTCACCCCCAGTAGAGAGTCGAGCGCGCCCACGGTACGGAGTCTGCCGTGCTCATCTCGCGTGCCCGGCCGCACGTCGGCCATCAGCATTCCCCCTTCCCTGGTGAATTTCGAGATCGCCTGCGCTTCCACATCCGAGAGGCAGGCAGTGTATGGAAGCACAAGGACCTCGCAGTCCGACGCACTGAGCCCCTTGTCCCTGACGTCGAGATAGCTCACGTAGCGGTAGGAGAGACCGAGGTCTTCCAGGATGTGTTCGAACCCCACGGCTGAATCCACCGAGACATGGCGTGCTTGATTACGGCCACCGGGGCCCAATCCTTCGCTATAAAAAGGTTCGCCTCTTGAAACTTGGTCCTGCAAGTCCTTGCGAAAGATGGAAAGAAGCTCGCTGGGACGGGAATAGTAGATGGCAATTTTCTCCTGCCTTCGACTTTCCCCCGAGATGACACGGGCGAGGCCCCTGTGCAACTCTGCCAGGGATCTCAGCCCGATGCTCAAGGTGGGTGACTCGGAAAGGTCGTGGCCCAACAGGCTCCCAGGGTTGTCCGTGAACCACCAGGGGCTGTTCTTGCCCTCCAGGAGCCACTGCCAGGCCAATCTACCTAGAAGATGCGGCTGATGACAGTATCCGTAGCCGCCTCCCCACCAGTGGCCAACCATGGCTCCAGGGCGCGCCAGAGAGGGAACGAGGCGCGAAAGCGTGCGGTTGTCGTACGGAACTGTGAGCGTGATCACTCGAAGGGTCTTTGCGATGTCGAGAAGCGATGAGCCTTCGTAGCCGATGATCGCCTCTGGGTCAAATTCTCGCACTCGCCCACAGAGATAACCGATGGTCTCTACCCATACATCGTCCATGCACGTCTCTTGATCCACCCACTGCGCACCGCGGTTTTCCTCACGTGCCTGGGATTCTTCGATTGCCGTTACCTGGGTCCAGTTCCGGTACTCTCGTCCCCAGGACTGATTGAGTTTTTCCAGGGTTCCATACGATTGCCGAACCCAGTTCTGGAAGTAAGGAATTGGAATCAGCCCTGGATTGCGATCCATGTCGATCTCGTCGCCCAGGCTGTAGATCGCACCCCACTTGCGCCCTTCCTTGCCCAGTTTGGCCAACCAGTCCCCGTCGCGTTCGCGAATCATGCCAAGCAATTCAATGGAGTGATTCCAGATGTGCGTTGCATAGAACGCCGGCGTCCAGTCGGCTCGCGCCGCCCAGCGTGCCACACTATCGATCGACAAGGAGCTGTCTTTGCGGTGATTGAAGTACGCTATGCTGCCCCAATCGGCGGCCGAGATTCTCCGGAAGTTTTGCCACAGGTAATAGAGAGGGAAAGCCGGGGCTGGGATTTGAGCCCTCGGTCCAAGTCTGGATGGGTGCTCACTCCAGCAGGCGGAGGGATAGTCCTCGAGCAGCGTTGGCCGCCTCACAGGGAACTCGGCCCAGGCCAGCACGCCCGGCGCGGACAACTCCGCGTCCACGCGCATGAGCCTCGAGGAATCAACGGGGAGTTGAAGCTGAAAGGGTGAAGCCCCATTCCCCTTGCCGATGGCGACGGATCTGGTGCGCTCGTGGTTGTCTTTCAGGCGCAGAGTTACCCTGGCGTCCGGTTGCGCCCCTGTCACGGTGACCGTTCCCATGAGAAGGGATCCTGGGAGATGGACCTCGCCATCGACTGCGACCACTACTCTTGCGGGCGTGGTGATGGCGAGCGTGGTGGCTGCCCAGTCCTTGATTTTCCCCTCGGGGCTCAGGACCTGGAGGGCAACCCAGTAGTTGCCCGCCTGGGCCTGCGGTCCACGAACAGCCTCCGCATACGGATCTGCGAATCCAAGCTGGAACGCGCGATCGGGAATCACTGTCACAGCAATGCTGCCAATTCCGGGATCCAACTTCAGCCCGAGCTTCTCTATAATTCGGGGACCCATGAATCCTTCGCCGCCAGATAGCTCGAGGGGCGCTGTGGCCCTGATGATGGGCTCCAGGCTCTGGCCGCTGGCGGCAATGAAGACCCTGGCGTAGAAGGGCATTGCGGCGAACTCAAAATGGGGTTGAAAATCGAGCCATTCGCCATGCGAAATGCGAAAGATACGGCCCTGTCCCAGTGGGGCCACCGAACAGGAAAGCTCGCGTGTCGACGGAACCGGGAGCGCGCGCGTCAATAGCTCGCCGGCTCCTGCCACTGCCGGCAGCGCCCATAGCTTCTGGGCGGTCTCCCCTTCCTTTTCACTGGAGGTCAGGATCAAGTTCGTGCGGCCCTCACGAACGCGGGTGAGAACGTCCTCAATCAAGTCGAGTCGGCCAGTTTTCTCGAGGAAGCTGAGTGCTCCATGACAGAGCACGATGACGGGGGGCGACTTTTCGAGGAACGAGACCAGGCGCTGGATGGATTCGCCCAAAGAGACACCGCGAGTGTGAACCCCCACGTCCTTGTTGCTGGGCCAGTACGGGTGCTCCGGGAAGAGTAGAGCGACCGAGGCCTCCAGATCCATCCGCTCCTCCAACTCGGCCCAGTCCCGCGCAGGATTGGGACCATTGTAGTGCGCTGAGGTCTTCACCACCTGGACAACCAGGGCCTCCACGCGCCGGTAGTCTCCTGGGCGTGCCCAGGAGAGGGAGGGGGTCCGGGATCTCGATGTGAAGTCATAGACCCAGGAAGCATCCTGCTTCTCGGCTCCCGGCGCAGGAGCAACGAAGAGCAGGGAGAAGAGTCCTGGCAGGGCTAGAGTGCGCTCACACATGTTCGTGCTTGATTGGGGCTGTTCTTCATGGAGGCGGGCCAGCTCGCTCTTGCTCCACGAGCGGCCCTTCACCTGGCACCGGAACTGTTATCAGCCCTTCCTTGTCTTCAGGGGGTCTTGCCGGAGGCTGCGAGCGCGCCTTGTTTGCCTGCCGGGCCTTAAAAAAATGTTGACTGAGACTTGCAGACCTCGCATAGTCTCCACTGTCTCAACTCTCAACTCAAGGAGCTTTTCCGCCATGCTAAAAATCCTCGGAGCGCCAGGACGTTTTTGCGATGGAATGTCTCGGCGAGACTTTCTTCAGATTGGCGGGCTTGCGATGGGAGGCCTTTCGCTGCCTCAGATTATTCGTGCTGAGGCTGAGGCAGGTGTCAAGTCTTCGCGAAAGTCAATCATCATGGTGTTTCTGGCGGGCGGACCGTCCCACATTGATAGCTTTGACCCGAAGACTGAAGCGCCGGCCGAGATCCGTGGCGAATTCGATCCCATTGAGACGTCGGTCCCGGGGATTCAGATGACCGAGTTGTTCCCACGCATGGCCGCGATCATGGACAAGCTTGCGATCATTCGATCGATCGTGGGGACGCCTCACGACCACGCATCTTTCCATTGTCTCACGGGTCGCCCGAGAAACATTCAAGCGCAGCCAGGACCGCAGCCTGCGGGCGGTTGGCCGTCGCTAGGATCCGTTTTGTCGCGGGTCCACGGACCCACGGCACCCGACATCCCTCCGTTTGTAACCTTGGTGCCGGATACGATCCTCAAGGAGTGGGCGGACCCAGGTTCTCCCGGCTTCCTGGGCCCTGCCTATTCCGCGTTTCGTCCGACGGGGCAAGGTCTCAACGAGATGGTCCTCAAGGGAATCACAGCCAACCGCTTGAAGGATCGACGCACCTTGCTCGCAAGCCTTGATCGGTTTCGACGCGATGTCGATTCAACCGGCATGATGGCTGGCATGGACAAGTTTACGGAGCAAGCGCTGGGTGTCCTCTCCTCCACGAGGCTCGTCGAAGCCCTGGACTTGTCGCGTGAGGATCCTCGGGTCCGCGAGAGCTACGGAGAGCAGGGGATGAGGCTTGCGCCGGGTAGCAACGACGATTACCCCTCGGGCGGTGGGCTCGAGCACTTTCTTCTTGCGAGGCGGCTTGTGGAGGCTGGGGTTCGCTGCGTGACCATGAGCTTTGGCAAGTACGACTGGCATGTCGACAACTTCCGTGAAGCGAAACGTGTATTCCCACTGCTCGACCGTGGCGTGGCAGCACTAGTCAAGGATCTTCACGACCGCGGGATGGACAAGGATGTTACTGTGATCGTGTGGGGAGAGTTTGGGCGCACACCGAAGGTGAATGTGAATGGGGGTCGTGACCACCATCCGAATGTCATGAGCGCTGTCCTTGCAGGCGGAGGCATGCCGATGGGGCAGGTGATCGGTTCGACGGATCGCAATGGCGACAGTGCCAAGTCTCGCCCCATTCACTTCCAGGAAGTTTTCGCGACACTCTACCACAACATGCAGATTGACCTGGAAAAGACGGTCTTCAATGATCTGACTGGACGCCCAACTACATTGTTGGACTTCCGTGAGCCTGTCCGCGAGCTCCTTTGATGGTGGTTTGGTCGACACATCCGAGACTCCTTGCGGATGGAGTTCGTGGGCCATTCAGGTCGCAATCAAGACGCTGATCACCACAGTTGCTGTGCCATCGCTTCTTGTGCCAGCACAAGGGCACCGAGCACTCCGGCACGGCTGCCGAGGCTGGGCGGGACTATATAGCTATCCATCTCCTCAATGATGGGCTTGGCCTGAATGTATCCGTTGAGTATCTTCTTCAGTTGGTTGTGAATTAGCGGAAAGAGGTGTCTTTGATCCATTATTCCGCCGCCCATGACGATTCGCTGAGGGGACAAGAGACAGACAATGTTGGCCAAGCCCAGAGATAGATAATGGGCTTGCAGATCCCACGCTGGATGGTCAACCGGCAATTTCTCCGCGCGGGTCCCCCAACGCGCCTGGAGTGCTGGTCCCGCCGTCAATCCTCCCCAGCAGTCGCCGTGATAGGGGCAGAAGCCTGCGTAGGGGTCGGCATTCCAGTCGTGGGGAACCCGCATGTGACCCATCTCGGGATGCATCAGGCCGTGCATTAGCTTGCCGTTGACCATGCCGCCGCCACCCAGGCCAGTGCCAACCGTCAAGTAGACGAAGGTGTCCAGGCCCTGCGCTGCTCCCCACCGATGCTCGCCCAGCGCGGCCCCGTTGACATCGGTATCAAAGCCCATGGGAATGCCGAGCGCTTGCCGCAGAGGAGCGACAATATCGGTGTGGGCCCACCCTGGCTTGGGGGTCGTCGTGATCTTGCCAAAGGTGGGTGAGCGTGGGTTGGGATCGATCGGGCCAAAAGAGGCGATGCCAAGGGCGGCGAGTGGCTCCCGGCTTTGTTGTTGTCGAAAAAAGTCGATGGCCTGGCCAAGGTTTTCCCCGGGGGAGCTGGTCGGGAAGCGGGCCTCGGATCGAATGTCCTCTGGACCAGTTCCAACGGCGCAAACAAACTTCGTTCCTCCGGCTTCAATTCCGCCAAGTAGAGGCATGGGCTACTTCTCTTTCAGCTTTGAGGTGGAGTGTAATGAGCCCATTCTATACCTCGCGCGCCCACATGTGAGACATTCCAAATGGACAGAGGAGGACCATCTCAAGTCTGCTGCTCGTTTCTGCTGGTGGGGGAGGCGGACCCTCCCCCACGACGGCTCGCCTCCGAGCGGAGCGAGGGCGGAGGCAACAACGACACGCGGCCCCTCCGGTCGCACGCTGCGCGTGCGCCTCCGGGCCAGGCTCTCGGGAGCCGCCAGCCCTCGCTGGCGCCGGCTCCCTCCGAGCCGTTTGCGGCTCCGCCAGCTCGCC
>SXIK01000041.1 GCA_005772855.1 Planctomycetia bacterium | reverse complement strand
CGACTACTGCTGTGTTCACGCCGCCTTCGCGCTGCGCGAGGAGGGCTGGGAGACGATCATGGTCAACTCGAACCCTGAAACCGTCTCCACGGACTACGATACGTCCGACAAGCTTTACTTTGAGCCGCTGACCCTCGAAAACGTGCTCAACATATACGATCGGGAGCAGCCCAGTGGCGTGATCCTCCAGCTTGGTGGTCAGACGCCGCTGAACCTTGCGCAGGGGCTCAAGAAAGCGGGTGTGCCCATCCTGGGGACGTCGCCGGACGCGATTGACCTCGCCGAGGACCGGGAGCTCTTCAAGAACCTTCTTCACTCCCTGAATCTGCTTCAGCCGCCCAACGGCATGGCTCTTTCCTATTCGGATTCGCTCTCGGTGGCTCGAAGGATCGGGTACCCCGTTCTGTTGAGACCGTCCTTCGTCCTGGGCGGACGCGCCATGGAGATTGTATGGGACGACGAGCAACTGAAGCGCTACATGGCGAAGGCCCAAAACGTGAACCCGGGCGCTGCGGTCCTGATCGACAGGTACCTGGACGAGGCGATCGAGGTCGACGTCGATTGCATCGCCGACGGCGAGCAGGTGGTGGTCGCGGGAATCATGGAGCACATCGAGGAGGCGGGTATTCACTCGGGTGACTCGAGCTGCACCTTGCCCGCGTATTCCCTCAATGAGCACGTCCTCAACGAGATTCGACGCATCTCAAAGATTCTGGGCCAGGCGCTTCATGTGCGCGGTCTCATGAACATCCAGTTCGCGGTCAAGGGTGAGAAGGTCTACATCCTGGAAGTCAATCCACGAGCTTCCCGCACCGTGCCCTTTGTCTCGAAGACGATCAATGTCCCGCTTGCCAAGCTGGCTGCCAAGGTGATGGTGGGGCGCAAGCTCTCCGATCTCGGCTTCGAAAAGGAGCCACGGGTGAACCACATTGCGATCAAGAAGTCCGTCTTCCCATTCAACCGCTTCCCGGGGAGTGACATCATCTTGGGCCCCGAGATGAAATCGACCGGCGAGGTCATGGGTATTGACGATGACTTCGCAATGGCCTTCGCCAAGGCGCACATGTCGGCGAATCAGGACCTGCCCCTTGAGGGCACCGTCTTCTTGAGCGTGGTCGACCGGGACAAGAAGTACGTCCCCTCGATCGCCCGCGACCTCCGTGCGCTCGGCTTCAAGCTGGCCGCCACCCCGGGCACCAAGAAGGCGCTCGATGCTGCCGGCATCGAGGGTGTCGACGAGATTCAGAAGATCGCCTCCGGCTCGCCCAACGTGCTCACGCTCATGCAGTCGGGCGAGGTGAAGCTCGTAATCAATACCCCGAGTGGACGCGGTCGGCAGCTCGACGAGGCGAGGATTCGGGAGACGACGATCACCTTCAATATTCCCTGTATCACGACCATTCCTGCGGCGCGGGCAGCTGTTTATGGGATACGGGCCCTCAAATCACGCGACTTTCGTGTTCGGGCGCTGCAGGACTACTTCCCCAGGTGAGACTGTTGGAAGAAGACGGCCTTGATGGAAGGGCGATACGCTCTTAACCTTGTAGCGCTCAGCTCCTGAGCCAGGTGGCACCCTTGATCGGAGAATACCATGTTGAGACTCCCCTTGTTCCTCGGCGTCCTCTCGGCGCTTTCCTCGGGCTTGGCCTCCGACCCGAAGGAGGCCCTTGAGAAAGGAACCGCATGGCTTCTCAAGGGGCAAAACCCGGACGGAGGTTTCGGCCCTTTCGGGGACGACAAGTTCCTTCGCCTGAAGAACACCTCGGACGTTGGAATCACCGCTTTCGCGCTTCACGCGATTGCAAAGGGGTTGCCGCAGGGCAAGAAGGCTTCAACTCCAGGGCTGGGTCGTGCGGTCGAGTTTGTCCTCTCGCGGCAACAACCCGACGGAGGCTTCTACGACCCCAGGGACCCCACGCTCCAGAACTACAAGACATGCGTCGTGCTCCTGGCCCTCAGTGCGATCGATCGCGTGAAACACTCGGAGGCGATTTCGAAGGCGCAGGAGTTCATCAAGAAGCAGCAGTTTACGGAGGAGGACGGGTACAAACCGGATGAGAACCTGGGCTACGGCGGGATCGGCTACGGCTCCAAACAACGCCCGGACCTTTCGAACACTCAGTTCGGGGTGGAGGCGCTTGGCGAGTCGGGGCTGTCCGGGAGCGATGAGCTCTGGAAGAAGGCGGTGATGTTTATTGCGCGATCCCGCAATGCGAAGAGCGTGGATCCGATCCTGAGGGATCTCAAGATCGGCACCACCGGCGATGGCGGCTACAGATATGCACCCGACGAGACGCGTGGCCCCGAGGAGAAGCTCGAGGACGGCACCAGTGTCTTCTCCTCCTACGGGAGCATGACCTACGCAGCGTTGAAATCTCTACTCTACGCCAATGTCAAGAAGGATGATCCCATGGTTCAAGATGCCTTCGCCTGGATCTCACGTTATTTCAGCGTCCAGGAGAACCCCGGCATGGCGACGAAACAAAATCCGCGGGCTGGTCAGCAAGGACTTTTTTACTACTACCATACGATGGCGAAGGCACTGTCCATTTACGGGCAGACGACAATCAGGGACGAGAAGGGCATCGAACACAATTGGGCGAGGGAGCTGGGCGAGCACCTCGCCGGGCTCCAGGCTCAAGATGGCTCCTGGAGGAACACCTCCGAGCGCTGGATGGAGGAGATCCCTGTCTTGGCGACCTCCTACGCAATTGTGGCTCTCGCCGAGTGCCAGGCTTTTCTGTCGCGGGCCTTGATACCCGTAGGCGGCGAGCCTCCGCTCAAGTAGGCCTGTCTTCCTCGAACCTCAACCCCATTGGATCGAGAACTCATGCAGCCAAGAACGACCCAGCGCGGTCTAGAAATCGCGCCTTTCCGGGGCCTACGTTACACTCTCGGTCCTGCCCGGACGGCCGAGTCTGTCACCTCACCGCCCTACGACGTTATCTCGCCCGAAGAGCATCGAAAGCTCCTCGAGGCGTCTCCCTTCAACATCACCCGTTTGACGCTTGGGAGCCAACCCGGAGCTTTTTCGAGCTACGAAGAGCGGGGGGAGCTGTTGCGGCAGTGGGTCAAGCAAGGCGTGCTCGAGCTCGAGGAGGAACCCGCCTTTTACATCAACGTCATCGAATACCCCGCTCCCGGACAGCCGGCGAAGCGAGTGCGTTTTGTTGGGCTGATTGGCCTCGGCAGGCTGCACCCCTTTACCGACGGCATTGTCTTCCCGCACGAGCGAACCTTTCCGAAGGTCGTCGACGACCGGCTGAGCCTCCTCGAGGCCACGCGTGCGAACCTCGAGAATATACTTCTGCTTTACTCGGACGCCGAGGGCGCGATGGATTATCTCCTCGAATCGCAGACGAAGAGGAAACCGCTCCTGAGGGTCGAGGCCAAGCCCAACGAGTTTCACGAGCTCCACGCGATCACCGACGTCGCGGTTTTCATTCAGCTCATCGATCTCATGGGTGGCCAGCGTCCAATCATTGCAGATGGGCACCATCGTTACACCACTTCTCTTCGCTTTTCGACCGAGTCGAAAGAGCGAGGCGTGAATGTCCCCGGAGCCGACTGGCAAATGATGACGTTCGCCAATCTGCGGGGGGACGGCCTCTCCATCCTCGCGACGCACCGCCTCGTGAAGCTGAAAGCAGGCGTCAAGAGCGCGGAGGCCCTGGATCTGCTCCTCAAGAATCTCGAGACGACTGAAGGCCCCGATTTTGACCTGCGCCTGGAAACTCGGGAGCGCAAAGTCGGCGTGCGCTTTCCTGGGCACTTGAAGACGGCCCGCAAGGGAGTGGCCCGCACCCGCTACGGTCTTGTTCATGATCTCGTCCTCGCGGAGTGGCTTCGGGGCATCGTTGAGGAGAAGGATATCCGGTATTTCAAGGAAGGGACCGGCGAGGACGAGGCCCTCCAGCGAGGGGACGGAGACCTTCTCCTTCGCATGCGTCCGGTTCAACCTGCCGAATTTGAGCAGGTTGTCCAGGGCGGTCAGGTCTTCCCGCACAAGACGACCTACTTCTACCCCAAGCTTTGGAGCGGACTCGTCCTGTGGCCCCTGGAGGAGCCTGAACGCCTGCAACTGAAGTGACGCTTCTCCCGTTGACTCCCCGCACGCTTCGTGGTTTCTTGGTGCCGTTCAAGAAGTGCCCTCGTCACGACGGAGTCGGCTGCCATGTTCAAGAAGCTCTTTATTCCTGGCCCCACGCAGGTGGGACCCGAGATCCTCCAGACTCTTGCCAGGCCCCAGATCGGGCACAGGGGCAAGGAGTTTGAGAGTCTCTACGCGAGCGTCAACAGTCGGCTCAAGGAGTTCCTGCGCACTCGATCGAGCATTTACTTGATCACGGCGTCGGCGACTGGCGCGATGGAAGGTGCCGTGCGCAATCTCGTCAAGAAGCGATGCCTCAATGTAACCTGCGGCGCCTTCAGCGAGCGCTGGAATGAGATCACCGTCGCCAACGGGCTCCCTGCGGACGCGCTGTCCGTGGAATGGGGTCAACCCAACCTGCCCGATTCAGTCGACAAGGCACTCGCCTCGGGCAAGTATGACACGGTGACGGTGGTCCACAATGAGACCTCGACGGGGGTGATGAATCCGCTCTCCGAAATCTCGAGGGCAGTGAAGAAGCATCCCGGCGTGCTGTTGGCGGTGGACACTGTGACCTCGATGGCCGTTGTCGATATTCCGATAGATGAGCTCGGGCTCGACGTCGTACTTGCGGGCACGCAGAAGGGCTTTGGTCTCCCTGCGGGTCTTACCGTATGCTGCGTGAGCGAGCGGGCGCTGGAGCGGGCGCGCACGATTGAGCACCGGGGATATTATTTCGATTTCCTCGATATCGAGGAGTATCACAGAAAAAATCAGACCCCAGCTACACCACCGATTCCGTTTCTCTATGCTCTCGACAAGCGGCTTGAGCTGATCCTTGCCATGGGGCGTGACCGGTGGTTTGGCCGCCATCTTGCAATGGCCGAGCGTACGCGCCGCTGGGCGGATGAGCACTTCGCCCGATTTGCGCCGAAGGGGTATGAGTCCGTTTCCCTCACTGCGGTCAAGAACACCCGGGGCGTCTCCATTGAGGCTCTTGACAAGGAGCTCGGGAAGCGCGGGATGACCCTTTCGAATGGCTACGGGAAACTCAAGGAGAAGACGTTTCGCATCGGGCACATGGGCGACCTGGCGATGGAGGATCTCGAGACGCTCCTGGGGAGCATCGAGGAGATTCTGGGCCTCAAGTAGCCCACAGAAGGAGTGGAAGGATGAGTTTCCCGAGTGTGGACGAGTTGCGTGCAGCCTTGCTTCCGGCGGTTCTCGGGGCGGGCCTGGCCATGGTGTCGCTCGTGGTCTTTCATCTCATCCGGCGCTGGGTCGAGCGCCTCGGGCCATCCAGGCTCTCCGACGATGTGCTCGTGCTCAGGGCGGAGTCGGAGCGGGTCGAGCAGGAGCTCAAGGCCCTCACCACGGAGGTCGAGGCAAGGCTCGACACGAGACTTGATCGGCTCGAGAGCCTCTTGAAGAGGTCCGATGCCGCCTTGGGGGCTGGGAAGGCACTGGAGTTGCCGCGACGCGGGAGCGGAAGCCAACGCTGGGATGCGATCAATACCGTGAGTCACGCCGACCGCAATCGAGTGCTCGAGCTGGCCTCTCTCGGCGAACTGCCGGAGTCCATCGCGGGTTCGGTCGGGCTCCTGCGTGGCGAGGTCGACCTCATCCTCCGCCTTCACAAAAGCTCGGAGAGAGCGCAGGACACTTCCGGCCCTGGTTAAGAGCCGTGGCGTCGAAGAAGCTAGCTCCTTTCGGCACGAGCATTTTCAGCGAGATGTCGACTCTCGCGGTAAAGCACGAGGCAATCAACCTTTCGCAGGGTTTCCCCGACTTCGAGGGGCCGAGTGAGCTGATCGAGTGGGCGTGCGAGGCGCTGCGCTCGGGGAATAATCAGTATGCTCGATCGATGGGGCATCCAAGGCTTGTCTCGGCGATCGCCGAGAAAGCTTTGCGGGACCACGGGCTCGTTTACGATCCGTACACGGAGGTCGTTGTTACAAGCGGAGGCACGGAGGCCATCGCGTCGACAATCCTGAGCCTCATCGAACCCGGAGATGAGGTCATTCTCCTCGAGCCCTTCTACGACAGCTATTTGCCCTGTGTCGCCATGGCGGGCGGAGTGCCTCGATTCACGACGCTCCGGGCACCGAGGTTCGAGGTGGACCTCGACGAGCTGAGGAGCTTGTTCACGGCGCGGACTCGGTTGTTGATCCTCAACACCCCGCACAACCCGACCGGAAAAGTCTTCACGCGGCAGGAGCTCGAACTGATCGCGAAATGCGTTGAGGATCACGACGGGGTCGTGCTCTCGGACGAGGTCTACGAGCACCTGACCTTCGGCAACGCCCGCCACGTGCCGATGGCAAGCGTTCCCGGCATGCGAGAGCGGACAATCTCGATTGGAAGCACAGGCAAGACTTTTTCTCTGACAGGCTGGAAGGTGGGTTGGGCGACGGGGCCCGAACGCCTGATTCGGGCCGTGCAGTCGGCACATCAGTTTGTCACGTTCGCTACCGCGACACCGCTGCAGCTCGCGGTTGCGAAGGCGCTCACAACACAGGGCGAAGCGTACTTCAAACGATTTTGTGAGGAGTACACCGAGCGCCGCGACTACCTGGTCGCCGCCTTGCGGGACGTTGGATTTGATCCGGTCACCCCGGATGGGGCCTACTTTGTGTTGGCCGGGTTTTCCCGCCTCTCGAGCCTCGACGACTGCGCGTTTGCAAGGGAGCTGGTCGTGAAGCACAAGGTCGCAGCCATCCCACCCAGCGTCTTTTACGCGGCGAGGCCAGGAGAAGGTCGAAAGCTCCTCCGTTTTGCATTTTGCAAGAAAATGGAGACGCTGCGGGCGGCTGCGGCGCGGCTCCAGGCCATGGCGGGAAGGACTCCAGGTTTCCTGTGAGGACCCGGTTCCGCGCTGGCACTCTCACGGTGCTCCGTCGTTCCTTCAAGGAAGTCCGGGAGACGCATGCCCCCGGGTTGCAGTGTACACGTCCTTGACAGTTTGGACCGACTTCGGCTTCCACCAGACACTCGCCTCAAAAAGTGCCCCATTTTCAGCCCATCTCTGCAGGGCATGTGGCTTGCTTTCCCGGTTAGGTGAATCGTTCATCAGCTGGCCGCGACTGCTGGTGGAGAAAACAAACTCGCGGAGAAGATATCCCTGACTGGGACGGATGCCCTGACCGGAGCGTAGAGGAGATGAGAATGAAAAAAACAGATTCGGAGTACTGTCTTGCGCGCTCATGGTTGCCTTGACCGGTGGATCGCTTCGCGCAGATCCGATCACGGTGGACGGCAACTGGAACGATTGGGGCATCAATCCCGACTCCGGCGACTGGACTGCCTCGACGGGCTCGCGAGTCTTTTTCGAAGACTACAGGGGCACCGGCGGCACCGCTTACCTTGGCCCTGGCTGGGGCGGCCAGTTTTTCGATGTCGAGGCGATCTACGCCACGATGCAGGGCTCCACGGTATTCTTTGCGATTGTCACGGGTTTTGACCCCGATGGCGTGGTTCACGGCGGCACGACCTACCTTCCCGGTGACATTTTTTTCGACGTGGGCAGTGGGTGGAATGTCGGTGTGGACCTCGAAACGGGCAACATTTTCACCGGCGTCAGCGGAACAACTCCCATGTTTAGCAGCTCCGGGCCGTTCACTCTGGTGGGAGGAACCAACGTCGGTGTCACGCCGCTTTCGATTCCGCGCGACGGGGCCATGACGCATTACGGCAACGGCGACACGAGCTCGAGGCACTATAACTACGAGGGCTCCCTCGACCTGAGCCTCGTCGGTGGCCTCACGAGCAATAGAGTGGGAATCCACTGGACGATGTCTTGCGGGAACGACATTGGCGAGGGATATCTGCCGAAGCCCGCCGTTCCCGAGCCCGCGACTCTTGGCCTCTTCGGCCTCGGGGGGCTCGCGGCCCTGATCGCTCGAAGAAAGAGCGGCAAAAAGTAACGGCTCCGAGGACTTGATTCAGTGTACTCCGCGCGGGAGAGGAGGACCTCCCCCCAAAGGGTGAGCCTTGGTCAAGATGTTTTGGCCATGGCCACGCGAACTCTAGCTTTCTCCCAGAACTTTCACCGAGGCCTGTGCCGGGCAACCTGGCGCAGGCCTTGGTGTTTTTTCGGGGCGTCTGTGGTGCTTGAATCGAGCCGCAGGGGCGGGCATGCTTCCGGGAGTGCCGCGGCATGCGAGTTCGCCCAAAGTGGTCCGGGGGGAGGAAAACTTCAACCATGACGAATCAGGGTTTCAGGTCGAATCCAGTCTCCATCGACGAGAAGAAGGCGCTGGACCGTCTCCTTGCGCTTCTTGCCATCAAGGGTCCCACAGGACATGAGAAGGCCGTGGCGGAGCACTTGACGCGCGAGCTCATGAGCTTGGGCGTTCCGGCAAGCGCGATCCTTGTCGATGACGCGCCCTCCCGAATCCCCGTCTTCTGCGAGGTGGGGAACCTCATCGTGAGGCTCGACGGTGTCCTCGGGGGGCCGCGCAGGCTGTTCTGCGCCCACATGGACACGGTTCCGCTCGCAGCGGGCGCCGATCCCGTCGTGCGCGAAGGGCGTATTTACCCGAAGGGTGCCACTGCGCTTGGGGGCGATGACCGATGTGGCGTGGCGGTGCTCTTGACGATGATCAGCGAGCTGAAGAGAGGAAACCTGCCTCACGGACCGCTCACGTTCCTCTTCAGCATCCGTGAGGAGAGCGGCCTCCTGGGTGCCGCCGCGGTGCGAGCGGAGGCTCTGGGTTTGCCAGCCACCGGCTTTAATTTTGACGGCGGCATTCCGGAGGACGTGACCGTCGGCGCCACCGGTGCCATGCGCATGAACTTCACGGTGCATGGCATCGCCGCTCACGCTGGAATTCACCCGGAGCGTGGTGTCTCGGCTGTGGCGATTCTCGCCGATGCCGTGCATCGGCTCGAGCAAGCGGGTTGGCATGGGCTCATTCGCGCGCCCGAGGGCTCGGGGACCTCGAACATCGGCGTTGTCCAGGGAGGCGATGCAACCAACGTCGTGACGGATCGAATCATCTTGAAGGGCGAGGCCCGTAGCCATGACCGCCGTTTTCTGGAGCGGATTGTGACCGCGTATCGCGAGGCCTTCCACCACGCCGCCACGGACCACCGAAACGAGGCGGGTGCGTGCGGCCGCTTCGACATGGAGGTTGAGGACTCGTACACCGCCTTTGCGCTACCACAGGACGCGCCCTGCGTTCAGGCTGCCGTGCGTGCCGTTGCGTCACTGGGGCTCACGCCTCGGCTCCGGATCTCCAATGGGGGGCTCGACGCGAACTGGTTGACTTCCCTGGGAATCCCGACGGTTACGCTGGGCTGTGGTCAGCACGAGATCCACACGACAAGCGAGTATGTCGCCCTTGATGAATACCTCGTCGGCTGCAAGTTGGGTTTGTCGTTGGCGGTGGGGACGGTGCCTTGAGTCGACTTGAGATCGGGGGCGTGCACCTGAAGGGGCGGCTCGTTCTCGCGTCGATGGAGGAGCACACGACACTTCCCTTTCGACTTATCGCAAAGGAATTGGGTGCAAACCTCGTGATCACGGAGATGGGGCAGCCGGACCGGATCGCGAAGGGCGACAAGATGGCGCTTCGCATGCTCGCATCCAACCCCTCGGAGCGGCCCGTTGCCGGGCAGGTGCTGGGAGGAGAGCTCTCAGACACGGTCGAGGCCGCCCGGGTCATCGAGGGGCGCGGTTTTGAAATCGTCGACATTAACCTGAGTTGCCCGATCCGGCGCGTCATTGGACGGGGCTGGGGAGGCGCGTACTTGAAAGACCCTCGACGCACCGCTGAGTTGCTTTCGAGGGTGGTCGCCGCCGTGCGGGTGCCGGTGACACTCAAGTTTCGCAGCGGCTGGGATGCCGGGTCCATCAACGCTCCCGAGATTGCCCGGCTGGCCGAGGAGGCCGGGATCGCGGGGCTTATCCTTCACGGCCGCAGCGTCGTGCAGGCCTACGCTGGGCCCGCCGACTGGTCGATCCTTCGCACCACACGGGAAGCCGTGCGGATTCCGCTTTTCGGAGCCGGGGATATCCGGACGCCACAGGACGTCCTCAGAATGCTTGAGGAGACGGGGTGCGACGGAGTCTCGATCGCCAGGGGTTGTCTGGGCAACCCGTGGATCTTTTCCCGGGCCCGCTCCGCGCTCTCGGGCAACCCGATGCCGCCGCCCCCCACTCGAGAGGAACGCCTCAGGGTTCTTCTGCGCCATCTCGATGGAGAGACCCGGTTCCTGGGCAAGCGCGATGTCTCGACGCGTATCGTAAGATTGGCTCTCTACTACGCCAAGGACTTGCCGGACTTCAAGGAGATCAAGGGTGTGGCGCATTCCGCCCGCAACTACGACGAGCTGGTCCGCAGTCTTCGTGTCGCCTTTCGCGGTTAGTCTGTTCTTCTCTTGCCGTTTTTTTCTGGCTGGACCCGTCCGGCATCCTGTGTAGAATTTTGCGATCCTTCCTCGGGCAATGGCGCCTCGGGAGGCTCCCACGTAAAGGAATTGATAACCATGCCTCACGTCGTCACAGGTCGTTGCGTCGATTGCCGCTATACCGACTGTTGCACCGTCTGCCCAGTCGACTGCTTTTATGAAACCGCCGAGCCGGCCATGCTCGTGATCGACCCCGACACGTGCATTGACTGTGAGCTGTGCGTGCCGGAGTGCCCGATCAACGCTATTTATCCCGAGACCGAGCTGCCGGAGCCGTACAAGGACTGGACTGAGAAAAACCGCCAGCTCTTCTCGGCCGGAACCTGCGTCTCCGAGAAGAAGGATGCGCTTCCGAGCGCTCTCGATTTGGCTGCGATCCAGGCCAAGGAGAAGGCTGCTGGCTTCAGCATTGATGAGCCTTCGAAGGCGGGCTAATGCCGGCCCGGGATCGAATGACAGAGCTTGCTCTGGTCGCTTCCGCAGCGTTCCTGCCGCTTTGCACTATTCCTGGAAGGGAAGCCGAAGCGGTGGAGGCTGAGGGCATCGATTCTTCCCTCTGGGACAAGCTTCTCAGGGCCAATGTCACCCCGGAGGGCTGGGTAAATTACACCCAGCTTCGTGGCAAGGATGCCGCCGATCTCGGGGCTTACCTCAAGATCGTCGCCGAGGCGGACCCGGCGAAGCTGGGGGATGTAAACAACCAGCGGGCCTTTTGGATCAACGCCTACAACGCCCTCTGTGTTCAGGCCATGATCGATGAGGGGGTGCCCGCCGAAGTGCCTCACGCGAGGGTCTTTGGCACGAACATCTTCACCCAGCGCAAACGCAAGGTCGCTGGCACGGTGCGTTCGCTCGACGACATCGAGCATGGAATCCTCCGTAAAGATTTGAAGGATCCAAGGCTTCATGCTGCCCTGGTGTGCGGCGCGCGGAGTTGCCCACGCCTCCGGCCGGAGGCCTTCAGGGGCGATCAGCTGGATCGGCAACTTGACGAGGAGGCGAGAAGCTGGATCGGGGTCGAGAAGACCGAGAAGGGTGGCCGAAAGAATTATCTGGATCGTAAAGAGAGAGTCTTTTACGTGTCCAGGATCTTCTATTGGTATTCGGAAGACTTCGGTGGAGGCGACGCAGGCGTCCTGGATTTCGTGACGAAGTATGCCGACGACTCGGACCGCGAGTTCCTCGCGAAAAACAAGGTCTCGGTCGAATACCTCGATTACGATTGGTCCACCAACAAACAGTGACCGAAGCATCCGATTGCCCGTGGGCCGTGGTTCCAATAGCTGCGGTTCAGGCTCAACCCAAGGAGTACCCGCAATGCGTAGTGACGCGATCGCCCTGCTTTGCCTCGCCGGTCTCGGTCCATCTTCTCTCCTGGAGGCTTACGAAGTCCCCCCGCCAGAGCCTGGTTTCGTATCGCTTTTTGATGGCAAGGATCTGACCCGGGACTTCGTCATCAAGGGGAATCCAGCGAGCTGGAAAGTTGTCGATGGCACGATCGTGGCCGTGGCTGGCGGCGACCGGATCATGTCGAAGGAGAAGTACGACAACTTCGTCCTCAGGCTGGAGTGGAAGGTGACGAAGTTCGGCAACAGCGGCATTTTCATTCGCGTTCCCTCGCAGGACGACGGCCGATCCTGGGAAACTGGGTTTGAAGTGCAAATCTCCAACGAGCGGGACTCAAGTGGCAAGGGACGCGATAACTCTCACTGCACAGGTAGCCTCTACGGTATTCAGGACGTAAACCCCCGGCCGGACGACAGTCCCGACGTCTGGCATTCCTATGAGATCACTTGTGTCTTGAACAAGATCCGGGTGAAGGTGGATGGCACGCAGGTTACCGACGCTGACTACGAGAAGATTCCTGCCATGAGGCAGCGGCCCCTTCGAGGTTATGTGGGTCTCCAGGATGCGCACGCCAAGGACCCGGGCAGCAAGGTCGAGTACCGAAACTTGCGGATTCAGAGACTCAACGCGGACGGGTTGATTCCCGGATTCACTTCCATCTCCAACGACCCCTCCCGCTGGAGGAAAATCAAGACGGGCCACGGAGCGGGTGGTTTGTGGACTCACGCCGGTGGCGTTTGGACGGGGCAACAGGATCCACCGGGGAGCGGAAATGGTGGGGTCAACGTGACCGATGCGACCTACGGGGACTTCGAGCTGATCGCCGAGGTCCAACCGTGCTGGGGCTGCGACAGTGGCATCTTTCTCAGGTCAACTGGCGAAGGTAGCTGCTACCAGATCATGGTCGACTACTACGCGGGCGGAAACGTGGGGGGCATTTACGGTGAGGGACTTGTCCCCAGCCTCAATGCACGCAACTACAACTTTGAGGCAGACGGAACGGTCAAGCCGATTTCGGAGCTCAAGGACGTGCTGCCCCTGGCCACCGATCCTGCTAGCTGGCCTCATTGGTGGCGCAAGGATGATTTCAACGAGGTTCGCGCGAGGATCCGTTCGAACCCGCCGACGATAGACGTCTGGGTCAATGGCCTGTACCTGACACACTTCGTTGACACGGAGAAGCGTCTCCCCGACAGGGGCGCAATTGGCCTCCAGGTGCATGGTGGCAAGTCCTGGCCTGCGGAAGGCAAGGTGGCGTACCGAAATCTCTTCGTGCGCGAGCTGAAGTAACCCGCCGTGGCGGCTACCGTAGCTCGGCCTGTGCGCACCAGTACATAAAGTGGTCCACCGGGTGTTCGAGGGCTTTCTCGAAGTGCTTGCGGGCTTCGACTCGCCGATCGGAGATCTTGAGGTACAGGCCAAGGTAGAGGTGCGCATAGAAGAGGCTCTCGTCCTTCTTCTCCTTCGATTCCGCTTCGGGGTTTGACTCGGCCTGCGCAATGACGGCCTCGGCGCTACCTTGCCCCAGATAAAGGTCCAGGAGGGCGGGGAACGGTGGCCTCTGGCGGGTTGTATAGCCTGGCAGTGCCGCTCGGCCCCTGTCGAGGCCGTCGTTCTCGGCAACACAGAGCATCCACCAGAGCCCGTTTTCGATGTCGAGTGGCCCGACACGGTGATAGCCCTCGAATTGTTGGCGTGCGCCCTCGAAGTCGCCTGCGTAGTAGCGTGCGAGGCCACGCTCCCAGCACTCGTCGCTCGAGTGTGTCTTACCTCCGACCTCGACCGAACGCTCGAAGTCCGCCGTCGACTCCCTGAATTGGCCAAGCTTGAAGTGTTCGAATCCACGCTGATGGTGAAGGGAGCCATCGGGCGCAAGGAGCGTGATCGCCAGATCGAGATCGCGCACGGCGCCGGCCGCGTCACCTCTTGCGCTTCGCAAGCGTGCTCTCAGGAGGTGAGCGGGCGGCCAGGCAGGGGTCAGGTTCACGGCGCGATCCACAAGCTCGAGGGCCCTCGAAGGATCCCTGGCCATGGCTGCCGACCGGGATTCGGCCAGCAAATTGGACGGAACCGCTCTGTCCCGGGTGACTTCCCCGACAGCGAATGCTGCGATGGATCGGAGGCGCGGCTCTCTGGAGCGCTCCAGTGTTCGCAGCCGGATTTGATCGGCGGCGACAGTGGCCGGGAAAATGTCGATTTTCTTCTGTCCGATCCGGGTTCCCCGCACGATCGGGAGCCAGTTCCCTTCCACCCGAGCCTCCAGGACGTACTTGCGTACCCGTTCGCCGTCGCGAGGCTCCTCCCTGCTGATCACGTGATCAACGGACTTCACGCCGCCGAGGTCGAGAACAATTTCGTCGCCACTTCCCCCCGACTGCGCCACCGGAGTATCGAATCGCCGACGGATTTCGTCGCCCAGTTCCTTCAGGCGGGCGGAGTCCGCGTCAGGCCAGAGCCCGCGAGGGTCGGGCGCGACGCTCAGGAGCAAGTTGGCGCCACGGCCGATCGATCGGTAGTAAAGGGCCATGAGCTCCTCGAGCGACTTGAGTGTTTTCTCGTTGTCGGGGTGCCAGGGCCCCCTGTCCCGGAGTGGCACCTCGCACTCAAGGGGTAGCCAAAGCTCCTCCGGGCCGTCCGACGTGATCATGCCGGGGGCAAGGTTGGACACGTAATCCCCGCGCACCAAGTTCCGGCAGGGTTGGGGTGCGAATTCACGGTCATTGCCGGAACCAGGACTTGTAGGGACTCCCCGCTGCACGCATCTGGCATCGGGCTGATGCTTCCTGACGAGCAAGATGCTTGCGCTTTTGTCGTACTCCTGCCACTCCGAGCCGACTCCGTCGAGCTGAATCTCGACGAGCGGGCCATGGCCTGTCAGAAGCTCCTCGAGCTGGCGCAGATAGAGAGGGTGCTCGAGCTTTCCGCCCGGGTGGGAGAGCTCGTGGCGATCCTTGACCGAGAGACACACCCCAAACTTGAGCCCCTCTAGCTTGCAGGCATCGGCCACCTCTTGCACAAGGTTTCCCTTGCCGTCCCTCCACGGGCTCGAGCGCACGGAGTAGCCCGTCGTGGCCGTGGGCCAGAGGCAAAAGCCCTCCGCATCCTTGGCTGTGAGAATGAAGTAGCCGGCGCCGGACTCCTTCGCCGCCCTCACCCATGCTTCAGCGTTGATGAGTGTCGGACTGAAAGCCTGCGGTTCGAGTTTGCCCTCGCTCGACGGCCTGTCATGAAACGTGTTGATGCCAAGGTGGCAAGAGACTCCCAGCTCGAGATCTTGCCAGTCCACCTGGGTACCAGAAGGTCTTACAGCCGCGGTCCTGTCGAGAAGATGGCGCTCGAGGAAGAGGACCGTGACGGTGTCCAGATAGTCGGAGTTCTCACGCCGTGTGAATCCGTGACCCTCGTTCGAGGCATACAGAGTCCAGACGGGTTGCCCGGAGGTTCGAGCCCGCTGCACAATTTGTCTCGCTTCCGAGATCGGTACGCGCGGGTCGTTTTCGCCGTGCACGAGAAAGAGCGCAGAGCGCAACTCGTGGATTCGTGAGGCGGGAGAGATTTGTTCCAGGAAGGCGCGCATCTTGGGGTCGCGCTCGTCACCGTACTCGGCTCGCCTCAGATCGCGCCGGTAGGCGCTGGTGTTCTCGAGGAAAGTGCGGAAGTTGGAGATTCCGACCATGTCCACCCCCGCCTTGATTCTGGACGGAAAGTGCACGAGGCTTGCAAGCACCATGTAGCCGCCGTAAGAGCCGCCGGCGACGGCGACGCGAGAGGGGTCGAGCCGATCGTCCTTCGCGATCCAGTCAAGCAAGTGGCCGATGTCGCGCACGCTGTTCTCGCGCAGTGAGCCGTTGTCCAGCCGGGAGTAAGTTTTTCCATAGCCTGTGGATCCTCTCACGTTGGGCACGATGACCGCGGCGCCCAGTTCGGCGATCCAGGCCTGGTAGCGGGCCGAGAAGGACGGGCGTGACTGGGCTTCGGGACCACCGTGGATGCTCACGATGACGGGCGCCCTGTCCTGTCCACGGGGTCGGTACACGAAGGCGGGGACCTGTCTACCGTCGAAAGTTGGGTAGTGAATCAGCTCCGGCTGGACGAAATCGGCCTCCGTGAAGGCAGCTCTCTCGCTTTCTGTCCAGCGCTTCAGCGAAGTGGCAGGCAATCTCAAGCTGTAACACTCCATCGGAGAGGAGGTCGACTCCCAGGCAAACCCCAACTCGTTAGCTCTCCTGAAGCGCAGCCCCGTAACGATTCCTTGCGGCAGAGGGATCTCTGTGCGCGCATCTTGCGGCCTGGAAGCGGCCTCGAGGCGCAAGAGGTCCAGGAGAAAGAGTCGCGAATAGCCCTGCGAGTTGATCGTGAAAGCTGCCTGTGTCGCATCGTCGGAGATCTTGACCTCCTCCACGTCATGAGGCAGACCCTCGGTGAGCCAGGAGTATTGGCTCGAGAGCAGATCGAGGCGCGCCAGCTCACGGAACTCGCCCCGCGCATCGGTCGTGAGGTAAAGACTTTGGGATCTTGGCCCGAAGCAAAAATTGTCGCGCCGTACTTTATCCTTCGAAGCCGTGCTGGTCTCGCCGGGCAGGGGCGTCTTTACCCGGGTTCTTGTGTTGAAGAGGTGTGGATGGGTCTCATTGGCGGAGACGAAGCGAGTCACAATGGCCAGGCTCCCATCCTCGGCCCACTCGTCGAGCGTCCAGGTCTCATTTTCGACTTGCAGAATCAGGTCCGCCGGCCCACCCGTCTCAAGGTCGATCGCGTAGAGGTCGGCGTCGCGGCCGTTTCGGCGCGTCGAAGTGAAGGCCAGGCGGCGGCCCTTTCGATCGATGGGGCCCGCGAGATTGCGCGACTTTCCATCGGTCAGAAGCGTCGGGTTCTTCGCGCCCGCAGCGAGCTTGTAGATCTGGAAGTTCTCATCGCCACCGGAGCTCCGGCTGAAGACGGTGCTGCCATCCGGAAGGCAACGCCCGCTTGTGACCGGATCGTCACCGGTGGTGATCTGGGATGGTGAGCCGCCGGGCTTTTCAAGACTGTAAAGCTGACTTACATTTCCGATGCGGCTTGCATAGAGGATGCCTTCCGAGGGTCTCCAATCAGCGAACGAAGCAGATTTCACGTTCTGATAGCGATCGAGCCGAGCCGCGATCCTCTCCGGAATCGTGGGAACCTGGTCGGTGTGGATTGCTGCTGGCTTTCGACCCGGGGGCGAAGGTGTCTGTGCCTTGCAGGGTAGAGCCTTGGCGACAAGAATTGCTGCCAGAAGGAGAGTCAATCTTTGTCTCATCGGAGTTGGAATTCTTCTATGACTGAGGGGGGGTGGTGGAATGGCTTCCGGGACGGCCGCAGGTTGCCGCCGCACGCAAAGCCTGACATGATAAGTCTCATGCAAAATCGCCGCGTGCTTTTCTTTCTGCCATTCCTCATGGGGCTGATCACGCTTGGTTGCGAGAAGCTTGAGGTTACGGTCTTTCGAGCGCGGAAGGGGCTGGTCGAGAGCACGGTGACGTCGGTCGAGGCTGGCGTCGTGGAGCCGTGGCGAAAGGCGAGTCTTGCGGCCTCGGTCTCGGGGCGAATTGTGCGTGTTTACCACGAGGAGGGAGATCGGGTGTCTGCTGGTGAGCCCCTCGTCGAGCTGGAGAACGACCTCGAACGCCTGCGTGTCGAGGAGTCCGCCAAGGATCTGGACCGTTTGAGGAGAGTCAGAGATGACCTCGTCACGCAGGAGCAGCTTGACCGGGCAGATTTCGCGTACCGTCGAGCGCAAGTGGACCACGAGCGGACGAATGTGCGGGCAACTTTCGCTGGCGTGGTGGCGAAGACCAATGCCCGATTGGGCGAGATGGTTTTTGGCAGCATGGCGCTGGCCATGGGCACAGGCCGGGGAGGCTCCGATCCGCTCGTCTATCTCATTGATGACTCTCGCCTGTTCGTGGAGGCCGAAATTGATGAGTCCGACCTCTTCCGTGTGAGCCTTGACCAGCCGGTGAAGGTTTCGCTTGGCGGCATCGAGCGGACCACTCTCCAGGCGAAGGTGATCTCGATCTCGCCCACGGTCTCGACGCAGGAGGGCGAGAGCCGAACAGCGAAGATCAAGTCGGAGATCGTTCGCAGTCATCCTCACCCGGATGGCTCCAGCCTTGCTGCAAGTGGTGATGGGCCCCCGGCGCAGCAGGTTCCCCTCATCCGGGTCGGCATGTCGGCGGACATCGAGATCCTGGTCGGGAAGGCTGAAGACGTGCTTCAAATCCCCACGACAGCGATCCTCGAGCGTGGCGAAGACAAGCACGTGTTCGTCGTCCGCGGCAGCAAAGTATTCCGGCAGCCCATCACGGTTGGAATCGGCAACTGGGACATGACCGAGGTGCGATCGGGCCTTTCGGAAGGGGACCTGGTTGTCTTGCCGACTGACGCAAAGCTTCTCACCGAGGGGCTCGACGTGAAGTTCGTGATCGGTACCTCGAGGCAATCCGCGAGGTGAGCGTGCCCTCATGATCGATCTCGAGCGAGTCAATCGGGTCTATGTCGTCGGCAAGGGAAGCGGCCTGTTCCAGGAGGTGATCGCGCTCAAGGATCTCTCGCTCCATGTCGAGAGCGGAGAATTCGTGGCGATCACGGGAGCCTCGGGGTCCGGGAAGTCGACGCTGCTGAATATCCTGGGTTGCCTTGACCGTCCCACGAGCGGGTCCTACCGGCTCGACGGCCTGGAGGTCTCTGGCCTCTCGGACGCCGTGTTGGCCCGGGTTCGAAACCAAAAGATCGGCTTCGTCTTTCAGTCGTACAATCTTCTGCCTCGACACACGGCACTCGACAACGTCGCGCTCCCCCTCATCTACAGCGGGGTCTCGCGGAAGGCGCGTCGCAGGCGAGCCGAGGTGGAGCTTGAGCGAGTGCAACTCAAGGACCGCTCGCACCACCGGCCGAACGAGCTCTCGGGCGGACAGTCGCAGCGCGTGGCAATCGCCCGGGCGCTCATCCAGAACCCGAGCATTTTGCTCGCGGATGAGCCCACGGGAAACCTGGATTCAAGGACGGGCAGGGAGATCATCTCGATCTTCCATGAGTTGAATGTTGAGAGGGGCGTCACGGTGATCATGGTCACGCACGATCCCGTGGTGGCAGCTGCGGCCCGCAGAGTCATCCGGCTTGCCGACGGTGAGATCGCCGAGGATCTTGCGCAAACCAGCCGGCAGGGAGGCGTGGCATGAGCCTGTGGGAAAGCCTTCTCGGCGCCCTGGAGGGGCTTCGTGCCAACGCTTTTCGAGCCTCCCTCACCATGCTTGGCATGGCGATCGGAGTCGCAGCGGTGATCTTGCTTGTATCGATTGGTGACGGCACGAAGCAGTACATCACGAAGCAGTTCTCTGACCTCGGCACCAACCTGATCATCATTCAGCCTGGACGTACCGAGACGAAGAGTCCGATGGGACCACCGCCCGGAGGAGCCACGCGCAAGTTGACGATGGACGACACGAGGGCTCTGAGGAAGTGGGGGACGCAGCTCGCCGCCGTCACGCCGGTGACGTTGGGCTCGGGCAGTCTCAGGTATCGTGACCGTCAGAGGGATGTGACGATTCTTGGCTGTGACGACCAGTTCACCGAAATTTTGAACCTCTCGGTGGGTTTTGGCCGATTTCTGAGCCCGAACGACGCCTTCAGCGGCCGTAGAGTCTGCTGCATCGGCGAGACGGTGAGAGAACAGCTCTTTGGCGAGGCCAACCCCGTGGGGGAGATCGTTCAAATTGCGCGCAGTCAGTTCCGCGTGATCGGCATCATGGCCCGCAAGGGCACCACGCTGGGCATGGACATGGACGACCTTGTCCTCGTGCCGGTGCGTGCCTACATGAAGGTCTTCGATACTGACAGTCTCTTCGGCATTCGCGCCAAGGCGTTGAACCAGGATGTCATGGAGGATGCGATGGAACAGGCCAAGAGCATCTTGAAGCGCCAGCACCATGGCAACGAGGACTTCACGCTCATCTCCCAGGACGCCATGATGTCCACCATGGGCACGATCCTCGACATGATCAAGTACATCATGGCGGGCATCGCCGGAATCAGCCTCGTTGTGGGAGGGATCGGCATCATGAATATCTTGCTCGTGTCGGTGGCCGAGCGGACCCGGGAGGTTGGCCTCCGCATGGCGGTGGGGGCTCGGCGGCTGGACATCCTCAAGCAGTTCCTCACCGAGAGCATGGTCCTGAGCTTGTTGGGCGGATCGATGGGTGTCGCCTGTGGTCTTGGCAGCGCAACGGCCGTGGGCATGATATCGGAAAAGTTCCAGCCGATTGTCACCGCCGGTACCATCGCGTTGGCAGTCTTCTTCTCTGGCGGCGTGGGACTTGTCTTCGGCGTCTATCCCGCCTGGCGGGCTGCGCAGCTCGACCCGATTCTGGCGCTCAGGCGGGAGTAAACAGGACCGTTCACCTTGTCACTTGCCAGGGCAAACTGCGCCCCTCGAGCCCGGCTCGTAGGTTCTCGACCGACATCTCCGCCATTCGCAACCGGCTGCGTTCGCCGGCACTACCCAGGTGGGGAGTGATCACGAAGTTCTCGAGCGCGAGCAGTGGGTGGTTTCGAGGCAGTGGTTCGGGCTCGGTGGCGTCGAAGGCAGCCCCTCGAATCCAGCCTTCCTCAAGTGCCCTGAATAGCGCCTCGTGGTCCACGACCGCGCCTCTCGCCACGTTCACGAGAATCGCACCCCGCCTCATGAGACGCAGTTCCCGCTCGCCGATCATGCCCCGCGTCTCCTGGGTCAAGGGAACGTTCAGGGAGACGAAGTCCGAGCGTGCCAGCAGGTCCTCCAGGGTGGCGTACTCCACCCCCAGCTCGCCCTCGGTTTCGAGGTCGCGCCGACGGTTGTGGTAGAGGATGCGCATGTCGAAGCCCCTGGCGCGCTTTGCCACCTTGCGGCCTATGCGGCCCATTCCGATGATCCCGAGCGTGCTTTCGTGAACATCGGAGCCCAGTAGAAGGTTGGGGTTGTAATGTGTGAAATGGCTTGAGCGCGCGAAACGATCCCCTGGAACAATGTTACGCGCCGCCGCCAGCAGGAGCGCCAGGGTGAAGTCCGCGGTGGCCCCGTCGACGGCGCCGGGCGTGTTCCCCACGGGGATCTTGCGCTCGAGAGCCGCCTTCAAGTTGATGTGGTCCACTCCCACACCGAAATTGCTCACCACCTTGAGGCGAGGGAAGAGGTCAAGGAACGGGCCGTCGACGATGGGATGACCATAGGTGAAAAGGCCTTCAACCGCCTCCCGAGAGGTTGACTTTGGGTCCTGGGCCAGATCCCACAAGGCCGTGACGCAAAATGGCTCCATCATTTTCGCAATTGCGGGCAGCAGGGGAAGATCTATGAGGACCAGGGGCTTCACAGGTGTCCTTTGTTCTTTCAGTCGACAGCCTTCGAGAGCTCTGCCCGGGGGATCGAGTGCGGGTCCATTCCCGCTGCGAGCGCGTCGTCCACTCGCTCGAGCCAGACGAAGCGAAGTTGGGACCGGGCGCTCTCCGGAATGTCGTCCAGGTCCTTCCGGTTACGTTCGGGCAGAAGCACGGTCTTGATGCCTGCGGCGTGAGCCGCCAGGACCTTCTCCTTGATTCCGCCCACCGGCAAGACGAGCCCTCGCAGGCTGATTTCACCTGTCATTGCCACATCGCTACGGACTGTTCGGCTCGTCAGCAGGGAAACGAGAGCCGTGTACATCGTCACGCCGGCGCTGGGCCCATCCTTGGGAATCGCCCCGGATGGAACATGGATATGGATGTCGCTCCGCTCGAAGATTCCGGGGTCAATATCGAAGTTCCCTGCGTGTGACTTGATGAGGCTCAACGCCGCCTGGGCGCTCTCCTTCATGACCTCGCCGAGCTGTCCCGTGAGGATCAAGCCGCCCTTGCCCTGCATCCGCGTCGCCTCGACGAAGAGAACCTCGCCGCCCACCGGTGTCCAGGCCATGCCCGTGGCAACGCCCGGGACGCTTGTGCGAAGGGCGACTTCGCTCTCGAACTTTCTTGAGCCCAGAATCAGGCGGACATCCTCGGGCTTCAGGACAGCCTTGTGCGGGGGCTCGGTCGGGGCTCCCGGAGAGCCGGGAGGCGGCTTGCTGAACCGCGCCTCTGCTACTCGCATGGCGACATGGCGGCAAATGGCACCCACCTCACGCTCGAGGTTGCGGCAGCCAGCTTCTCGCGTGTAGTAGTGGATCACCTCGTTGAGGGCGTCGTCGGTGAACTCGCATTCCTCGGGCGTGAGTCCATTGTCCTCAAGCCTTCGTTTGACTATATAGCGGCGGGCGATTTGTAGCTTTTCCTCCTCCGTGTAACCGGGAATGTGGATTACCTCGCAGCGGTCACGCAGCGGGCCCGGGATTGAATCGAGCACGTTCGCCGTACCAACGAACATGCAACGGCTCAGGTCGAAGGGCACGGCCAGGTAGTTGTCCCTGAAGGTTGAGTTCTGCTCTGGATCGAGCACCTCCAGGAGTGCCGAGGATGGATCTCCATGGAAGCTTGCGCTGACCTTGTCGAGTTCATCCAGCATGAAAACCGGGTTGCGCGACCCTGCCTTGCGAATGCCCTGGATCACGTTGCCCGGGAGTGCTCCGAGGTAAGTACGGCGATGGCCGCGGATTTCAGCCTCGTCATG
>SXIK01000040.1 GCA_005772855.1 Planctomycetia bacterium | reverse complement strand
CCTCCCCCACGACGGCTCGCCTCCGAGCGGAGCGAGGGTGGAGCGAGGGCGGCGGCAACAACGACACGCGGCCCCTCCGGTCGCACGCTGCGCGTGCGCCTCCGGGCCAGGCTCTCGGGAGCCGCCAGCTAGCGCTGGCGCCGGCTCCCTCCGAGCCGTTTGCGGCGCCGCCAGCGCGCCGCAAACCCCCTCCTCGGCGCCTGATGGGCGCCGGGCGCCTCTGGCGCGAGCAGCCGCAACCTTTCGCAGGCTGCAAAAGGTCTCATCACTGCCCGCGTGCAGTATACTCCTCGCCGGCGACCGCTTCCCGCCCTCCGACACGTGCTCCGCGCGTGCTCCGGGCCAGGCCACGGCGCTCGATAAGCCCCGTGCGCCTCCGGCGCCGATGGTGGGTGAGCGTTGGTCAAAATGCCCTCATCATGACCGCGCGGAGCCATGACCCAGGGAGCCTGGTGCAGTTCGCTCGAAACGGGTCAACCCCTCTCCTGACCTCGCTTCCCCCTGATTCCGTGGCGATTGAGACGCGAGATGAGTGTATTGCGGTTCCGCACCCCGGCACGCCTTGCCGCCTCAGCCAAGTTGCCCCCGGACTCGTCCACCAACGCTTGAAGATACCTGCATTCTGACTCATGCCACTGAAGGTCGAAAGCTTCAAGGCTCGGGGCCATCCTGGCCTCTCTCGGAACGTCGTGCCCCGGGGAGGCTGTCTCCAACTGAGGCTGCTCATCCACGGAAGGCTTCGCCCCTCGCGGAAGCAGCGTCTCGAGAAATCTTGCGTCGATACGTTCCTCCTCGGCGAGGATCACGGCTCTCTCGATCAGATTTTCGAGCTCTCGGACGTTGCCTCGCCACGGTGCAGCCGCGAGAGACTCCATGGCCTCCACCGTAAAACCGAGGAGACGTTTGCCAAGTCGATCGCAGCTCCGCCGCAAGAAGTGCTGTGCCAGGATGGGCACATCCTCACGGCGCTCGCGCAGGGGCGGCACCTCGATCGAGATCACGTTGAGTCTGTAGTAGAGATCTTCCCGGAACGTGCCCCTCTCGACTGCGCCTCGCAGGTCGGTATTGGTAGCGGCAATGATCCTGACCTCGACTTTTCGCATGTGATTCTCTCCGACTCTGCGAATCTCACCCTCTTGAAGGACGCGGAGCAGCTTCGCCTGCAGGTCGAGACTCGTGTTGGTGATTTCGTCAAGGAAGAGAGTACCCCCTTCAGCTTCCTCGAAGAGGCCCGCACGATCGTGTATCGCGCCGGAGAAAGCTCCTCGCCGGTGGCCGAACAGCTCGCTCTCGAGCAGATTCGCCGGCAAGGCACCACAGTCGACGGCGACAAAGGGCTTCCCGCGTTGGCGACTCGCGTGATGGATCGAGCGCGCGATGACCTCCTTGCCGGTGCCCGTCTCGCCAGAAATCAGCACGCAAGCCGGCGTGTTCGCAACCTTCTCCATGAGCAGCGTGAGTCTCATCATCGCAGGGCTCTTGCCGATCAGGTTTTCAAATCGGTACTGAGTCTCAACTTCCCTGCGCAAGCTGAGGTTCTCGGCACGCAAGCAGTCCATGAGCCGCGCGTTCTCCACCGCAATCGCGGCGAGCTGGGCGAAACTGACGAGGTACTCGAGGTCCTCGCGGTTAAAGCTCGAGGCGCCGCGGCCGTCGACGTAGACGGCGCCAAGGACCTCTTGACTCGCCTTCATGGGAACGCACATGAGGGTACGGATCCGGAAAGACACGATGCTGCGACGCTCGCGGAATCGCTCGTCTGACCCCGCGTCGACAGCCAGGACAGGCTCTCCGCCCATTTCGATATCCGCGATCACGCTCTTACAAATGTCCGAGGCATCGTCAACTGACTCCCTCGCCATGCCGCGAGCCGCCCGAATGGTGAATTCGCCGTCCGCTTGCCGGAGGGTGATGAGGCCCTTTTCGCCGTGAGTTGTCTCGATCGCCAGCTCGAGTAGGCGATCGAGGAGCGGATCGATCTCGGTGATGGAATGCAGGCTCCTGGCGATCTCGTGGAACGAGCGCTCCCTCCGCGTGGCCTCGCGTCGGTTTCTTGCCTGCAGCACCTCGTGAAGGCGATTGATCTCGCGGTGAGCCACGATGCTCTCGAGGTAGCTTTGCCTGAGCTCCTCGTCTTGAAAGGCATCACTTCGCTCCCGCAGCAGCCCATAAGCGCGCCGCAAAGCCTCCTCGCCAGCGCCTTCGGAAGCGACGGCTTGGAGGACGCGGTAGCGGTGGAACCAGACAAGGTGTGCGTCGCCCCAGGAGCCACGGAATCGCTCGACGATCTCCACGGCCTTCAGGGACTCCCGATCAGCCTCCTCGAGCTTCCCGGCCTCAAGACATGCCATGGCCAGGAGCGAACGGATCAACGCAGGCCGTCTCCGCATCTTACGCGCCTCGGCGAGCACCAGTGCCTCGCGGGCGAGCTTCTCCGCCCTGTCCGCGTCACCCAGGGCAAGCGCAGCACTTGAGAGGCCCGTGAGCGCCTGGATCTCCTGCGCCGCAATCCTCGCCGAATGACTGATTTCGAGCGCTCGCTCGAAGCGTACCAGGGCCTTCTCGGACTCCCCGCGCTCGAGGGCAACTTGCGCGAGACGGCACTCGTTGGCGCTCTCGGACTGCCTGTTCTCGCATTCGCGAGCGATGCGGATTGCATCCTCAAGCAGCGGAACAGCCCGCTCGTGTCGGCCGACCTGAATCCAGGCCGCGCCCAGGTTACCGAGGTCGGCACCCTCGCCGCGCCGGTCGCCAAGTTCCTTGCGGTGTCTGAGCGATCCGAGAAACGCGTCGAGCGCTCGTTCATGGCGGCCCATTTCGAGGTACACCAGAGCCAAGTTGAGGAGGTTCACCGCCTCGCCTCGCCGCAATCCAACGCGCTGAAAGAGCTTGTGCGAGGCCAGAAATCGTTCCTCGGCCGCCTCGAGGTCCCCGCGGTCGAAGTGGATCAGGCCAAGGTTCGATTCGAGCGATGCCGCCTTCGTCTCGTCGCCCTCCTCCTTGCGGATGGAAAGAGCCCGGCTCATCTCCTCGACCGCCTCGTCAAGATTCAAGCGAAGGTAGTGGCCAAGACCCCGTACCTGCAGGCACTCGGCCTCCAGGCTCCTGTCCTTGAGGGCTCGAGCAACCTCAAGCGCACGCGTGAGGACGCTGAATCCTGCGTCAAACTCGCTCAGATAAAACTCAAGCATTGCGCTTCGCGTGAGCAACTTGGCCTCTGTGACCCTGTCGTCGTGGCACTTCTTTAGCGCCTCTTGCAACTGCTCGAGCGCCTCTCGCTTCCGCCCGAGCGACTCGAGATAAAGGGCCTCCTCGAGCGCCGCTTCTCGCTCAAGCTTCGCCTCACCCAGGGCCGTGGCAATTGCCTTGAGAGCGGCGATATCCTCTCGCTGGGCATCCTTTCGTCCCAGGAGCCCAAGAATCTCCTGCCTCGAGAGCAAGAGCTCAAAGCGGTTGCGTGGGACATCCTCGGCCTCGAGCGCCCGTGAGTAATGAAGGTTGGCCTCCCGCAAGGATCCGGTGCGGCGTGCCCGCTCCCCCGCACGCCGCAGGTGATCTTTCGCCCGGCGCAGGTCCCCCGAAAGATACAGGTGATGCGCTATCTCCTCGCTGCGATCGGGCTCACTGAGGAGCCGTAGAGCAACGACCGCGTGCATGGCCCGTCGAGCCTCCTCGGGAATCATTGCGTGGACGACGCTCCTCGCGGCGGAGTGGGCGAACGTGTATCGCTGGCCTTCACGCTTGAGAATCTGCTCGCGGGCGAGCGCCGCAAGCTGGCGGTCCAAGTTGGAAGGCGTGGTCCCCGCGTCGAGGAATGTCGCAAGCTCGGAGGGGAACATCGGGCGATCGAGCACGCTTACCCACTCCAGGCAGTGGTGCATTCCAGGGGAGAGCTTCGCCAGACGCTGCTGGATCGCCTCACCCACGGTTCGTGGGACTTCCAGTCTTTCTCCATCTCCAAGCTCCCACGAGGCGCCAAGGCGACGGAGACGTCCAGATTTCACGAGCAGCCGTAGATACTCCTCGAGGAAGTGGACGTTGCCACCGGTCTCCCGGGCAAGGACGGCCCCAGTTTCCTCGGGAATGGCGTTTTCGCCGAAGACCTCGGCAAGGTATCGGTGGACATCCCGGGCCTCGAGCCCGCCGAGTCGAGAGGTACGAAGGATTCCAAGGCTCTTCGTGGCTCGTTCGAGACCGTCGACCGTTTCGGAGGGTTCATCGTCCGCGGCCAGGATGACGATCAGACGTGATTCGTTCTCGAGGGTCGACGCTCGGAGGAGCTGGACAAGGCCGTCCCGGCTGAGAGAGTCGGCAAGCTGGAGGTCATCGACGATGAGCGCCACGGGCTTTTCGAGGGTAAACTCCAACAGCTTCTCGGTGGTCTTACGGAGTAGCCGATCACGGCGAGCCTCTGCCTCGGTCGCATCCCTCAGCCCCGAGGGGCCTTCGCTCCTGAGTGATACCGTCTCTGTCTCGATTGCGGCAACTCTGGAGTCGGCGCCCTGAGCCGCATGGCGTAAGAGCCCCAACAGAAGGTCGCCGGGCTTTGCCGCGTTGCCGGAGCACGTCTCGATTCCCGCGGTGATCCCCTCGAGTTGAAGCTGAACGAGAAGCTCTCGCAAGAGCCTCGTCTTGCCCACGCCAGGAGGTCCCCTGAGGAGAACCGCTCTTGGCGAGCCGGGGGCAGCGGCCCTTGCGGCGCTCAGGAGCTCAAGGAGCAGTTCCTCACGCCCCACGAAAGCCACCTCGAACGGTGGAAAATCAAAGCTGCTGGCGGTCTCCGGTCCGAGAAGCTCGAACAGCACGGCCCTCGCCGAGCCGAACCTTCTGGAGCGATCGCGTTCGAGGAGTCGCGCGACAATGCTCCTCCAGCGACTCGGGACCCTGCTCACGTCCCGCACCGGGCCTTCGAGAGCATCCGCCACCACCTCCGACGTTGTGGCACCCACGTGTGGAGGCGTGCCAGTGAAGACTTCGAAGAGCGTTGCCCCTAGCGAGTAGAGGTCGCTGCGTGCGTCAGGGGTCTCGCCTCCAAGGCGCTCTGGAGCAAGGTATTCCACGGTTCCGCTCGCCTCGTTCGAGCCCATCCCTGGCCGCGCAGCCAGGCCGAAATCGATCAACTTGGCGACGGGACAGCCAGGATCGTCCCTGGTGACAAGGATGTTGGACGGTTTCAGGTCAAGGTGGAGCACGCCGCGGCGGTGCAGGTGCTCGAGCGCATCCAACGCTTGCACCATCACGTCGGTGAAGACGTCACTCTCTCTGGCCCCGGTCCCCAGTCCGCGATGGAAGGTGCAGAGGTCCTGGCCCTCGAGTAGCTCCATGCTGAAGTAACTGAGGCCCTGGTCAGTGTGGCCATAGTCCAACACCCGCACGAGCCCGGGGTGGGTCAGGGAAGCCAGCAGCCTGAACTCGGAACGGGCAAGGGCCTCGTTCGCACCCGGAGCCACCCGCATCTCAGTGGCTGCCGCAAGGACTTTCAGCGCCACGATACGCCCGTTGACCTCATCGCGAGCCTTGTACACTGACCCGCTCCCGCCTTCTCCTATTGTCTCCAGGATCCGGTAACGACTCCCGCTGTACAAGGTCTTTGGCATACATGGAGAATACCATGCTGACAATATCCTTGTCATTTGTCGTTGGCCCCCGAGGAGGTTATTGCTGGCTTGCCCTGACGAACCTCCTCAGCGGGCCGCGGCCCCGAAACAAAAGCCTGCTGGCGTGTATCCTCTCGAGCGGGTACAAGACTCAGCCATGATTCGGAATCCGATCCCTTTCGCGCTGGTGTTCACAGCGATGGTCTACATGCCACCGACCGCACATCCTCAAGAAATCCCCTACACTCGGTTCGTACTTCCCAATGGTTTGCAGGTAATTCTTCACACGGACCATCGGTTGCCCCTGGTTTCGACAAACCTCTGGTACTACGTTGGTTCGAAGGATGAACCGCCAGGCCGCTCGGGCTTCGCGCATCTTTTCGAGCACCTCATGTTCATGGGGACGGAGAAGGTCCCCTATCCGCAGTTCGATGTGATCATGGAGAAGTCGGGCGGGTCGAACAACGCCACGACCTCGCAAGATCGCACCAACTATTTTGAGACGGGCCCCCGAGAGCTCCTGGAGACTTTCCTCATGCTGGAAGCGGACCGCATGGCGTCGCTCGGCGACTCCATGACGAAGGAGAAGCTCGAATCACAGAGGCAGGTCGTGCGGAACGAGAGACGCCAGAGCTATGAGAACCGCCCCTATGGCAAGGCCTATCTCGAGGTTCCAAAGCGCCTTTATCCACAGGGCCACCCTTACCATCACCCGGTTATCGGTTCTCATGAGGATCTTGAATCGGCCACCGTCGAGGACGTGAAGGATTTCTTCAAGCGGTTTTACTTTCCCCGCAATGCCTCGCTCGTTATTGCCGGTGACTTCGATCCTCAGGAGGCGCGCCTTCTGGTAGAGAAACACTTCGGCCCGCTCGGCTCCAACACCGGTGCCAGTCACGTCAAGGAGGCGAAGGAGCCGAAGCTTGAAGGCACCGTCAAGGCAACCCTGGAAGACTCGGTCGAGCTGCCCCTGAGCCTCTTTGTTTGGCACTCCCCCGCTCTCTACAAGTCGGGAGATGCCGACATGGACATCCTGGCAAACATCCTGGGCGGCGGGAAATCGAGTCGCCTCTACCGCCGGCTCGTGTACGAGCGGGAACTGGCTCAGGAGATCGAGGTTCAACAGGACTCCAACTACCTGGGCTCGGAGTTCTACATCCACGCCTATGCGCGCCCCGAGGCCTCACAGGATGAGCTCGAGGCGGAGATTGATCGAGAGATCGACCGGCTCAAGAATGAGGGCCCGACGGCTCGAGAGGTCGAACGTGCAAAGAACAAGATCGAGACGTCCTTCTGGAAGGCCCAGGAAGGCCTCGGCGAGCGCGCCGATCGCCTCAATCGTTACCAATTTTACTTTGGTGATCCGGGCGCCTTGAGCCAGGATCGGGCTCGTTATGTCGCGGTGACGCCGGGCAGCGTGCAGAAGTGGGCCCAGAACACACTTTCAACCGATTCCCGTCTCGTCCTTCGCATCGTTCCCAGAAAATAAGTGCACCCGCTCTTCATGACACGCCCCCCCGCTCTCTTGATTCCAAGCCTCATGCTCCTAGCTGCCTGCAAATCCCTGCCAGAAAACTCGAGCTCCAAGTCTCCGGTGCCGGTTGCCGGAGCCCCAACCGCGACCTTTGGCGTGCCGGTGCCAGATAGTTTTCAGCTCGCCAATGGACTCAAGGTCTGGGTTCTCCCGACAAGGCAGGTGCCGCTGGTGAGTTTGAGCCTCGTCGTCCGGTCTGGCTCGTCTCGCGATCCGGCAGGAAAGGAGGGCCTTGCCGCGCTGACCGCCGACATGCTGGACGAGGGTTCCGGTGACCGGAGCGCGCTTGAGGTTGCTGACGAAGTCGAGTACCTGGGCGCCGACCTCGCCGTCGATCTCCAGAAGGAGCAACTCGAGGTGTCTCTCGAGACCTTGAAGCGCAACCTCGACCCAGCACTGGATCTCTTCGCCGACGTGGCTCTCAGGCCTCGGTTCGAGGCGAAGGAGTGGGCTCGAGTGAAGCCCCTGGCGCTCAACGACATTGCACAGCGTCACGAGGAGGCCCGGGACGTCGCCCGAGTCGTCAGTGAACGGACCTTCTACGGTCCGGGGCATCCCTTCAGTCACCCCACGGACGGGTATGAGGCGACCGTCAAGACACTCAACATCGAAGACGTAAAGAACTTCTATGCCGCCCACGTTCGGCCCGAAAATGCCATGATTCTTGCCACGGGAGACGTCTCAATGGAGGACTTGAGACCCCGGCTGGAGAGTCGCTTCGGCTCCTGGAAAGGAGAAGGCGTTGCCCCTCCCTCTCCCGCCAGGACTCCGGAGCCAGCGGGTCATGTCGGCGCGCGGCTCATCATCGTCGACAAACCCAACGCCCCGCAGACTGAGTTTCGCATCCTCCTTCCAGGTCCTGCCCACGGGGAACCCCGAATTGCGCCTCTCTCACTTGCCAACACGATCCTCGGGGGCACCTTCACAAGTCGCCTGGTGACCAACCTCCGCGAAAAGCATGGATTCACTTACGGCGCCTCGAGCATGCTCCAGGTCCGCAGCCTGGCGGGTCACGTTGTCCAGGGCTCGGCGATTGCCACGCCGAAGACGGGGCTAGCCCTGGTTGAGTTCTGGCGTGAGATCACCGCAATGGAGACGGGCAAGTTTGAGGCCGACGAGCTTCAGAAGTCGCGCTCGACTCACAAGAGTCGTCTCGTTGAGGCACTCGAGACTCAGGATTCGACTCTCAAGCTCTTTCTTCAAAGCGCGGCGATGCGCTCCGGGCCAACCGAACGAAAAGAGTATTTCGAGCGGCTCGAGAAGACGACCGACGCGGAGGTCTCGAGAGAGTCCGCCGCCGTCTACCGCTGGGACGCAGCCACGATCGTGCTTGTGGGTGACAGGAAGACTATCGTCGAACAGATCGCGAAGATCGAGAAAACCTTGCCACCCAGCGCGAACGGCAAGTCCTGGCACATCCCCAGGCCGGAGTTCCTGGGTCGGGATGGCGAGCCCCTTCCCGAGTGAGAACACGAACCCCGTGCTCGCCAAATGCGTGTCTCCGCCGGATGCCCTTGCCAGGAAACCGGCCTCGCGGCAAGCGGCGAACGTCCCACTGAGCGAGCTGTTGGGCTGGACAGTCTTTCATCTATTGCCCGTGGTCTCGGTGGACGGTGTCCGGACTACAGGTCGCCGGATGTCGGGTCGCTCAATTTGAAGCTGGCACGGAGTGGAGACGTGTTTCCCATTGACGATCGCAACGATGGAGTACTTGCCCTCGGGCAGAAGCTCGAGCGGAAATTCGCTCCCCGTTTTCGCTCTCTCGTCAGCACGTTCAGGCACGATCGGGACCGTGAGGCGCTTTCCGTCGGCAAGGTGGGTCTCGGGCGCGTTCCTGTAGGTCCACGACTGTTTCAGGACGGTCCATTCGGGCACTTTCACGGGCGTGGCCTGAAGCTCGATTCGAAGGCGCTCCAGACTCACGGTTCGACCGCTCTTGTTGGTGATGTCCACCCAGAACTTGATGGGCACCGGCACCTGCGGTCCAAACGACCGCATCTTGCACTCAACACCAACTTCAAGCGAACTTCCCGGCTCGAGCTTGTCGAGAGTGGTGACACAGCCGACGCTCAAACTAGCCCCGAGTGAAAGAGTGAGCGCAATCCTCAAGATCCGTTGCATTGATACTTGCCATCGGCACCCACCCACCGTCGGCTTTAACGAACCTTGCCCGGGCAGTTACCGGATGCTGGACTGGACTCTTGCTGACTCGATGGGGTCCAGCGCTGCGATCCGCTCCACGATGGGCCTGAGCACTTCAAGGGTTCGATCGCTGGCACCTGCACGGGAAGCCACCGTCTCGCTCGCCCGCCGTGCAATGCTTCCAGCGTAGGCCGGGTCACGCTTCAAGTCGTGAAGTTTGCGGGTGAAGTCAGCCGGGTCCTTCGCCACAAGCAAGGCATCGTGTTCGATGAACGCCGCCACAACGCTGCGAAAATTCGCGTAGTGGGGGCCGATTACGACAGGACGCCCCATTCCGGCCGGGGCAATTACGTTGTGCCCTCCGAACGGCACAAGGGAGCCACCCACGAACACAACATCGCCGGCTGTCGAGATGCGGTCAAGCTCGCCCATTGTGTCCACGATTACCACCTTGCCACGCCCGTTTTGCTGCCAGGCCGAGTCCCTCGCTCGCGCATTAGGTCCCAGGTCGCTCAGCGATTCCTTGACCTGGCTCCAGCGGATCGCCTCGAATCCGCGCTTGCGAACGAGGCCAGTTAGCTCCTCGACTCGCTCGACATTGCGAGGCGCAAGAATCAACCTCGAATGATCGTCCTCGCGATAAACTGAGCTGAACGAATTGAGGAGGATCTCCTCCTCGCCGAGGTGGGTGCTGGCAGCAACGAGGACCCAATCAGAGCCGTTCAAACCAAGCTCTTCCCTCAAACCTCCCGCTGGGCTCGCGACGTTGTCGAACTTGAGATTGCCCGTCACGTGAATTCTCTCGGGAGCGACGCCCAGTCGGCGGTACCCCTCGGCACTCACCGAATCCTCCACGCAGTACTGGATGATCCCCGGTGGTGGCCAACAAACCAGTTTCGAGAGCCACTGGTAACCTCGTAGTGACCGCTCCGACATACGTCCGTTGACAATCACGACTGGCACCCGCCTGGCCTGCGCATGCCAGAGAAAATTGGGCCAGAGCTCATGCTCCACGATCAGGATCAAGTCGGGCCGAATTCGATCGAACGCTCGCCGCACGAGGTAGCTCAGATCGAACGGGTAAGAGACGATGGGCGTGTCCGGATAATGCTTCTGGCCAACTTCGATCCCGGCTCGGGTGGTAGTTGACATCACCACGTCCCACTCGGAGAACTCACCAGAGAAGCGCCGCAGTAGCTGGCGCACGCTGAGGACTTCCCCCACCGAGACCCCGTGCACCCAGAGGCATGGCTTCTTCCCCGTCCGCGTGGGCAAGTCCCGGGATCGCCGGGGCACATGATCCAGAACCCTGCGAGCTTTCCCTGTCACTGCCAGGTAAGGCAGAGCAAAACAGAGCCCACCAAGGTAAGCAGCATCCAGGAGATAACGCCGAAGGCTCGAGGAGGACTCCGTGGAGTCCCCCGCAGTGAAAGCCTTCACAGCTTTGTTTTCCTCCCCAAAGTCTCTCATCAATTTCATTGGCGCCGCCTTACTGGCTCCGCGTCCGTTGCGCTCTGCCGGCCGACTGCAAACTGGGAGCTTGGCGGTCAGCGAGGCTTACCAGAAAGACCACCTTCCACTATCAGGAGGAGCGTAAAACAGCTATAAATTGCCCTGCGACCGTGACATGGTTACATTTTGCCCGATTCATTTCAAGCAGAAATATTACGGGAAGGGGGCTCGATGAAGACCTTCGAGCACACTTCCTGGCCGGTCACCCTGGCTGCCCTCGACAGACTCGACGACGCCATTGCGAAGGAGTGGCTTGAGGCCTGGAGCCGGGGAGATTTCCCCCAGCCAAATCCTGTCGTTTCAGGCCCGGTTCCGCTCGCTGTCCCACAGCTCCCACTCGGCCATGTACTTTGCAAGAGCTACAGAGCCGGGACGCTGGCGCGACTCTTGCGCACACTCTCCGGGGTGAAAAACCGCCCCAGACGCTCCTTTGAGATCGGCTGTGTGCTTGAAGCCGCCGGAGTACGTGCGTCAAGGCCACTCGCACTCCTGGAGCGACGGAGGTGTGGCCTGGTAACGTCGAGTTGTGTTGTCTTCGAGCCGATTCAAGGCGTGACGCTCAGGGACTACTTGCTCGACCCGGCGCACGGGTCCAGGCGAAGCGATCTCTGGACCGCGATAGCCGTGGAAGTGGCGCGCCTACATGCCGCGTGCGTGCGTCAGCGCGACCTCAAGGCGCCGAACGTGATTGTGAGCGAGGAGTCCGAGGTGAGCATCCGGATATCCCTGATCGATCTCGACGGGATGACGCGTCTCTCCCGAGCACCGTCGTTGCGAACTCGTGCTCGCGACCTGGCCCGACTCGCTGCGAGTTTTCTCGCCGCCGGGGAGACGCCCGCGGACTGGCGAATGCTACTCGAACAGTACCTTCGAGCCTCAGGTGGCACTCCGCCCGAGCCTCGAGAGGTGGCACGGCTTCATGCCTGGACGCTCGCGTGGGCCCGACACAAACTCGAGCGCAACCGGCGACAAGGACGTCCAGTGTGGTGAGTATACTCCTGGCGAAGGAGGAAGACCTTCCTCGCTCCAGGCGTCAGGATGTCCCAATCATGGTTGCGAGAAGTATAGGTCGCAGTTTGAGCTCAGCTTCCCTCTACTTCAGCACTGCGGACCCCGCCAGCTGCCTTCTCCAATCCTCGCTCCGAATACCGACCGTTTTGCCCGTGATCGTCTCGAGAACACGCACCAGGTGAATCGAATACTCGCCTTTCTCCATGGCCTGGAGGATGTGCGGGACGGCGTCCTGACCCAACTTCGAGAGACCTCGTGCGGCAGCATCCTGTGCGAGACCATCGTTTGCCCGGTCGATGTCCTCGATCAGTCTCGCCGCCCTTCGTGACGCCACGAAAGCGCTGCCTTCACGGGCCCACCAGGCCCGCCACGCTGCCGCCACAGTGGGCGCAGGGTCATCGGCATGCGCCACCGGTGCACGCTCGCCGGTCCAACGAGCCAGCACCTCCTTCGAGCGCCGGAGTACGTGGGCATCGGAGCTCGTGAGTTTTGAGATGACTGCCGGGAATGCCTCGAGGAGCCCCAGCCGATCCACAAGATCGAGCGCCCGCCGCGCAAGAAGCGGGCTCTCGCTCGAGTCGAGCAGCTCCGCCACCTCGAGGCCTGTTGCCTCGCCCGCCCGCTCCAGCTCTCGCATTCGCCCAAGGCTTCGCCCCAGTGTCTCGAACGAGCGGCGGTCACCGCCTCGGAGTCCGGCGATCAACTCCAGGGTCGTGCGGGCGTGCTGCGTCACGGCGTCATTCTCGTCCGACCACAGCGGCAACAGCAGGCTGAAGACCTGGTGCACTCTGTGCGGCGGAAAGCCCTTCTCGGCCTCCTCAACCAACGGAATCATCAGGGGGTCGCGAGTTTCGGCCAGGAAGCCGAAGAGTGTCGAGGCCGAGACGAATCCGCCGAGCTTCGAGACAAAGACAAGGTCGCTCGAATCATCCTTCACCCTGGCGCCATCACCGCTGGTGATCAATACTGGCGGGCCGAATGTTTGAACATGTGAACGTGTTGCCCGCGTAAGGAAGAGGAGCGCGAAGGAGGTATTCACCTCGCTCCCCCAGGTGCCATTTTGCTGCTGAAGGCGAAGAATCAGCCGGGCGCCTTCCAGATACCAGTCGTACTTGCCCAGGATCTTCGCGCTCGAGATATCGCCCACTTTCTCGAGGCCATAAAGGCCATAGTAGAGCCATGGACCAGAAGCGAGGTAACTCGCGAAGTGGGTCGAGATCCAGGCAAGAGCACCCTCGACTTGTCGATCAACCTCTCTTGCGAGCTTTGGATCGTATCCCGTGGTCCCGTTCAGCGCCCTCCTCGCCACGAGCAGGCTCGACAAACCAGCCGCCGTCATGGTGCTCGACGGATCGGCCTTCGGATCGAACGAGTAGCTCCAACCTCCCGGCGCCACTTTTGCGTTCGCCACCCGGGTACGACCTGGGGTGATGCCCTCCCAGGCGGGAGTAAGATAGACAATGCCCAGCGAGATGGGCTCACCCGTCACGTGGTAGGAGCTCACCAGTTGCTCGGCAACCGCGCGGAAGACCTCGCCTGGAACCTCAAGATTGTTCTGGAGACCGATCTCGAGGCCGAGCACCGCGAACTGCGTGTTCGAGAGGTCTCCCCCCGCGCGCCCGCGGTAGTGCCAGCTGCCGCCAGCGCCACGAGTGAGCCAGCTTACAAGCGATTGCATCTTGCTCCGCACGGGACCATCGGGAGGCACACGTGGCACAGGCGGGGAATTGCTCTTGCCATGCCTTTTCGCCTGCTGGAGGCTTTCCTTGTAGGTCGCCTGCCAAAAAGCATCGAGGGCGAAGAGGTAGCAGGCGACAGAGTAGGTCTCGGCTGGTGCCATTGTCTCGAGCCTCTCGAACGCCTGTTGGATGACCTGATTCGATGTCGGCACATGCGACTTGAGGAGGGCGGCAAGTGAGAGAGCGATGTTGCCCATTGGATACTCCTTGGGAGGAGCGTTCAACTGAGCTGCCAACCGGGGCAGGAGCGCGGCCCTCCCCCGGTGAATGGCCGCGTCCACCCGCTGCGGGAGGTCTTGCTGGGAATGTGCCCTGGCGGCTCCAAGGAGCACGCAGAGGCCGACAAGGAGTGCCAGCAACGGCTTATTTGAAGATCTCATGCACGGACTCCTGCTCTATTGCGGGGTTCTTTTCGGCGGCGATCGGGTCGAAGAGAAGAGACACGATTCCCTTCACTGCCGCGATCGACCTCGGCTTCTCACTCACCCGGGCCTTCTTGAGGCGTGGTCCCCGGGCAATCACGGTGCCCGCGCCTCGTTCAGGCAAATTGACGACCATGATGTTGGCGGCGGGACCAGCCTTTTCCATCACCTTGTCGAGAAGCTCATCCCGTTCGCTGGCGGCCGCCGCGCCGTCGGAGACGGCGTCGACTCGAACAATGGTCACAGCAGATCGAGCGAGCCAACCTAGATCCTGGGTGGTCACCGCCTGCCCCTGAGTTGCCAGCTCGGGGACCCTTGTCGGCCCAAACGCAGCCAGGAACGCTGCTACCCCAGCCGCCTCGGCAGCGGTCGGCGCGGGCGGAACGCCAAAAAGCTTGTGCAGGGTCTGCACCCCGCCGGAAGCCACAGCTTCACCCCCGCTTCCCCTCCGCCAGTCGACAACCTCCGCGGCAATACCGGCGGGAAGGAGCCATTGCTTGAGCTCATCCGGCGAGCTCGGAAGTCGGACTCCGTCCTTCAGTTCCACCCTCGTCAGGCTGATGCCCTCCAGGGCAAGCTTCCAGAGAGCAGGGACCTTGAGCTGGGGGCTCGGAGAGACCTCCGCCTCCGACAACTTCCCCCCGCGAGCGACAATAACCACCCTTTCTGCGGTCTCCTGCGCCTGAAGCCTTGCCTTCACCAGGAGAAGGCAGGCCAGAGCGGGCCAGAGGTGGATCGAACCAGCACGAAGCATCAGTACTTCCCGTAATCCTCGTGAGTGGCCAACGCAAGCAAGAGCCAGATCCGACGCTCTGCGGGGTCGAGCCGTTCCCACGCAGCGCCAAGCTCCGTGCGCTCGGCTGAAGTGGGTTCGCGTAGCAGAAAGCGGAATGCTTCCGCTTCCCAGGTCGTCTCCCTCTCGGCGAGGGCTTTCTGGCGCCCACTGGCAGAATAGACCAGCGCCCGGGCCACCTCCATCGCAGTTCCTTCCTGCGGCAGTGCCGCCCGTACGGTCTCCGCCTCCTTTTCGCTCGATGGCGCCCGATCGAGGAAGTCGACTATCAGACTCCGGGCTCGCACCGAGTCGCTCCGCTGCCGGCGGTGATCCACCCGGCGGTATTCCGGAAGCGCCGTGATCCAAAACGCGGCAGGTCGCTCCTGGGTGACGGCTCCGGTGATCTCTTGAACTTCCACACCAGACGGTTGTCGACCGATAAAGTCAAGAAATTGAGCCTCCAGCGGAGTGGTAAGTTGTGGCAGAGTTCCTTCACGCCTTCCGGTGTCGAGCGCCTCTTGCCATTTGGCCTCGTGATTGAGAGACAGAAGCTCTCGCTCCTCGGCTCGGGTGGGTGGCCGGCCCGCAAGATCGATGAAGAGGCGGAAGAGGGAGAGCCTGCCAGCTGCGGGCTCAAGGATCGGCTCCAGAGCAAACTGAGGTGGAGGCGAGGCCTTCGGCACGGCCGGCTCAGTGGTCGGCGTCCGGCGGTTGGGCAAGGTCGAGACTGGGGATCGGGCCTCTTCCTTCACCCTCGCAATGGCCTGCTCGCCTGACTTTGGCAAGGTCCCGGGAGCCTCCATGCTCGTTGTTGCACGCTCGACGGCAGCAGTTGTGTCCCGGGGCGGACCCCACAAGAGAATCCCAAGCGAAAGACCAGAGAAGACCGCAAGGACGAGCACGGCGGCCCAGACACCCCGCGGGATTTCGGGATCATCGGGAGTGAGAGGCTCGCTTCGCTTGACAACCGAGGACTGAGAAGCCGACTCGAGCAAATCAAACGACGGCGGCGGGTCGCGGAAGACCTCGACCTGGCCACCCGTTCTCTGGTCCTGATCGTGAAAGAGCACGGAGACGCGTCCCAGACGGAAACAATCTCCATCCTTCAGGAGACCCGTGCGGGTGACCGTACCCCCGAGAATCACCCGGCCCTTCTCGGCAAGATCCTGGAGGAGGTAGCGCTCGCCCTTGCGGGTGATGCGAACCTCTCTGGGCGCGAGAGTCTCGTCCGGCAAGGGGATTGTGGCGCTTTCCGAGAAGCCGATCGTGAAGTCGGAGTCGTCCACCACAACTTTCCATTCGGTGCGGCGATCCAGGTGCCGGCAGAAGAGTACTGGCATTGTGCTAGACTCCTCGCGGGGAAGGAAAACCTCCCCCGCACCGGGCGCCGGGCGACGTCCTCACACTCCTCGGCGCTCGATCAGCGGCGGGCGCCTCCGGCGCCGGTGGTGGTGGAGCCTTGGCCAAAATGTCCCAAGCATGGCCGTGCGGAGCTTGTCGTACGTCCTCGACCCAGGGACCCCGATACGCGCCCGGTTCTCTTACACTTCCTGTCATCGCCTGAACTTTTCTCTTCGGGCCCTCTGTTTTCGCGAGCGATTGCCCTGGCTCGGAGCTTCCTGCCTGACTCAGCCACAACTACTTTGCCTTACCGGAACCTTCCTGTCCAGAATGGAGCAAGATCTGGACGGCTATCACCACGCTGAATCTCCAGGTCGAGTGCGACCAAGGGGGGTCGCCTCTCTTCTCATCTCAGGGTCTCGATTTGGTTGTCTTCTCTCCTCACTCCGTCCTGTCCACGGAATCGACGATCCACAGGAGCTTTCTGAGCCTCAGTAGCAAGGACTCGGGACGGGCGCGGCGTGCCTCGAGTCGTTCGGGTGGATAAGTCATATACCTCGCGCGCCCACACGTGAGACATTCCGAATGGGCAGAGGAGGACCATCTCAAGTCTGCTGCTCGTTTCTGCTGGTGGGAGAGGCGGACCCTCCCCCTCCTCGGCGCCTCTGGCGCGAGCAGCCGCAACCTTTCGCAGGCTGCAAAAGGTCTCATCACTGCCCGCGTGCGGTATAAAGATCGTCGGCACTAAGAAGACTTGCGTGACGCCGTAAGCGTGAAGGCTATCGGCAAGAGACTGGGCACCTGTCAGACGTCACCTGGACGACTTCGCAACGTCACTTGCTGCCGTCCCGTGCGGGCGAAGTACCCTCTCTACTCGGCAAGAACGCCCTCGCTTGCGTCTCCGGCAAGACGCCCCGCAGACCTTGAGCGCGTCCGGCGTGGGATCCTCCCCGCAGACCTCCGGGCCTGGCGCCCCCGGCATCGGGGCTCCCTGGAAGAGCCACTGAGCAATCCCAAGCGCGTCCGCGAGGCTCAGAAGTCCATCATCGTCGACGTCACTTCCTTTCTCACATGGGCTTGGCTTGCCCCCAAGGAGGTGCTGTAGCACCACTACTGCATCTGTCAGGTCTACCTTGCCGCTCAAATCGGCGTCACCACGTCGAAAGCCGTTGAGCGGTGGTACCGTCGCCGGAGCGCCCAAGATGACTGCGGAGATCCCCCCGCCGTACACTGCGAGATCGAGCAACCCATCATTGTTCAAGTCACGGAGTTCGGCATCTGTAGCGGAAGGCAGAATATTGTTGAGCTCAAGTGCAGGCTCGAAGAGCCTGTTGGGTCGGCTGTAGAGGAACGAAAAGCTGTGATTCAACTGGCTGACGCAGAAATCGAGGGTTCCGTCCGAGTCCAAATCGGCAAGGGAGATCGATCGCGGTCGGCCCTTGAACGTCAAGGGGATCGGGGCTTCGAACTCGCGGTTACCCTTGCTGGGCACCACGAGCAGGTCGTTCATTCGTGCAATCGACAATAGCAAATCCGGAAAAGAGTCCCCCGTGACGTCCCCAAGCGCAAAGTCCAGAAAGGTGACGGGCGTCGCGCTCTGGTATACGGGCACTGCAGCGCCAAAGGCCCCGCCCCCGGTGTTGAAATGCACCACCACCACGCCAAGGGCCGTGGTCATCGCCATGTCGAGCTTGCCGTCGGAATCCACGTCGCCAAGAACCAGGAACTTTGGGCTTTCGAACGTCGGTACCACCGCCCCGACTTCAAGAGTGTCCCCGCCGCGTCCAAAAAACAACCTGACCTCGTTGGATCCAAAGCAGGGCACTGCGACGTCCAGCGTTTCACCTTCGTCAATCCGGCCGACCTCGAGCAGGCCCGGAAAGCTGCCCACGGGGAAAGAGACCTGCTTCAGTACGCCTCCGTCCCTACTCAAGAACACCACGCCGAGACTCGCTTGCTTGGTGTTTACACCCAGTACATCCGGGACTTCGTCTCCATTCATGTCAGCCCCACGCAATGAGTTGTATACTGCGGCCGTCGGGATTCTGAGCTTGGGCGCCGCTGCCGACTGGAAAGCCGGGCGGGTATAGAGGTCCACACCCACTGGGCTCGTGCTGGGGAAGCAAAAATCGGTGGCCCCGTCGCCGTCGTAGTCGGCCACAGCAGGGGTCGTGCCCTTGTGCCCACTCGACAGGAAAGCGCTCTGGAACATTTGCTCCTCTCCCGTGCCCCACAAAATGGTAATCGTGGACGAATTCGCATCCGTGACGATGAGGTCCTGTTTGCCATCGGCGTCCAAGTCGGCCGCGATGACGTACGTGGGAGTCTGCCCTGCAGGGCCATAGTTCACCAACTTATCGAGCGAACCATCCCCGCGACCGGGATGCACGGAAACCAGAGTCGAACTGAGCGAAACGTGAGCGAGGTCGCAGTCAAGGTCCCCGTTAAAATCCCCCACTGCCGCGATTGCGATGTCACTGAGCTCCACCTCAAGTGTCGGCTCGAATACTCCCTGACCCTTGTTGATGCTGACGAGCACATTGCCGACTGCACCCCCCTGAGGTGCAGAGCGCATGCAAGTGGTTACGATGTCGCTTCGACCGTCATTGTTGAAATCTGCAGGGAAGACATAGCGTCCACACGTCGTTTTCTGGGGAACAAGTACTGGCTTGGCGAAGGTGCCGTCGCCATTGCCATCCAGGGTGCGCAGGCCCATGTCCCCGTATCCGACGAAGAGGTCGAGGTCGCCGTCAAGGTCCAGGTCTCCTGGCTCGACTGCGTGCGGCTCGGGCAGGCTGTAAGCAGCGGGATTCTTGAGGGCTCCCGTGCCATCTCCGAGGAGGACTGAGGTCGTGTTTTGGGAAAAATTGGCGGTTGCGATATCCAGATGCCCGTCCTTGTTCCAATCCCCGGCGGTGATCCACCGAGCACCGTCGGTCGACGGGACGCGAATCGGCTTGTTGTCAAGGACGCCGCCCTGGTTTCGGATCATGTACGCGGACGTGCTTGCGTCGCCGAAGAAGATCTCGGCGTAGCCGTCACGGTTCAAGTCGATCGTCTGAACCATGTAGATGGGAAGTCCGACTCTCCTGGGTGACTGCTTCTGCCAGCCATTACGCTCCAGTCGATCTTGCAGGAACACATTGATTTCACCTGCATTGCTTGCGGTCACGAGGTCGAGCTTGCCATCGGCATTGAGGTCGCCCGCCGCAACGACTGCCGGGCCCGGGCTCCCGGCACTACTCAAGGTCAGTGCGTGCTCGAAACGGAGCTCCTGCGCCCCTGTGCTCGACGGATTCGAGGCGAGAACGACGATTGCGAACATTTTGCTGTTCAATGCTGATGCTCCGGGCACAGCCCTTTGGACAACCACACCTGAACGATGGTCCCCACACCCCTTCGCGAAAGCAAGCTCCTCCTTTCACGACTCGCGGATGTGATTCTTCAGCCGGCCTTCATCGAGCCCCTCGAGGAGGAATCCGTTGTCGTGAATGCCTTGCCAGTTGCTCAAAATGCTCGCCTTGCCAGTCGCGGTGGGCTCGTGACTGTAAGCAGAACCCTCGCGGATCACGACCGGCGTCTTCGCGTCCGGGGGGCATCCAAACGCGTGCAGGTGCTTACGGTGCATCACAAACTTCGGCTCACCGACGCCAAGGCGCCTGTACTCGGTGAGCTTGTCATAGGTGTGCTCCCGGCCCTTCGGAAGGCGAACTCCGGACGGCCGTCGCTCGCCCTTCGGCATGGGGTGGCTGGAAACAAGACCTTTCTTGGTCACCTGGAGGCGCTTGTCCTCGAGGATGTCGGAAGCGTAGTAAAGCTCCATCTCCCCGAGCACAACCTCGTAAAACTCCGTCTTTCGCCAGTGCAGGTGCGGGCTGCAGAACTTGCCGGGGTGGACGATCATGAGCTTGTCGCAAAGGCCACCGAACTGCGCCCACTCCAACCCACCCTCGGGAAGACCCTGAATCGCGGGCTCGTTGAGGGCCTGAAAGATTGCGAAGACCTCGTACGGCTCGCGAGACCACATACCATTTACAAATGCCTCGTACTGATCGTCACCGAAGACGAGGCCTGTGTTGTCGTTGATCATCTCGGCCTGGATGGGGTAACGGCAGGCGATGGCGAGCGCCGCACACTCGGCAATCCAGGCATCGTACTCACGGCGGGTGACGTAGTTTCGAGTGGCCACGTTACAAACTCCTTGTCCTGAAATAATAAGAAAGTTTCGTGCTCAAGGTCGACACGCGGACGGAGGCGTGATCGAGACTCGAGGCACCCCCAATGAAACCCAAGACGCCGCGACTTCAAGCAGCTTTTTTTGGTTGGGACGGACCCGGGCGCCGCCCCGTGAAAATCGAT
>SXIK01000039.1 GCA_005772855.1 Planctomycetia bacterium | reverse complement strand
GCTCCGCCAGCTCGCCGCAAACCCCCTCCTCGGCGCCTGATGGGCGCCGGGCGCCTCTGGCGCGAGCAGCCGCAACCTTTCGCAGGCTGCAAAAGGTCTCATCACTGCCCGCGTGCGGTATAGCCCGGCACGATTCGGAGTGGCGCCTCGCCGGTTCTTTTCCGCGCTGGCTTTGTCGCTTGTCCTCTGCGATCCTTCCAGGATCGCGGTCGGCCTTCGCTTCGCGCCATCGCGGAAAACTCCTCGGCGAATGCTGAACACTCGGAATCGCGCCGGACTATTTAGTAGCGAATCAAGGAGAAGGTCGGATATGTCGAAAGGCGCTTGCGCCCGTGGAGAAACGTCAGCTCCACGATGAAGACGCAGCCGGCGACGACGGCCCCAGATTTTTCGATCAGATCGGCGCAGGCGCCAAGGGTCCCGCCGGTTGCGAGCAGGTCGTCGACCAGCAGGACTCGCTGACCGGGCGTCACGGCATCGATGTGCATCTCGACCGTGTCCTTTCCGTACTCGAGCGCATACTCGACGCGGGAGGTCTTGTAGGGGAGCTTTCCGGGCTTGCGGATGGGGACGAAGCCAATTCCAAGCTCATAGGCGAGAGCAGAGCCGAAAATGAAGCCGCGAGCCTCCGGGCAAGCCACGATCTCGGCACGTAGGTCCTGCTCCCGGCATAGCCGTGCCATGTGATCGACTACTTCCGCGAAGATCAAACCATTTCCAAGGAGCGGGCCAATGTCCTTGAACCCAATGCCCGGCTTGGGGAAATTCGGGATCTCGCGGATGTGCTGCTTGTAGACGCTTTCTCGACTTTCGGCGGTTCCCATGGGGCGAGAGGGTAGCGCAGAGGGGCTGCAGGATCAACCCCGGTTCGCCCCAGCGCGCCCCGGGCCCCTTCGCCTTCGGAGGGATCCCGTGACCGGAGCTTGCCACGGCTCAGGGATCGCAGCTCACGCTGATCGTGTACTCCTCGACAAACGTGTAGGCTTCATCTATGAAGATCGAGTGGAACTCGCCCGCCGCGAGTGTGCTCACGTCGACGTCCAGCGTCTCATCCGAATCGGCCTCGGTGCTCGAGAACAGATAATCCCCCGGGTCCGTCGACCCTAGCACTGCCGAAAGTCCAGCGTAGAGGTTCACGTTGCCGCCAGTCTCGCCCGTCAGCGTGACGGTTACGGTGGTGATGCTGTCGGCGACCATGCCCGCCGTCATGAAGAGTCGATAAAACGCCGCGCCAGTGATGGCCGGCAGCGCGGTGCTCACAGTGTCCGGCCGGATGGTGCCGTCGTCGCAGTCGAGGTCATGCGTGACGAGGTCCTCGACGTCCGTGGCCGTGCATTGCACGAGCGGAAAATTGTTCGTTCCAGAAAGCTTGATGCTCGAGGGGATATTGCTGCCCGAGGCGCAGACCTCGCCATCCGGTCCCGCGCTGTTTATTGCATCCTTGCCGCCCTCGACGGTCGCGGCGCCCTGAAAGTCGAGCGCCACTCCGCTCGCTTCATTGATGTTGACCACCTTGACGTTGCCACCGCCACCTCCCGCGAGTCCGGAAGCGTTTGTCTGGCCGCCGTCCGAGTTGATGACGACATCCGGCGCCACGGTGATCGCCGTTGTCCCGGCGATTTGGGTTGTGCCGCCCAGTCCACCCTGTCCACGGTCCTTCGCGATTGCATCACCGCCCGACGTGTCGATGGTCATGCCAGAGAGGAGCACGGATGCCGAGGTCAACGTGACAAGGCCACCCTCGCCACCCGTGCCGGCGGTTGTGAAAGTTGTGTGGCCACCACGGGACTCGATGTCGAAGTTGTCCAGGTCCAGTGCGCCGACGGGAGCTTCGAGAAGAATGGTCCCTCCATCGCCACCGCCAGTGCCGGAGGAGTTGCCGCCCCTTGCGGCGAGCTCACGCACCCTGGCAATGTCGATGTTCCCTAGCGCGACGATCTGGATGGTTCCGCCGTCGCCCTCGGCGCCCTCGGTGTTGAAGTAGCAGCTCCCGCCGTGGACGCTGACCCTGCCACCGATGGCGATGGAGCCGAGGCCACCCAGCAGGACCTGCCCTCCGTTGCCCGGACGGGCCGTCGCTGTCGCCAGCGAGAAGGAATCGCCCCCCTCGGAGCGGATGGTCCCCGTCAGGAAAATGTGCGGCCCCGGGGAGGGCGTTCGTAGCCCTGCCGGGAGTCCAGCGGAGTCCTCGGCGCTCGAGATATAGATCTCACCCCCATAGCCGCCGGGCAAGTCCACTCGTTCCTGCGGGGAAACATCGTTGGGATCTGACTCGTAGCCGCTTGTGTCGATCTTGCCCGTGATGTTGACGATTCCATCCGCGTCCACGGTGAAGTCGCGGCCGTCGATGGCGTGCTTGTCGCCGCGACCGTTGACGTATCCGGCGATCTCGACATCTCCGAGTACAACGAAGAGCGTGTCCTCGAGCAAGACGAGTGTGCCGCCTGCCTGCACTCGCAGCCAGTTGACGACCTGCGATCCGGCAATCGAGCGCTTCTCGCCGGGCGCGACGTCAAAGCCGTTTCCCAGGAGGCTCGTCGCCTGCGGGGGAGTCGCGAGTTGAGCAGCGTTCATCGTGATGTTGCCGCCGGATGTCGTGACGCGAATCGAGCCTCCATTTCCGCCGGTGCCTTCAAGGAGTGTGCGTCCGCCCAGCTGGACGCTGCTATCGCTCGTTCCGCCACGTGCGTCAAGGCTCGGGAGGGATTGATCTCCTCGATCCGAGGAGCCCGTCGCATTGGGCTTCTCGTGGTCAACACAGCCGGCCAGCACGATCATGAAGCCGAGAACAACAAGGACAGGTGGCAATGCGAAGCTAAAACCTCGCAGTTTGAGCCGAACGATGAGAGACACGCTCATGGAGCCTCCAGGAGTGTTGGGAAAAAAGTTCTGCGGTTTGCGCTGTTTTGACTCGAGAGGCTCCCGGATTGCCCGCGCTTCACACCAGCGCTGGCTCTCGTTTTCGAGAGCTCTTCAAGTCCATGACAGCTTCTTCAATCGACAAATCCGCCCGCCACCATTGTGCTTTTTGAGCTCAGGCCTATAATCTGGCCCTCCATGGTGCGTTGGTCTTCCGTTTTGGCGCTTCTACTGGCATTCCTGGGTGGTGGCGTGGGGTGTGTGGAGCGTCTGCTTCAGGTCAGGTCCGACCCTCAAGGGGCGTCCGTATACCTGAACGGTGAGCGCATCGGGGAAACTCCGCTCGCTCACCGATTCACGTTTTACGGCACCGTCGATGTCTCGCTTCGCGCCACGGGTCACCTGGCCCACCGTGAGCTGAAGAGACTCTCGACTCCCTGGTATCAAGTATTTCCGGCCGACCTCTTCTCGGAATTTTTTGTACCGTGGACGATTCGGGATGTTCACACGGTCGCGGTAACAATGACGCCTGCCCCGAAAGAGCTGACGCCCGAAGAGCGACACAGCATGGAGAAGCGGGCTGACGAGTTGCGCCCCTCGCTCCCGAGCCCCGCACGCAAGTCGCTGGTCAAGCCGTAGGGCCGAGGAGGGCCCAACCGGTGTTCGCGAAGGAAGTCTTGCCTCTGTCCTGGTTGAACGGCCGCAAGGTGACCGTCATGGGTCTGGGCCTCTTTGGCGGCGGCAAGGGCGTCACGGAGTTTCTCTGCCGCCATGGCGCAAGGGTGACAGTGACCGACAAGCGTTCGGAGTCGGTGCTCAAACCCAGCCTGGACGAGCTCGCGGGGCTCCCAATCCGCTGGGTTCTCGGGGAGCACCGGGAGGAGGACTTTACCCGGGCTGACCTTGTGATCCCCAGTCCAGCAGTTCCCCGGAACGCGCCGTTGCTCGACCTTGCCCGGCGTCAGGGCGTGCCTCTTGAGACGGAGATGAACCTTTTCTTCAAACACTGCAGGGGCCGCATTTGCGCGATCACTGGCTCCAATGGGAAAACGACGACCACGAGCCTGGTCGGAGCCATGGCCCAGAAAGAGTGGCCAGGGGTCCGTGTGGGGGGCAACCTGGGGTTGTCGCTCTTGCCATCGGTTGAGTCGATTCGAGCGGACGAGTGGGTCGTGTTGGAGCTGTCGAGCTTTCAGCTTGAGGACCTCTCAGGACTTCCGCGGCGGCCCGAGGTCTCCCTGGTCACGAACCTCTCTCCAAACCACCTCGATCGGCATGGCACCTACGAGGCCTACGCAGACGCCAAGCGGGAAATCTTGAAGGGGGCTGCTCCTCCCAACGTGGCCGTCCTGAACGGCGAGGACCCCAGAGTAAGGAGCTGGCACACTTCAGCCCGCCGCAGTTTGTTCTTCGGCAGAACAGGCTCGATCACCCCACGGGCCGCGGGCGCGTGGATTGATGAACAGACGGGCGAGGTCTTTTTTTCGGCCAAAGGCGAGCGCACAAGGCTCTTCGAGATTCGTGACCTGTCCCTCGTGGGCCGATTCAATGTGCTGAACGCGGCCGGCGCAGCGCTTGCGGCCTGGGTGATGGGTGTTGAACCAGGCAGCATTGCGGAGGCCGTGCGCGGGTTTCGCGCAGTTGAGCACCGTCTCGAGCCCGTGCTCGAGCTCGATGGCGTGAAATACCTGAATGATTCCATCGCCACGACTCCAGAGTCCACGGTCGTGGCTCTCGATGCCCTCGGTCCGAATGTTGTTGTGATCTGCGGTGGATCGAGCAAGGGCTGCTCCTTTCGGGCGCTCGGTCAGGCCCTGGCGACCCGGTCGCGAGCAGTCGTGCTCCTGGGACAGACCGCTGAGGCGATCCGGCAGTGCATCCCGCGTCACCGGGGAGGCCCCGACGTGCTTCTCGCAGAGGGGCTCGAGGACGCCATTGAAAAGGCTCGGGGACTCGCGAAGCCTGGAGATCGGGTGATCCTGTCGCCGTCGTGTCCGAGCTTCGACATGTTCGTCAACTTTGTGGAGCGAGGGCGGAGGTTCAAGGCAATTGTGCGAAGGATGGCTGGTACGGGGCCGCAGAGCTGATTCCGTACTGGAATCAAGGGTGTACATCCCTTGTCCAGCCTTGCATGCGCCGGAGGCCCAGGTTTTCCCCACCATTTCCGCAAAGCCTTACGCTGGCGCGCCTGACGATCCTCCTCGTCTCTGGCACGCAGTTTGAAGTAGAGTCCTCTGTCACGCCCACCGGCACCACCCAAAGAAGAGAGGTAATCGCCATGTCCCCCCCCCGAAAGCCGCAAGAGCAAGACAGAGTTTTCATCCTTGGATTTGCCGGCGCCGAGATTTACTACTCAACCACGGAGCGCAAGATTTACTCGAGCTTGAGCGCGTCCTCGACCCGGGAGGTCGTTGGCAAGCGGGACGAAAGAATCGGCAGAGAAGGCTCCTCCCTCGACGCTGAATAGTTGCCTCCCGAAGTCTGAAGAATTGACCTCAGGGTTCAGTCATTGACCAGCGTGATCCTTCGGTGAAGCGCAGCGTCGAGCCCCCTCCGAGTCGACAGCGCGATCTCAACCCTGTGGCTGTAAGGCGGTCCGAGGAGCTCGGGGTGCATCGACATGTAGACGCCCTGAAAAGGGTCGTCCACTACCACCACGACTCGATGACGGTTGAAGACCATGGGCACCGATCGAGTGCGGCACGCCATCTCTGCGCTGACCTTCTTGAGAAGCCCGCAGGAGACCGAATACCTCTCGAGGTCCACGAACGGCCAACCCAGCGCCTCCGCCATCTGCTCTGCGAACTCTCTCTCCGGATCGTGCTTCGACACATGTTCCTCCGACAGGACAAATTCGAAGGCATCACGGGACGCACACCCGAGGCCTCAGGAGCCTATCATAGCAGCCGTATTTCTGGATCCCATTCATGGATCTCGGCAAATTCCTCGACTCCCGGCATGTGGCACCGAGAAACCACCAAGCATTCACCTGACCGGTTGCTAACTGCCTTGAAGTCCTGGACGAGCCTAGCGGACGAGAGGAGACTTTGTCCGCGAACCGGGTGTGCAAGCCGGGCGGTGTTGGGTCACTCGGACTTGCCTCACCCGCCGATGAACTTCCTCGTCAGCGTCTTGACGAACAGGTGGTTCAATGGCCTCAGGAGTGTTATCCGGCGCCTGGAGTCTCCAATGACAACCGTGGAGACATGCTCGAGCTGTCGCCCGTCCGCCACCATGCGCATGCTGCGTTTTGGCAAGTCGCTCGCGACAAGCTGAAGACGGCTCTTCAGTGGGACAATGAGCGAGAACTGAACCGAGTGAAAGGGGGAGGCTCGGTGCGGATAAAGCGGCGTGATGACGATTCCCTGGATCCCTGGGTGCACTACCGGCCCTCCTGCTGCCAGGTTGTAGGCCGTCGATCCTGCCGCGGTCGAAAGTACGAAACCGTCGCCCGCGTAGTGGTTGAAGGGTACGTCATCCAGGGTGAGCTGGAGACGGATGCTCTGCCGAGTCATTCTCTCGACGACGAAGTCATTGAATGCGAGCAAACGGTCCGTGGCGCCGCCCTCGAGTTCTACCTTCGCCTCGAGCACGGGGTGCTCCTCCTCCTTGAACTCGCCGGTCTGTATCATGCGCACGAGGTTCGGCAAGCACTCTCGCGTGTTCATGAGGAAGCCGACGGTTCCGAAGTTGACGCCAAAGACAGGTGTCGAGGGATAGTCGAGATGCCGAAGGCTCTCCATCAGGAAGCCGTCGCCTCCAAGGAGGATCAAGAGGTCGGGCTGCCAGGTGGCCATGAGCTCGGGATCATCCGCGACATCAAGCGAGGCGCGCCTCAATTCCTCGGTCAACGCCTCGGCGGAGGCCTGGGATGCCGGATTCTCTCTGTTGAAGTGGCAAAGGATCTTGCGGAACCTCATCTTCTCCCCCGGCAGGCCTATCCCGGCAAGGGCGAGGCTGTCTTCCTCGTCCTCGCGCGACTGCGGCTCCGGGCTCCTGATGCCAGGAGTAGCCACTCCGAGGTCTCGCCGCGACCCTTTCCTTCCAGTATCTTGTAGACCCGCCGGCCCCTGGTGCAGTCACCCTCGGGTCGGTCCGAGTCACTGCAGAAGCGCTTGTAGCTAATGTTGCGCAATCCTGCGTCGTAGTCGAAGCTTCGTTTCCCGGAGAACCTGGCAAGGATCCCGCCGAGCTCTTCCCGGGTGAGGATGCCTTCCTCGTTGTAGCTAACAAGGACGTGTTCCACCCGCGCATTCAAGATGAGGTCTCGCATGGCGCCGTAGGCATCTGCCGGTGTGGGCTCGTCGCCCGGCGGGACGCAGAAGCTCGAACGCAGGTCGTCATAGGGCCTGAGGCCTGTCTTTCCGTAGAGGGCCTGCTCATAGGCTGCGAAGTTATCGATGGTGGAGTGCTCTGCGATCACTTGCAGCACGTGATAGTTGGCCGCGTACTGACGATGGTTGTAGGGAGGATCGACATAGAGAATGTCGCCCTTGATCTTGCGGATGAGCGTGTTTGCATCCTCGTTGTGGGCCTCATTTTTTTTCGAGCTGGGATAAATGGCTGGCACCTGCAGGGACAGGGGCTGCCGCGCGTTTCGCTGCCAATTCTTGAGGAACGCGCCATAAGTCCCGGAGATGTTGGCGACGCGGTCCGCAGCGTCGAGGAGCGAGGAAAGAAGAAGGTAGAACTCGGATCGATTCAGGAAGCCACTTCGTTGGCCCTCGCGAAGCATGAGAAGTATTCCGTCGATCTTGCGCCCATTGTCATCCGAGAAGTACATGCGCCCTGCGGCTCCGCCAGGTGAGTAGTTGCGAAAGATGAGACCTTCGGTCGGCTCCACGAAGCCCTGGAGCAGGTGGATGGCCTCCGCAAGAGGCCTTGACTCCAGGCTCAAGATCGAATCGGCCTGGAAGCTGAAAGTGTTGCGGAACGTATCGGATGAGAGGATGTCACGGAAGCGTTCGCGGAGACCCTTGAAGGGCGGAGCCTTGCCAACCTCCACGTCGGCCACGGCCTTCGCGTGGCACATTGCGAGGTGGTCGTTGGAAATTACACGAAAGCCCAGAGCCTTGAAGTGTCGACCGACCGCGGCCGTGCCACTGAAGATGTCAAGGAGCGTACCACCGAGAATTCCGCGATCGCGCAGGAAGGCCTCGATCTCGGGGAGAAGCCTCGTCTTGTTGCCGATGAGCCGCATATGCCGCAATGGTACTATACACCCCGGGGCGGGAGGAAGACCTCCCCCGCACCAAGCGTCTGGCAGCGCCGCTCCGTCTCGCGCTTCGCGCTCGCTCCGGGTGTCAGGGCTCCCGCCCTGGTCGTGCGGAGTATTATGGCAGGGGCTTCCCGTGGTCAGCGCTCAGCCCGCTTTCCAAAGGATCAAGACGCCGTGATAGGAGAGCAAGATCGAATAGACCACTGCCGCGACATTGAGAGCCCTCTGGCCGAGGCGAAAGTTCTCGTGGATTGCCAGGAAGATCACGCCAAGGTCGGTCAAGGTCGTCTTGGCGATCAAGAACATGGGCACGCCCAGGCCGAGGAAAAGCGCCATGAGAGGATTGATCTCCTTGCCGCCTTGTTCGAGGTGGAGGAGAGTGAAGAATGCATCCAGAAGTGAGAGAGTCACGATGCACACGACAAGAGCCGAGGTTCGTCGCGACGGGCGATCGACGTACTGATTCGCTCCTTCTCCCTGCCGGCGGAAGGTGTGTCGGCGGCCTTGCCAGCGAAAAATTGCGGTGAACGGCGTCGGCCGGGCTCTACGGTCGTTCCCGGCTCTACGGTCCCTGGCTACAGAGACTGGCAAGGACTTGGGCATTGCGAGCCTTCTCTTCAAGAAGCGAGCCACCCGAGCGCGGAAGCCCAAATGCCTGGTAGCACGCCGCAGATCACCCGCCGCCCGGCACTTCCTTCCACGTAGCCAACTGTACAACTCGTGGACAACTCGATCCGGGTGTGACGGTCGTTCTCAGGGGGCAACGTCCCGAAGGAGAGGAGGCAGGTCACGTGCGACCGCAAGGGCCGCGTAGTCTCCAAGCCTCGGCCAGAGGGCCGACGGGCGCAAGTCAATCCCCTGGCGGAACTCGGGCCAGAGTCGACGTAGAAGCGCTTCTCGTAGCGGCGCGAAGAAGAGCTCGCCGGCCGCCGTTGGGATGGTGCCGAGCACAAGTCGGTCAAGGTCCAGGATGAAGACGAGGTTCGCGAGGCCCATGGCCAGGAACTCCGCTGTCTCGCGCAGGAACTCGATCGAAAAGTCATCCCCTCGTCTTGCCGCCTCGACGAGCTCCTTCGCTGTTCCCGGGAGCCGCGAATTCTTCTCCCGAAATGGCTTGAGGCGTGTACTGATACCGGATCCACTCGCATACGCCTCGAGGCAGCCTTGCTTGCCGCAGCCGCAGGGGAGGCCGTTCGGAACGATCACTTGATGGCCCACTTCGCCCGCCAGAAATCGCGCACCTCGATGGAGCCGGCCCTCGAGCACGAGGCCCGCCCCAATGCCTGTCGAGCAGGTCAGGAACGCCATGTGCTTCGCTCCACGGCCCGCGCCGTGGAGCCATTCTGCAGCAGCGCACGCGTTGGCGTCATTTTCAATTCGGGCGGGAGCACCGAGACGATCGGAGAGGATTCGCGTGATGGGCACGTGGACCCATCCAGGCAGGTTCGGGACCGAGAGGATTTCGCCCGTCACGGGGTTCAGGGGGCCGCCGCCAGAGATCCCGATCGCAGTGAGCCGCACCCCCTGCGCATGCTGTCCCCGGAGCTCTGCGGCAGCTTCCACAATGGAGTCGATGTTGCGCCCTGGTCCATCCTGAAACGTGCTCCAGCTCGTGGACTCGCCGAGCTGGCGGGGGATCGTCTCGTCCGAGTCCATCCAGAGGCTCACGGCCACCTTGGTGCCACCCAAGTCAACCGCGAGGTAGAGATTCCGGGCTGAGTCCATGCGCAGAGGATATCAGATCGCCCAGCGAACTGTGGAGGGCGACGTGTACCGGTGCCTTTTGGGGGATGCACTTTCCGGTGGCAAGGGCTACAGCGGACTCTGACCCCGTTTACACATCCGCTGCGATGTATTACCTTCATCTCGAATGAAGACCATCCTCGTCACCGGCGGTGCCGGGTTTCTCGGCAGCCACCTGTGTGACCGGCTCATCGAACGGGGCAATGAAATTATCTGTCTCGACAACTTCTTCACGGGCGCGCGACAGAACGTGGAGCACAGGCTCCAGCACCCTCACTTCGAGCTTCTGAGGCACGATATCGTCCACCCAGTCTTTCTCGAGGTGGACCAGATCTACAACCTCGCTTGCCCTGCTTCGCCGATCCACTACCAGTTCAATCCGATCAAGACCATCAAGTGCTCGACCGTGGGAATGGTCAACATGCTTGGACTGGCCCGTCGGACGAAGGCTCGAATCCTGCAGGCTTCGACTTCGGAGGTCTACGGTGATCCCGAGGCCCATCCGCAGAAGGAGACCTACTGGGGCCATGTGAATCCGATTGGCGAGCGGAGCTGCTATGACGAGGGGAAGCGCGTCGCCGAGGCGCTTTGCCTGGACTACCACCGGCAAAACGGGGTCGACATTC